>NZ_CP019701.2:667857-1001785 GCF_002005205.3 Rhizobium rhizogenes | reverse complement strand
GGCGACATGGACAATATCCTGAAGAGCGACAAGAAGGTACGGGTCGTCCTCAAGGAATTCCCCATCCTCGGACCGGAATCGGTCGCCGCGCACCGCGTTTCCAACGCCGTGAAGCTGCTTGCGCCGGCCAAGTACCCCGAATTCCAGCGCACCCTGCTCGGCGGCCGTGGACGAGCGAATGAAGACAGCGCCATGGAAGTCGCCACCTCGCTTGGTTTGAAGGAAGCCGACATCCGCAAATCTATGGCTGAAAATCCCAATGACGAGCAGGTGCAGGAAACCTACAAGCTGGCAACCAGCCTCGGCATCACCGGCACACCCTCCTATATCGTCGGCGACGAGGCGGTTTTCGGTGCGGTCGGGGCGGACCCGCTGAAGGAAAAAATCGCCAATATGCGCAGCTGCGGAAAAGCCACCTGCTCCTGATTGCCTAAAAAGCCCCCACATTCCCTGTGAGATGCCGGCAAAGCCGGCGCTTTACGGCTTGCGGGGGCTTTTCCTTGACCGCTGCGCAGTCTATAGCTGTCGCTGATTTTCTTATGGAAACGTGAATGAGCAACATCATCATCGTCATCAACGGCCCCAATCTCAACATGCTGGGAAAAAGGGAACCGGGTATCTATGGTGGCAAGACGCTGAAGGACATCGAGAATGATTGTCTTCAAGCCGGTGCCGATCTCGGTTTCGCAGTGGAATTCCGCCAGTCCAACCACGAAGGCGTGCTCGTGGACTGGTTGCATGAGGCGGGAGAGAGGGCGGCAGGTGTCGTCATCAATCCCGGTGCTTACAGCCATACCTCTATCGCGTTGCACGACGCTATCCGTGCGATTTCCACGCCTGTCGTGGAAGTGCACATTTCCAACATCCACGCCCGCGAAGAGTTCCGTCACAAATCGATGGTATCACCGGCGGCGAAGGGCATGGTCTGCGGTTTCGGGCCATACGGATATATCATGGCGCTTCACGCGCTGAAAAACATCACGGCATAAAAAGAAACAAAGAATAGGGTTTGTCATGTCTGAAAAGAAACAGGGTATCGACAAGGAACTGATCCGCGAACTCGCGAATATCCTCAACGATACCGACCTTTCGGAAATCGAAGTGGAGCAGGACGACCTGCGTATCCGCGTTTCCCGCGCCGCGCCCGCCGCCACGGTCTATGCCGCGGCTCCCGCAGCTTATGCGCCTGCACCGGCAGCAGCTCCTGTCGCTGCGCCGGCAATCGCAGCGCCGGCAGCACCTGCGGCCGCCGGCCCGGCCCGCAACCCGGCCAACACCGTGTCCTCGCCGATGGTCGGTACGGTTTACCTGTCTCCGGCCCCGGGCGCCCGCCCCTTCATCGAAGTCGGCGCGACGGTCAAGGAAGGCCAGACGCTTCTCATCGTCGAGGCCATGAAGACCATGAACCAGATTCCGGCGCCGAAGTCGGGCAAGGTGGTGGAAATCATCGTCAACGACGCACAGCCCGTGGAGTATGGCGAAGCCCTCGTGGTCATCGAATAAAGGCGGTTCAGCATGGTTTCGAAGATCCTCATAGCCAACCGCGGCGAGATTGCGCTACGCGTCCTGCGCGCCGCCAAGGAGCTTGGCATTCCAACCGTCGCCGTACATTCCACGGCGGATGCGGATGCGATGCATGTGCGCCTTGCCGACGAAAGCGTGTGCATCGGCCCGCCGCCCTCGCGTGACAGCTACCTCAACATCCACCAGATCGTTGCGGCCTGCGAAATCACCGGTGCGGACGCCGTTCACCCCGGTTACGGCTTCCTGTCGGAAAACGCCAAGTTCGCCGATATTCTCGACGCGCACGGCATCACCTTCATCGGGCCGACCGCCGAACATATCCGCATCATGGGCGACAAGATCACCGCCAAGCAGACGGCACAGGAACTCGGCATTCCCGTGGTTCCCGGCTCCGATGGCGAGGTAAAACCTGAAAACGCCCTTGAAATCGCCCGGACGATCGGTTTCCCGGTCCTCATCAAGGCGACGGCGGGTGGCGGTGGTCGCGGCATGAAGGTGGCGAAGACCGAGGCCGATCTGGAAGAGGCCGTTGCGACTGCCCGTTCCGAAGCGGCGGCAGCCTTCGGCAACGACGCCGTCTACATGGAAAAATACCTCGGCAAACCGCGCCATATCGAAGTGCAGGTTTTCGGCGATGGCGAAGGCAATGCCGTTCACCTTGGAGAGCGCGATTGCTCGTTGCAGCGCCGTCACCAGAAGGTGCTGGAAGAAGCCAATTCGCCGGCACTGACCGTCGAACAGCGCATGAAGATCGGCGAGATTTGCGCCAGCGCCATGCGCAAGCTGAAATATCGCGGCGCCGGCACCATCGAGTTCCTTTATGAAAACGGCGAGTTCTATTTCATTGAAATGAACACCCGTCTGCAGGTGGAGCATCCGGTCACGGAAGCGATCACCGGCATGGATCTCGTGCAGGAACAGATCCGGGTTGCCTCCGGCCAGGGCCTGTCGGTCACACAGGATGATATCGAGTTCCATGGCCATGCCATCGAATGCCGAATCAATGCCGAGGACCCACGCACCTTCGTGCCCTCGCCCGGCACGCTGACCTATTTCCATACGCCGGGCGGCCTTGGCGTGCGCGTCGATTCGGGCGCCTATCAGGGCTACAAGATCCCGCCCTATTACGACAGCATGATCGGCAAGCTGATCGTTCACGGCCGCGACCGTGACGAGTGCATCCGCCGCCTGCGTCGGGCGCTGGACGAGTTCGTCGTCGACGGCATCAAGACCACGCTGCCGCTTTTCCAGGACCTTCTCCAGAACGAGGATATTCTGAACGGCGATTACGATATTCACTGGCTGGAAAAATATCTGGCCGGTGACGCGTCTCACTAAGACGATATGGTTGGGCGGCGCAGCAGAAATAACGGCATAACGGTCGATATCCTGCTGCGCGCCTATTCCGCCGGCCTGTTCCCCATGGCCGATTCGGCAGACGATCCGGAGCTTTTCTGGGTCGAGCCGGAAATTCGGGGGATCATCCCGCTTGACGATTTTCACGTTTCCAGAAGCCTCGCCAAGGCGATGCGCAGGAAGCCCTTCGACATACGCTTCAACACTGCCTTCGAAGCTGTCATGGCCGGATGTGCGGCGGAGGCACCGGACAGGCCGAGCACCTGGATCAACGCCACCATTCGCAGGCTTTATACCGAGTTGCACCAGATCGGCCATGCCCACAGCGTCGAGGCATGGGAAGGCAAGGAACTTGTCGGCGGGCTCTACGGTGTCTCGCTGGGTGCCGCCTTCTTTGGCGAAAGCATGTTTTCCCGCCGCACCAATGCGTCCAAGATTTGCCTCGTGCATCTGGTGGAAAGGCTGAGGGCGCAGGGTTTCGTGCTGCTCGACACCCAATTCACCACCGAGCATCTGAAGACATTCGGCGCCATAGACGTGCCGAAGCAGGACTATGCAAAAATGCTCGACCTCGCCGTCAATCGGCCAAGCCTGCAATTTTGAAAATTCACGTCAGAGCACGTCCGATCCAAACGCAATCGTCGGACGTGCGCCATCCTTTTGTTTTCCGCATTTTCAGGACGTAAAACCGCTACGCACCTTTACTGGAAACGCTCCAGCTCAATTGCTTGCCGTAGAGGGAGCAGGAACGTCCGAGTCCTGCTTGCAGCCTGTCAGCCACACGTCGTAGATCGGGTGTTCCACGGCGTTAAGGCCGGGGCTGTCGGCGAACATCCAGCCTGTGAAAATCCGCTTGATCTTGCGGTCGAGCGTGATTTCATCGACCTCGACAAAAGCGTCGATCTTCTGGGTTTCCGTCTGGTCGCGGGAATAACAGACCTTCGGTGTCACCTGCAGCGCGCCGAACTGCACCGTCTCATCGATATAAACATCGAAGGAGGTGATGCGGCCAGTGATCTTGTCGATGCCGGAAAACACCGCAACGCGGTTTTCCAGACGGGCGGCGGAGACGGGTGACACGAGGAGGACAGCAGAGACCGCCGCAAACAGCGACACTGTCAGCGCACGCAAAGAACGATCCCGCGTGAATTTCCTCATACGATGTGTCTCCAAAGTTTGCCTGTGTCGCGACGCCGACCGGATCAACGCCTAAGGGCGGAATGTGGCAAAAACCGGTGAGGCCGGATGCAAGCGCGGTGTTTTGCACAACACCGCGCATCACAAGAGCTTAGTTGCCGGGGGTCCAGGCGTCGTAGTCGCCCGTCACGCGCGGGCGCTCGCCGGCCACGGCCAGCGACCCCTGAGGACGATAGGCCTTGGACGAACCGGTGAGGTTCGGCTGGTGCGGTTTCTGCCAGTCGCGCGCCACATAGCTTTCCTGGCTCGGCGGCACGTCGGTGCGGTAGTGCATCCAGCCATGCCAGCCGGGCGGAATGGCCGACGCTTCAGCGTAACCGTTGTAGATTACCCAGCGGCGCGGCATGCCCCAGGAGGTGGTGCCGCCTTCATAATAGGTGTTGCCCAGCTCGTCCTGCCCTACCTTCTTGCCGAAGCGCCAGGTGTGAAACCGCGTTCCGATCGTCTGGCCATTCCACCAGGTGAAGATTTGCGTCAGGAGAGTCTTCATTCTACGTTCCTCGGGCTTGAATGCGCCGCAGCGATTTTCCGTGCACGGCACAAGACATGCTTATGCCGCCCCTCACGGCAATTGTCCAGCATTTCGAGCTATATCCGTGCTATTTCAGCTTCATCCTGAAGCCCAGATGCCGCTTCTCGAAACCCAGTCGCTCATAGAAGCGGTGCGCATCCAGCCGGGCCATGTTGGAGGTGAGCTGCGCGGCATTCAGACCCTGGCGGCGGGCCTCTTCGAGGCAATGATTGATCATCACCGCGCCGATGCCACGACCGCGCATGTCGGCGCGGGTCTGCACCGCCTCGATCACCATCGACTTTGCCCCTCGCCCGACGAGCTTGGTCAGAATGGCAGTCTGGAAGGTGCCGACCACTTCGCCATCCAGTTCGGCCACATAAAGCGTTTCGCTCGGCGATGCCTCGATGGCGCGGAAGGCCGCGAGATAATCGGGCTGCGCCGATTCGTCGGTGGTGTCACCGTGGCCGCCGATCTCGTCGGCGGCAAAAATGGCCGCGAGAGCCGGAAGATCGTCTTCGCGCGCCGTGCGGATTATCAGCTTCTGTAATGTCGCATTCATCGGGTCAGGCTCTTTTCCATAACGATGCCGGGCAGATCCTCGATGCCCGCCATGCGCTCGATTCGGTCCACCTCGACAAATCCGACGCCTTCATAAAAGGCGATTGCGACAGTATTTTTAGGCTCGACCTCAAGACGCATGATTTCCGCATCCGGAAAGCAGGTTTCGAGTTCGGCGAAGAGATCACGCCCGACACCCTGACGCTGAAATTCCGGGGCCACATAAAGCTGGTGCAGCAGGGCCGTCTTCGCCATCTTGGCGGACATCGAACCATAGGCCATGCCGCCGATGCGCTTGCCGTCATCAGCCACCAGAAACTCGCCGCCCTTTTTCTCAACGCGGTCTTTCATGGCCTGCGGCGAATGCCATGCGAGGATCAACTGATTCACCTTGTCGACGCCGTAGATCGCATCATAGGTGGCGTGCCAGGTTTCAGCGAGCAAGGCCCTGACCGGCTCGATGTCACGCAGACTGGCTGTGCGGATGAAAAACATGTCTGGACTCCGTCTAAAAACAGAAATGCCGGGTATTGATCCCGGCAAAACGATATCAGCCCCCCGCACTCGCCGTCATCCTCGGGCTTGTCCCGAGGATCTAAACACGTTTGACGTAGTGGGTCGTTAGATCCTCGGGTCAAGCCCGAGGATGACGGAGGAGAGGTGTTTACTCTTCTTCGATACCGAGCTTGGCCTTCACCAGCGCCTGCACCGCCTGCGGGTTGGCCTTGCCGCCCGTCGCCTTCATCACCTGACCGACGAACCAGCCGGCAAGCGTCGGCTTTGCCTTGACCTTCTCGACCTGATCGGGGTTTGCGGCAATGATCTCGTCCACGGCCTTTTCGATGGCGCCGGTGTCCGTCACCTGCTTCATGCCGCGCGCCTCGACGATCTCAGCGGGATTACCGCCCTCGTTCCAGACGATCTCGAACAGGTCCTTGGCGATCTTGCCGGAAATGGTTTCCGCCTTGATGAGATCGATGATTCCGCCGAGCTGTTCCGGCGAAACCGGCGTCGTCTCGATATCCTTGCCGGATTTGTTGAGCGCGCCGAGCAGATCATTGATGACCCAGTTGGCGGCGGCCTTCGCATCGCGGCCGGCGGCAACGGCTTCGTAATAGTCGGCAATCGCCTTTTCCGACACGAGGATCGAGGCGTCATAGACCGACAGGCCAAGATCGGCGACGAAACGGGCCTTCTTGTCATCAGGCAGTTCCGGCAGATCGACCTTCAGCGCTTCCACGAAAGCATCGTCGAATTCGAGCGGCAGCAAATCCGGATCGGGGAAATAACGATAGTCATGCGCGTCTTCCTTGGAGCGCATGGAGCGCGTCTCACCCTTGCCGGGATCGAACAGACGGGTTTCCTGATCGATGGCCCCGCCATCTTCCAGAATGGCAATCTGGCGGCGCGCTTCATATTCGATGGCCTGACCGACGAAGCGGATGGAGTTGACGTTCTTGATCTCGCAGCGCGTGCCGAAACCTTCGCCCGGACGACGCACGGAAACGTTGACGTCGGCGCGCATCGAGCCTTCGTCCATGTTGCCGTCGCAGGTGCCGAGATAACGCACGATGGAGCGCAGCTTGGTGAGATAGGCCTTGGCCTCATCCGACGAACGCATGTCCGGCTTGGAGACGATTTCCATCAGCGCCACGCCCGAACGGTTCAGGTCCACAAAGGACATGGTCGGATGCTGGTCGTGCATGGACTTGCCGGCATCCTGCTCCAGATGCAGGCGCTCGATGCCGATCTCGATATCCTCGAAATTGCCCTGACGGTCCGGGCCGAGCGAAATGGTGATGGTGCCCTCACCGACGATCGGGTCCTTGAACTGCGAAATCTGGTAGCCCTGCGGCAGGTCCGGATAGAAATAGTTCTTGCGGTCGAAGATCGAACGGTTGTTGATCTTCGCCTTCAGGCCGAGACCGGTGCGCACCGCCTGCTTGACGCATTCCTCGTTGATGACGGGGAGCATGCCGGGCATGGCGGCGTCCACCAGCGACACGTTGGCGTTCGGCGCATTGCCGAAGGTGGTGGATGCGCCGGAAAACAGCTTGGAATTGGAGAGAACCTGCGCATGGACCTCCATGCCGATCACGATTTCCCAATCGCCGGTGGCGCCGGGAATGAAGCGTTTCGGATCAGGGGTGCGCACGTCTACAAGGGTCATCTGAAGCTCACGATATACGGGTTCTTTGGCTCTGGTGGGTAGAACATATGGCGCGCGGGCGCAAGACATGTTGCGCCCTGTGACACGACGCACCGGGTTTTCAGCCACGCCGGACACGGGTTTTTTACGCTTCTCGATTTCAATTCACGTCATGACGACGATTGCTCTCTGTTTCCTGATCTATATCGCCTTCAATCTTTTCGTCTTTCTCGTCTATTGGTGGGACAAGCACGCGGCGAGGAATGGCGGCTGGCGTATTCGTGAAAGCACCCTGTTGTGGCTGGCCTTCCTGGGTGGCAGCGTGGGAGCCATCTCGGCGCAGCATCTTCTCAGGCACAAAACGCGCAAGGAACCATTCCGCAGCATCCTGCTATCCATCGTGATCTTGCAGGCTGGCCTTGTCGCATCCCTAGCAATCATGCCAGACTGGCCGATGCGGTTGATGTCTCTCGCTCAGAATTCCGTGCCGTAAAGGCCGCTATCGGCTTCGACCAGTTGCTTCTGCAGGCCGACCGACTGGACGTCGCGGTCGAGCTTCGGCGCGTAGGAAACCGAGAGCCAGCGGACATTGTAGTCGTGGTGCCGGAAAAACGCGACGGCCGGTTCGTTCTGCGCATGGGTTTCAAGCCGGATGGCGTCAAAACCCTTGTCCCGTATCAGCCGTTCCATATCCGCAAGCAGCAGGGTGCCGACACGCCGGCGCTGAAAATCCGGATCGACCCAGAAATCGGAAATCCGGTCGTCGAAATGTTCCCGCGCCGCCCATCCCGCAACCGTGCCGCCCAGTTCCGCCACGCGGATGGCAAGCCATGAGGAACGCGTGAAATTGGAAAAGGCGCTGGCTGCGTTGTCGTAAAGCGTCGTGGTTATGCCGAGCGCAATCGTGGCCTGTCGCCATGCCCTGAGGCCGATGGCCGCCAGAACCTCCGCTTCCTGCTCATGCGCATTGCGAATGACGATCAAGCCGCGCCCTCCATGGCCACGGAAATTAGAACACCGGCGGCGCGATTCGGCCAGTGTGGTTTTACCGGGCGCGCAGCAGACTTGACCGTGACGGTCTTGCCCGCTAACCAGAACCGGCAAGAACGGAGTTTTTATGTTCGCTCAATCGGAGTCCCGGTAAAGGCCCTGCCCGCAAATTTATTGCGCGCCGGGCCATGCTGAAACCGAGCCGGCTGCCTTAGCGGCACCCGGATTTGCTTTCACGCGTCCATATGACGCCGACCGGACTTCCAAAAATGGACATTTCCCGCGCCGAACAGCGCATTCTACATCTGCTCGCCCAGGGCGGCAGAATTGAACTCGTTCGAGACGACGCCCGCAAAATCGAAAAACTCGCGCTTTATACGCGCGACGGCTGGATTTTCAGCGGTCTCGATCTCCTCACCTTCCGCAAGCTGAAACGGAAAAGAGCCATCGCCTCTTCCGGCGGCAAACCCTACCGCATCACCATGCGCGGTCTGGAACTCGTGCGGGGTGAGCTGGACAATCGATAACAGAAAGGGCGGCGGCCCACTCGCCGCCGCCCGTCACGATACAAACCGGCGAATGCGGTGTAATCAACCGGATTATGGTGTGAGCCTGCGCTCCAGCTTCACCTTTTCAAGCTCGACCTTCATGATGTCGGACCATTCCATGCCGCGCCAGACGATCTGAAAACCGCAACGCTCATAAAGACCGATGGCGGTCTGGTTTCCGGCATGGGTATCGATGGTGGCAAACGGCAGGCCTTGCGCGCGCATCCTGTCGAGAAAATGAAGGATCAGGGCTTTGCCGATCCCCTTGCCCTGCCAGTTCGGGTCCACCCAGAGATCGGAAATATGATGAGGCGCGGCGTCGCAAGCGCCCCAGCCGACGACAATACCATCGATTTCGGCAACGGCGATATCACCGGTCGGAGACTTGGCGAAATTCTCGAATTCACCCCTCACCCGCTCGATGACGGCAGGATCGAGATAGCTTTCGTCGAAGGCTTCACCGGAACGCCAGGCGGCAAAACCGACAAAGCCGACCGCGTCGCGGTCGGCTTTGTTCATCTGTCTGAGCTTGAGGCTGCTCACCACCACTTGGCGGGGGTGAATTTGCCCGCTGCCTGCTCGATGGCGTGTGCCGTCTTGAACAGCGTTTCTTCCTCGAAAGGCCTGCCGATGAGCTGCAGGCCGAGCGGCAGGCCCTTGCCGTCAAGACCGGCCGGCACCGAAAGGCCCGGAAGACCGGCCATGTTGACGGTGATGGTGAAGACGTCCTGCAGGTACATCTTCACCGGATCGGAGGCGAGTTCCTCGTCACCGACAGCAAAGGCGGAAGACGGGGTGATCGGCGCCAGAATGGCGTCGACGCCCTCATGGAAGACGTTTTCGAAGTCACGCTTGATGAGGGTACGGACCTTCTGCGCCTTCAGGTAATAGGCGTCGTAATAACCGGCCGAAAGCACATAGGTGCCGACCATGATGCGGCGCTGCACTTCCTTGCCGAAACCGGCGGCGCGGCTCTTTTCGTACATGTCGGCAATGTCCTTGCCGTCGACGCGCAGGCCGTAGCGGACGCCGTCATAACGGGCAAGGTTGGACGAAGCCTCCGCCGGCGCGACGATGTAATAGGCGGGCAGCGCGTATTTGGTGTGCGGCAGCGAAATATCGACCACCTCGGCACCGGCATCGCGCAGCCATTCCACGCCCTTGGCCCAGAGCTTTTCGATCTCTTCCGGCATGCCGTCGACGCGATACTCCTTCGGAATACCGATCTTCAGACCCTTGAGCGACTGGCCGATGGCCTTTTCATAATCCGGCACCGGCAGGTCGACGGAGGTCGTGTCTTTCGCATCCACGCTCGCCATGGTCTTCAAAAGAATGGCGGCGTCGCGCACGTCACGGGCGATCGGGCCGGCCTGATCGAGCGAAGAGGCATATGCGACGATGCCGAAGCGCGAGCAGCGGCCATAGGTGGGCTTGATGCCGACGGTGCCGGTGAAAGCCGCCGGCTGGCGGATGGAGCCGCCGGTGTCGGTTGCGGTGGCGCCGGCGCACAGATGCGCGGCAACGGCTGCGGCGGAACCGCCCGAAGAACCGCCGGGCACCAGCTTCTGCTCGGAACCATTGGACCGCCACGGGTTGATCGCCGGGCCATACCAGGAGCTTTCATTGGACGAGCCCATGGCGAATTCGTCCATGTTGAGCTTGCCGAGCATGACCGCGCCCTGATCCCAGAGGTTCTGGGTGACAGTGGATTCATATTTCGGCTTGAAGCCATCGAGAACATGCGAACACGCCTGCGTGTGCACGTCACGGGTGGCAAAAAGGTCCTTCACACCAAGCGGAACGCCTTCCAGTTCGCCAGCCTTGCCGGCGGCGATGCGTTCGTCGGAGGCTTTTGCCATGTCGCGCGCCTTTTCAGGCGTCGTCGCCACATAGGCGTTCAGCGCGCCGTTGGCCGCATCGATGGCGGAGAGATAGGCGTCGGTCAGCTCGAGGGCGGAAAATTCTTTGGCCTTCAGCTTTTCGCGGGCTTCGGCAATGGTCAGGCTCGTCAGGTCGGTCATGGTCGGCAACGGCTTTCGAAATCTTGGAAAAAACGGGCGGCAGAGGCGGTCGCTTATTCGACCACTTTCGGGACCATGAAGAAGTCCCGGTCGGTCGCAGGCGCATTGGCGACAATGTCTTCCGCCTTGTTACCGTCGGTCACCACGTCGGCGCGTTTTTTCATGTCCACCGGGGTCACCGATGTCATCGGCTCGACGCCGTCGACATTCACTTCCGAAAGCTGCTCCACGAAACCGAGTATGCCGTTCAGCTGGCCGAGCATATTCTGTGCTTCTTCTTCGCTGACAGCGATACGGGCAAGGCGCGCAACGCGCTTTACGGTGGCGAGATCGACGGACATGGTTCTACTCCGGTCAGAATTTTCCTACCCGCTATAATGACCATGTCCGTCCTTCGCAACGGTAGAAAGCATGTCGCGTCAAACTGTATGGCGGTTTTGCAGTCGCGACATGCACAGGCGAAATATCAGAAGGACAGCGTATCGCCTGCCTTCGGCGTGTGAACACGCGTCTGCGCCCCTTCCATGCCGGCCACGAATTTCTCCGGTGTCTGGTCGATGATCGGGAAGGAACCGTAGTGGCAGGGGAGCACATGCTCGAACTTGAAGAAGCGCTGGCAGGCAAGCGCCGCCACCGCACCACCCATGGTGAAGCGGTCGCCGATCGGCACGAGGCCGATATCCGGCTGGTGCAATTCATTGATGAGCTTCATGTCGGAGAAGATATCGGTATCGCCCATGTGATAGACGGCCGGACCGTCCTCGAAATGCAACATCAGGCCATTGGCATTGCCAAGCGAATGGGAGACGCCATCCTCGGTGATCTGGGCAGAGGAATGCAGCGCATTGGTGAAGGTGACGGAAAAACCATCGAAATGCACCGTGCCGCCGGTATTTCCCATATCGACCTTAGAAACACCCTTTGCGGAAAGCCATGCGGCAAGATCGGCGTTCGCCAGCACGGTGGCGCCCGTCTCGCGGGCTAGCTGAACGGTATCGCCGACATGGTCGCCATGGCCGTGGGTCAGGAGAATATGGGTAATGCCCTCGGCCGCCGATTTCCCGTCCTGACCGGCAAAACCGGGGTTGCCGGTGAGGAACGGATCGATAAGGATCTTCGCGCTGCCGTTTTCAAGGCGGAAGGCGGAATGGCCGAGCCAGGTGATTTTCATGGGAAGTTCTCCTTTGTATTGCCGGTATATTATGACATAGGACGGCCTGAACAACCGCACTACCAATATTTAAGAGAGGCGACCATGGCCGCAAATGATGACGAGTACGTATATGACGAGGCGACCGGCGAATGGCGACCGGCTTCCGAACTGGCTGCAGAAGCGGCGCGTGCGAATGAGGTGCGCGACGCCGCCGGCAACGTGCTGGCGGATGGCGATCAGGTGACGCTGATCAAGGATTTGAAGGTCAAGGGCACCAATACGGTCATCAAGCAGGGCACCGTCATCAAGTCGATCCGCCTGACCGACAATCCGGAAGAGATCGATTGCAGGCATGATGCGGTGAAGGGTCTGGTGCTGCGCACCGAATTCGTCCGCAAGCGATAAGGACGGCACGCGACATGGCAATACTCACCATCGAGGAACTGGCGG
Source organism: Rhizobium rhizogenes (assembly GCF_002005205.3). Next base: position 989,325 of record NZ_CP019701.2, on the reverse strand, counting down.
AAACCCTTCAGCCCGCACAGGCGATTGCCGGCCTCGACCTTGGCACGAAGACCATCGGGCTTGCCATGTCGGACCTGTCGCGGCGTTTCGCGACGCCGCGTCCCGTCATCAAACGGGTGAAATTCACGCAGGATGCGGAAGTGCTGCTGGCCTTCGCCGAAAAGGAAAAGGTTTCCGCCTTCATCATCGGACTGCCGATGAACATGGATGGATCAGCCGGGCCACGCGTACAGGCAACACGCGCCTTCGTGCGCACCATGGGCGAAAAAACCGCCCTGCCCTTCATTTTCTGGGATGAGCGGCTTTCCACGGTCGCCGCAGAGCGCGCGCTGCTGGAAATGGATGTTTCGCGCGCCAAGCGGGCCGAACGCATCGATTCGGCTGCCGCGAGCTTTATTCTTCAGGGGGCGCTGGACAGGCTTTCCGCACTCGCCCGCGCGGCCGACTGACGGCCCCGCCACCAGGCGGCAATCTGCTTTCTCCTGCGGAAAGCGACAATCGCAAAGACAATCAGGCTATCGATCGCGATGGCGCGCGCCACCAGCGGCGGCAGGCTTTCCGGCGGCAGGCCGAGAATATTGCCGTAAATTTCGAACACCAGATCATGCGTCTGGCGCGTCAGCATGTAAAAGCCGAAGCTCATGTCGTAGTAGGACAGCCAGTACCAGCTGCCCAGCAGTGCGACGGGGCCGGCCCACAGGATCAGAAACCACTTCATGCCGCCTGCCCCCGCGCAAAAAACGTATCGGGAAGGCCGGCAAGCACCGCCCAGCGCACCGCTGCCATCAGGCAGAGGTTCAGCGCCGGCGCGTCGATATCCAACGGCAGCAACACAAAAAACGTCATCATGACGCCCAAGGCTGTCCAGCGGCTCACTTGCGGCTCCCTTATGCGCAGTCATTGCGCATGGTTAACATTTCGTTAACCCACACTGGACCCGCAGCCGTGGCGACGCAAATGAAAGCTGCCATTATGGTTAACGGCGGGCGGGGGACATGTGGAAAACAATGTGGAGACGTGAACGGACGGACCTGCCGGGTGGTTGCCGGGCCGGTGAAAACATAGCTGATTTTTCTTTAATACGGCGCTCGCGCGGGATTGCGATCTCTCCCCACCCGGCAGCGGTTTCAGCCGTAAACGCCGCGTACCAGCCTTTTGACGGCAGTGGTGATCTTCTCCCAGTCCCGCTCGGATTTCAGCGGCACGCCAGCGAACTGGCCGCTGGTGGCAGCGGAAATGACGAGGTGCTGGATGGCCGCGAACAGCACGGCGTTGACGGCGGCGGTGTCCACACCCTTGGGAGCCGCGAGCGAACCACGCATGCGCTCCAGCCACTTGGCCAGCGACTTGGCGCGGGCCTCGGCCAGCTGGCGCACCTGCGGTGAACCATCAGACACTTCCCAGGCGATGATCTTGCAGACGAGAGGATCGCTGCGCAGCGCATCCATGAAATAAAGCGCCAGCTTTTCCATGAGATCGCCGTAGGTCAGGAGAAACATGCCGCCAGTATCTTCCGGAATGCGATCCTTCACCCACGAGCCGAGGTCCTCGCCGATCGCCTCGATCAGACCGTCAAGGCCGCCGAAATAACGATAGATCAGCTGCTTGTCGCAGCCGGCGCGGCGGGCAACGGCATTGATGCCAAAGCCCTGAAATCCCTCTTCGGCAAGCAGCGACCGCGCCGCGTTAAAAATCGCCTTTTCGGTCTGAGCGCGATCCTTGATGCGCTTTTCCGGTCTGTCGGCTGAAATCGCCTCTGCGGTCGCCAGCATGATTCCCTACCCGTTTTCTGAAAGGCCTGACCACAGGGGTTAACAAAGCATGAAGGCAAGAACAATGTGGCGGAGCGGATGGACGGAAGGTTTTTGTGGATGAGCCGGCCGCAAGGCCAAAATGGACGGCTTTAAATTTTCTGTATTTTCTGTATTATTCAGGAAATACAGATTTGAGGATTCCTCATGAAAAGAAAATCTATTTCCACTGCGGAGTTTATGCGACATTTCGGTCGCTACCATGACGAAGCGCAGAAATCGCCCATCTTGCTGACGAAGCATGGGCGACCTTCTGTCGTGGTGATGCCGGTCGAACTTTTCGAAAAAATGCTGGGAAGCGACGATCCGCGCAGGTCTTACGCCGCTGGTGAAATGCCCGATGAATTGGCCGCCATGTTCAACACCCAACTGGAGAAAGACTCCGAAGAATATCGGACATCCCGCGATGAGCAGGACAGATAATGTCCAAGTTCAGACGCGGTGATATCGTTTCCTATCCCTATTTGTGGCGATGGCAGTCTGCGGCTAATCCAACGCGTGACCATGGGGAAAAAGATCGCCCCGTCTGCATGATCCTGACGATTACGGACGCGCAGGGCTTGTCGCATATATTGCTGCTGCTCATTTCATCGAAACCGTCGCAGGACAGCCAGCAGCGGGCAATCGAAATACCGAAACTCGAGCTTCGGTGCGCAAAATTAACCGGCTATGATCGCGGGTGGATCACCGTCAGCGAATGCAATTACGACGTGATCGAACGATCCTACCATTTCAACGCTCTTCAACAGCCCATCGGGCGTTTCAGCGAGACATTTCTTGAAGACATCCGCACTGCCTTTGCACCGTTTCTGGCGGCGGGGGCAGCGCGGGTCATCAGAACCTGAATTACTCCAGCGCCATGCCGAACCAGACACTGCCGGGCGTTTCGTGGCTTTCAAGGCGTTTGAACCCGCGGGTTTCCCAGAAACGCATGCCCGCATGGTTGCGTTCGCTGGCGCCGAGATGGATGCCGTAGACGTTGTTCTGCCTTGCCATATCCAGCCAGCGCGACAGAAGCCGGGTGCCGCCGCCCTTCCCTTGCGTGCGCGGCAGGAGGTTCATGTGGATATGGGCCGGGAACGGATCGGTGAGCCATACCGGTGTGCGGCGCGGATGGTGGATAAAATGCGCGCGGCGCTGGTCGGCGTCCCACGTCTGCGGGTCACCGCCGGGGTCGGGGTAAAGAGAGCGTAGATGCGGCCACCATTCCCGCTCCAGCCGCTCCTCATGCCGTGCCGTATCAAGCGCGCCGACGATATAGCCGCACACACCGTCCTCGTCCTCGGCCACAAAAACGGCATCGGGCCACAGATGCAGATAGGGCACGGCGTAGATATGCCCGACCATGCGACCATCGTTGTAAAGCGGGGTGGCATCCTGCCCGGCATCGCCGGTGGCAAGGCTTATGGCGTAGAGCGCTTCTTCATCCTCGGCGCGGGCGGAACGGAAGATCAGCATTGGCAGCCACCTTCCCTTGCCGCGCATCGACACGCGAAAGTGTCACGACAGATCAGAACACGCCTAACGCCATTGCTGTTTTTCAAATCCGAGACCCCTCCCGCCGGGACTGCAACACCTTCACCTCCACGTCGCTGCTCAGGACGCGGGCGGATAAAGGAGATCGATTATATACGTCGGATCGAAACGGGAATCGAGCATGCCGTAAGTGTGCCGCCAACCGCCCGCGAGACGGGTTTCAAGGAAGGCATCGGCGATCTTGCCGGCACCGAGGCGGCAAAGCTCGGCGGCAGCGGCCGCAAGCGCGAACTGCTCCACCAGCAGGCGGGCCGCCCCCTCATCCCGTTCGGCAAGGGCGATCGCGGCGCGCAGCACGTCGGTGGTCTTCTTGCCCGCTGCCCCAAGATCGCGCTCCAGCGTCTGGAAGACGAGATCGAACAGGTCCTTGCCGCGTTGGAGAACCCGCAGCACATCCAGCGCCATGACGTTGCCGGAGCCTTCCCAGATGGCGTTGACGGGCGCCTCGCGGTAGTGGCGGGCAATCGGCCGCTCTTCCACGTAACCATTGCCGCCAAGGCACTCCATCGCCTCGTAGATAAGCGCCGGCGCGATCTTGCAGCACCAGTATTTCACGATGGGCGTCATCACCCGCGCATAGGCGGCTTCGGCCGGATTGTTGCGGGCGGCGTCGAATGCCGTCGCCAGCCGGAAGGAGAGCGCAGTGGCCGCGGCCACATCCAGCGCCATGTCGGCGAGAACCCGCGTCATGATCGGCTGGGTGACCAGCATCTTGCCGAAAACCGAACGGCCGCGCGCGTAATGCACCGCTTCGGCAAGCGAAGCGCGCATCATGCCTGACGATGCCAGCGCGCAATCGAGCCGCGTCAACGTCACCATGTCGAGAATGGTGCGGATACCGCTGCCGGGATCACCCAGCAGATATCCGAAGGCATCGGTGAATTCGACTTCGGCCGACGCATTGGAGCGATTGCCGAGCTTGTCCTTGAGGCGCTGGAAGTGCAGGCCGTTCTTCGAACCGTCCTCCAGATAACGCGGCACCAGGAAGCAACCCATGCCGTCGCCCATCTGGGCAAGCATGACGAAACCGTCGCTCATCGGCGCGGAGAGGAACCATTTGTGGCCGGACAGGCGATAGATGCCCTCGCCCACCCGCTCGGCGGTGGTGCGGTTGGCGCGCACATCCGTGCCGCCCTGCTTTTCCGTCATGCCCATGCCGATGGTGACGGCGGTTTTCTGCAGGGCCGGTTTCTGCGAGCTGTCATATTTGCGCGAGAGAATCTTCGGCGCCCATTCCTTCTGCACGCGCGGCGAGGCCATGATGGCGGCAACGGAGGCGCTGGTCATGGTCAGCGGGCAGAGATGCCCGGCCTCCAGCTGCGAGGTCAGGTAAAATTTCGTGGCGCGTGCCTTGTGCTCATTGCCGCGCGTATCAGGGGAATTTTCCCAGACGCTGGAATGCAGGCCTGATGACATGGAGCGGCGCATCAGCGCGTGCCATGCGGGATGGAACTCCACCTGGTCGAGACGTTCGCCGCGCGGGCCATGGGTATGCAGCTGCGGCACGCCCTGATTGGCCATGCGTGCCAGTTCCTGCGCCTCGTGCGAGGTGACATAACGGCCGAGCTGGTCGAACTCGTCCCTCAGATTGCGCGACAGGCCGGAGGTGAGGTCGACGATCAGCGGATCGGAACGATAGGCGTTGATGCCGGACCAGAGGCTTGGCTGGTTCAGTTCGGCGAGCGATTCTTCTGTCCGGGAGTTCTGGGTCATCCGCTGCTTCTAGCTGTTTTGTACTGGCATTGCATAGTGGGGTGATATTGCATAATTCCACCCGCAGGAAGCGATCGGGACGATTAAACCGCCGCTTTCAGCATTTTTCGGGAGTGGCCCTGATTTAGGTACCCAGCCTAGAGAATGCCAAACACGTTTCCGGCAAGACCGAGCGACAGCACCAGAAGGAAGCCCGACGCGGTGCCGCGCACGAGGCGTGGCGAAGACTGATCCGCATGGCGGATGAGAAACGCCCCGACGCACAGCCACATAAGGGCCGCGAAAGCCACCAGCGCAGAAAACAGCAGGATATACGGCCATATCCGGGGCAGCGGCGCCTGTGGCAGCAGGACAAGGCCGACGATAAGACCTTTGGGGTTGAGGCAGGTGGTGACGAAAACCCGACGAGGCGTGATCGCCGCACCGACCGGTGCGGAGGATGGCAGGGTCCATAGCCGAACCGCCAGAAACGCGACCCAGATCGCGGCGCAAAGCTTGATGGCCTGCGCGAGACCCGCATGTGTCTTCAGAAAATCGGAAAACAACACGACAAGCGCGAGAATGACCAGCAGATAGCCGGCGATTTCACCCAGCATCAGCGGGAGCGACGCGCGAACGCCGCGCCCGGCACCGGAAAGCGCAAGAAGCGTGTTGGTCGGGCCGGGCGTCAAAAGCAGGCCCAGAACGGCAAGGGCAAAAACAGAATAGGCGTGCATTGCGATGGGTCCGATCACCTGCGTCGCAGACCGGGATTGTCCGCGAGTTCCACCCCGAAACTGGCCGATGCCGCAGGATCGTGCCTTGATATAAAGCAAGCGGGGAAACATCGCCATGTTTTCATTTCGAGGGGTGACGGGTGCTTGCCCCTGAGGCAAGCAATCTCTATAGAGCGCAAGACCGAATTCCGCCGCACTCCTGAGGCGTGTTCACAGCGAAAGGGAGCGCGCGGATCAGCATTCGGGCGTTCCGGGCATTTTCACGGGAAAATGCGGCGCCCGTCAGGAGGCAAACCGCATGGTCTTCTTCCCCCATCGCCATCTCCTCGGCATCAAGGGGCTTTCCCATCAGGATATCACCCTGCTTCTCGACAAGGCCGACGAGGCGGTGAAAATCAGCCGCCAGCGCGAGAAAAAGACCTCGACGCTTAGGGGTCTGACGCAGATCAACCTGTTTTTCGAAGCCTCGACGCGCACGCAATCCTCCTTCGAGCTGGCCGGAAAACGCCTCGGTGCCGATGTGATGAACATGTCGGTCGGCAATTCCTCGGTGAAGAAGGGCGAAACGCTGATCGATACGGCGATGACGCTGAACGCCATGCGCCCGGATGTGCTTGTCGTGCGCCACTCCTCCGCAGGGGCGGCAGCGCTTCTCGCGCAAAAGGTCGCCTGCTCCGTGGTCAATGCCGGCGACGGCCAGCACGAGCACCCGACACAGGCGCTGCTCGATGCGCTGACCATCCGCCGCGCCAAGGGCGAGCTATCAGGCATCACGGTGGCGATCTGCGGTGACGTGCTGCATTCACGCGTTGCCCGCTCCAACATTATCCTGCTTAACCAGATGGGCGCGCGCGTTCGCGTCGTCGCCCCCGCCACGCTTCTTCCCTCCGGCATTCGCGACATGAGCGTGGAAGTCTTCCACGACATGAAGGAAGGGTTGAAGAACGCCGATGTGGTGATGATGCTGCGCCTGCAGCGCGAGCGCATGTCCGGCTCCTTCGTGCCTTCGGTGCGCGAATATTTCCATTATTACGGTCTCGACGCCGAAAAGCTGAAGGCGGCGAAAGAGGATGCGCTGGTCATGCATCCCGGCCCGATGAACCGCGGCGTGGAAATCGCCTCAGACGTGGCCGACGGTCCGCAGAGCGTGATCGAAAGCCAGGTGGAAATGGGGGTTGCCGTGCGCATGGCGGTCATGGAAACCCTGCTTGTCTCGCAAAATCAGGGTGAGCGCGTATGAGTGCCGTGACCGTTCTCAACAATCTCCGCATCGTTGATCCCTCCCGCAATCTGGATGAGACCGGCAGCATCGTCATCGGTGCCGATGGCATCATTCTGGCGGCAGGCAAGGATGCGCACAATCAGGGTGCGCCGGAAGGGGCGGCGGTGCGCGACTGCAAGGGGCTCCTGGCCGTTCCCGGTCTGGTGGATGCCCGCGTCTTCGTGGGTGAACCGGGCGCGGAACATCGCGAAACCATCGAATCCGCCTCGCGCGCGGCAGCGGCCGGCGGTGTGACCAGCATCATCGTGATGCCGGACACCGACCCCGTCATCGATGACATCGCACTCGTCGAATATGTGAAGAAAACGGCGCGCGACAAGGCAATCGTCAATGTCCATCCGGCAGCGGCCCTGACCAAGGGCCTCAATGGCGAGGAAATGACCGAATTCGGCATGCTGAAGGAAGCCGGTGCGGTTGCCTTCACCAATGGCCGCAAGGCGCTTTCCGACACGCTGGTGCTGCGCCGCGCCATGACTTATGCGCGCGAGCTGGGTGCTGTCATCGCGCTCGAGACCCGCGACAAATATATCGGCGGCGGTGACATGAACGAGGGGCTTTTTGCAAGCTGGCTCGGGCTGTCAGGCGTTCCGAAGGAAGCCGAGATCATTCCGCTGGAGCGTGACCTGCGCATTGCCGGGCTGACACAAGCGATCTACCACGCCGCCAAGATTTCCGTACCGGAATCGGCGGATGCGATCCGCCTTGCCCGGCAGCGGGGCGTGAAAGCGACCTGTGGCATTTCGATCAATCATCTGACGCTCAACGAGAACGATATCGGCGAATACCGCACCTTCTTCAAGCTTTCCCCGCCGCTGCGCGCCGAAGACGACCGCAAGGCCATGGTGGAAGCGCTGAAGGACGGCACCATCGACATCATTGTCTCCTCGCACGACCCGCAGGATGTCGACACCAAGCGCCTGCCGTTTTCGGATGCGGCGAGCGGCGCAGTGGGGCTGGAGACCATGCTGGCGGCGGCCCTGCGCCTGCACCACAGCGGTGAAGTTCCGCTGATGCGGCTGATCGATGCGCTTTCCACCCGCCCGGCGAAGATTTTCGGTCTCGACGCCGGAACGCTTAAAGTCGGTGCGAAGGCCGATATCACCCTGATCGATCTCGATGAGCCCTGGCTCGTGGCACGCGACCAGCTGGTGTCGAAATCCAAGAATACGCCGTTCGAGGATGCCCGTTTCAGCGGCCGCGCTGTGGCCACTTATGTGGCTGGCAAAGCCGTTCATTCCTTGGCATAAGATCAGCAACAGAGATCACGCTGACGGCGCGACAGAGGGGACATCTGAATGAGTGCTTTGACTGACTGGCAGACGGCGCCTGCCCTTCTCGCGCTTGCGGCGCTGATCGGCTATCTGTTCGGTTCCATCCCCTTCGGCCTCATTCTCACCCGCATGGCGGGGCTGGGCGACGTGCGCAAGATCGGCTCCGGCAATATCGGCGCCACCAACGTGCTGCGTACCGGCAACAAGAAGCTTGCCGCCGCGACCCTGCTGCTCGATGCGCTGAAGGGCACGGCGGCGGTGCTGGTTGCCAATGCGCTCTGGGGTTACGAAGCCTCGCTGGTCGCCGGTTTCTTCGCCTTCCTCGGCCACCTGTTTCCGGTGTGGCTCGGCTTCAAGGGCGGCAAGGGTGTGGCGACCTATATCGGCGTACTTCTGGGTGCAGCACCGCTGATGATGCTTGCCTTTGCGCTGATCTGGCTCGCAACGGCCTTCATCACCCGCTATTCCTCGCTGTCGGCATTGCTGGCCATGCTGGTCATTCCCGTGGCGCTCTGGATACTCGGGCCTGAAAAGACGGCGCTGCTGGTGACGCTGCTCAGCGTTATTTCCTGGTGGAAGCACCGCGAGAACATCGCACGCCTGCTCGCGGGCACCGAAAGCAGGATCGGTCAAAAGGGCTGAAACCCCATATAGAGGATATGCCATGCCGCATGAGGAAACGAAACGGCAGGGCATAGAGCTTTCCGCGCGGCAGCGGGTCGCATGGCTGCGGCTGATCCGCAGCGACAATATCGGCCCCGTCACCTTTCGCGAACTGATCAATCATTTCGGCAGCGCCGAAAAGGCGCTCGATGCCCTGCCCGAGCTGTCAAGGCGCGGCGGCTCGTCGCGCAGCCCGCGCATCGCCGCGCAGGCGGAGGCGGAAGGCGAGATCGAGACCGCAGAGAAATTCGGCGCGCGTTTCGTCGGCATCGGCGAACCGGATTATCCGCCTGCCCTGCGGCAGCTGGATGGCGCGCCGCCGCTGATCGCCATGAAGGGACCGGCCGATGCCGCAACAAGAGCCTGCGTCGGCATCGTCGGCTCGCGTAATGCCTCCATCAACGGCGCGAAATTCGCCGCCATGCTGGCACGCGACTGCGGCCGGGCTGGATACACGATCGCTTCCGGGCTGGCACGCGGCATTGACGCCGCCGCACACCGGGCAAGCCTTGCAACCGGCACAGTGGCGATGCTGGCGGGCGGTCTAGACCGGCCCTACCCGCAGGAAAATTTCGGGTTATTGCAGGACATATACGATCAGGGCGGCGCGACGATCAGCGAAATGCCGTTCGGCTGGGAACCCCGCGCCCGGGATTTTCCCCGCCGCAACCGGCTGATCGCCGGCGTCTCGCTTGGCGTCGTCATCGTCGAAGCGGCGGAGCGCTCGGGCTCGCTGATCACGGCGCGGCTTGCAGGCGAAGCGGGACGGCTGGTTTTTGCGGTGCCCGGTTCCCCGCTCGATCCGCGCTGCGAGGGAACAAACCGGCTGATCAAGGAAGGCGCGATGCTGACCACCGGCGCGGCCGATATTCTCGAAGCGCTGCGACCGCTGATAGAGCCGCAATTGCCCTATGACCGCAAGATTGAGGAACCGCGATCTGAAAACGAAATGTCACCGCCCGGAGATGACGAGCGTAGCGTCATAGCTTCCGCTCTCGGTCCCTCGCCCGTCGAGATTGACGACGTCATCCGCCACACGGGCTTTTCCGCGGCCACCGTTCATCTGGTCTTGCTGGAGCTTGATATAGCCGGCCGTCTAAACCGGCATGCCGGGGGGCGTGTGTCGCTCGTCATCGCGGATTGACAGCTTGCGCCGTCCGCTCTGGATATCGCCGACTTCGACATAGGCCATCTCGATCAGATAACACAGCATGTCGGCGCCCTCACGGCTTGCGACCTGCCGCAGCTCCGCCAGCATCTGGCGAATGTAAGCCAAGCTCTCTCTGGTCCCTTCATTGTCGGCATTATTGTTTGTCGCGTTCGGGACCATATATTTATCCTAAAGATTCCGCCTGAAACGAAGAGCATTAAGTAGATTCAAATGATGTTGCCCATCATAACCAATTTACCAAAGATTGCAATACAACAATAGATTATCCATAGGTTGCATACGCCTTGGAGCGATAAAATGGGGCTTGCCTCTTGACCCGCGCGCATTACCTGTCCATGTCGAATTATAAAGAAGCCTTGTTGCGGCCTTCCTCCGTGACCCGGCTATGTTAACGGACCAGTTCCAGAGAAAAACAATATGAATGTCGTCGTCGTAGAATCTCCTGCCAAAGCCAAGACGATCAACAAGTATCTTGGTTCCGGCTACAAGGTTCTTGCATCCTTTGGCCACGTCAGAGACCTTCCTGCCAAGGACGGATCGGTGCTGCCCGACCAGGATTTCGAAATGTCCTGGGAGGTCGACAGCGCTTCCGCCAAGCGCATGAAGGATATTGCCGATGCGGTGAAATCCTCCGACGGCCTCATTCTCGCAACCGACCCTGATCGCGAAGGCGAGGCGATTTCCTGGCACGTTCTCGATCTTTTGAAGAAGAAGCGCGTCCTCGGCGACAAGCCGGTGAAGCGCGTGGTCTTCAACGCCATCACCAAAAAGGCGGTGCTGGACGCCATGGCCAATCCGCGCGACATCGACGTGCCGCTGGTGGATGCCTATCTCGCCCGCCGCGCGCTGGATTATCTCGTCGGCTTCAACCTGTCGCCCGTGCTGTGGCGCAAGCTGCCGGGCGCACGTTCCGCCGGCCGCGTACAGTCCGTTGCCTTGCGCCTCGTCTGCGACCGCGAATCCGAGATCGAGCGTTTCGTCTCCGAGGAATACTGGAATATCAGCGCGCTGTTGAAGACACCGCGCGGTGACGAGTTCGAGGCAAAGCTGGTTTCCGCCGACGGCAAGCGATTGCAAAACCGCGGAATCAAGACCGGCGAAGAGGCGAACCGGCTGAAGGTGCTGCTGGAAGGCGCCACCTATGTGGTGGATTCCGTCGAGGCCAAACCCGTCAAGCGCAATCCCGGCCCGCCCTTCACCACCTCGACGCTGCAGCAGGCGGCCTCCTCGCGCATGGGCTTTTCCGCCTCGCGCACCATGCAGGTGGCGCAGAAGCTTTACGAAGGCATCGATATCGGCGGCGAGACCGTCGGTCTGATCACCTATATGCGTACCGACGGCGTCCAGATGGCGCCGGAGGCGATCGACGCCGCACGCCGGGCCATCGGCGAGCAGTTCGGTGACCGTTACGTGCCGGAAAAGGCGCGTTTCTACTCCACCAAGGCCAAGAACGCACAGGAAGCGCACGAGGCGATCCGCCCGACCGATTTCAACCGCACGCCGGATCAGGTGAAGCGTTTCCTCGATCCCGATCAGCTGCGCCTTTACGACCTGATCTGGAAGCGCGGTATCGCCAGCCAGATGGCGTCGGCCGAAATCGAGCGTACCACAGTGGAAATCCTCGCCGGCAATGGCGGCGAAAAGGCGGGCCTGCGCGCCGTCGGTTCGGTGATCCGCTTCGACGGCTTCATCGCCGCCTATACCGACCAGAAGGAAGACGGTGAACAGAGCGACGACGGTGATGACGAAGGCCGTCTGCCGCCGATCAACGAGCGCGAAAACCTCGCCAAGCAGAAGATCAACGCCAGCCAGCACTTCACCGAACCGCCGCCGCGCTATTCGGAAGCCTCGCTGATCAAGAAGATGGAAGAACTCGGCATCGGCCGTCCTTCCACCTATGCGGCGACACTGAAGACGCTGAGCGACCGCGAATATATCGTCATCGACAAGCGCAAGCTGGTGCCGCATTCGCGCGGCCGGCTGGTGACGGCTTTCCTCGAAAGCTTCTTTTCGAAATATGTGGAATACGACTTCACCGCCGCCCTCGAAGAAAAGCTCGACCGCATCTCTGCCGGCGAACTGGACTGGAAGCAGGTGCTGCGCGATTTCTGGAAGGATTTCTTCGCGCAGATCGAAGACACCAAGGAACTGCGCGTCACCAACGTGCTGGATGCGCTGAACGAGGTTCTGGCACCGCTGGTCTTCCCGAAACGCGAAGACGGTTCCGATCCGCGCATCTGTCAGGTTTGCGGCACCGGCAATCTTTCGCTGAAGCTCGGCAAATACGGCGCCTTCGTCGGTTGCTCCAACTATCCGGAATGCAACTACACCCGCCAGCTCACCTCCGACGGTGCGGAAGCGGAAGCTGCGGCGCTGAACGAGCCGAAGGCGCTCGGCGCCGATCCGATGACCGGCGAGGAGCTGACGCTGCGGTCGGGCCGTTTCGGGCCCTATATCCAGCGCGGCGATGGCAAGGAAGCCAAGCGCTCCTCCCTGCCCAAGGGCTGGAAGCCTGAAGATATCGACCACGAGAAGGCGCTGGCGCTCATCAACCTGCCGCGTGACATCGGCAAACATCCGGAAACCGGCAAGATGATATCGGCCGGTCTCGGCCGCTACGGGCCGTTCCTTTTGCATGACGGTTCCTATGCCAACCTCGAAAGCATAGAGGATGTGTTTTCCATCGGCCTCAACCGTGCCGTGACCGTCATTGCCGAGAAGCAGAGCAAGGGTCCCGGACGCGGACGCAGCGGCACGCCGGCTGCCCTGAAGGAACTGGGCGACCACCCCGATGGCGGCGCGATCACCGTTCGCGACGGGCGTTATGGCGCTTACGTCAACTGGGCCAAGGTCAACGCCACCATTCCCAAGGGTCAGGATCCGACTTCGGTGACGCTGGACGAGGCGCTGGTGCTGATCGCCGAGCGCATCGCCAAGACCGGCACCGGCGGCAAGCCTGCCAAGGCAAAGAAGACCACTGCCAAGAAGGCTGATGGCGACGCCGCAAAGCCGAAGGCGACAAAGGCCAAGGCCGCAACGAAGAGCAAGGCGGCCGCCAAGCCGAAGGCAGCGGCCAAACCCAAGAAGGCAGCAGAGTGAGCAAGGCGCCGCGTCAGAGACAGGGTTCCGCCAGCGACGGTTTCGGACGCACCGGGCGCGGCAAGCGTGTGAGCGAAGGTGAAGGCATCATCCATGGTGAGGTGCCTTCCCGCGACGTGCTGCTGAAATTCATCGCAGACCACCCGCAGCAGGCCTCCAAGCGCGAGATCGCCAAGGCTTTCGGGCTGAAGGGTGAGAACCGCGTCGTCCTCAAGGCGCTTCTGAAAGAACTTGAAACCGACGGCATGGTGCAAAAGAGCCGCAAGTCGCTGACGCGGCCGGGCGGCCTGCCGCCGGTCACGGTTCTCGATATCACCACCCGCGACAAGGATGGCGAATTGATCGGCCGCCCGGCCGAATGGCCGGAGGATATGGGTGCGGCACCGGCCGTTCTCATCCGCCAGTCGTCGCAGGATCGCGGCAAGAAGGCCCCGGCGGCCGGTCTTGGCGACCGTGTTCTGGCAAAGATCTTTCCCTCCAAGGAAAGCACCGGCCCGGCCTATACGGCACGCGTCGTCAAGCTGATCGACCGCCGCCAGAACGCGCTGCTCGGCGTGTTCAAGGAGACGGCAGGCGGTGGCGGGAGGCTGATGCCGATCGACCGGCGCGGCGAGGAAATGGTCATCGACCCCGATGGCGTCGGCGATGCGAAGGACGGCGATCTGATCGAGGTGGAAACCTCACGCAACAGCGGCCGTTACGGGCTGACGCGCGCGAAAGTTCTGTCGGTCGTCGGCTCCGTCGCTTCGGAAAAGGCGATCTCGATGATCGCGATCCATTCCCACGGCATTCCACATATCTTCCCCTCGAGCGTTCTGGCCGAGGCGGATGCCGCCAGGGCGGCGACCATGTCCCACCGCGAGGACTGGCGCGACCTGCCGCTCATCACCATCGATCCGGCCGACGCCAAGGATCATGACGACGCGGTCTATGCCGAACCCGACACCTCGCCCGACAACCCTGACGGTGTCATCGTCACCGTCGCCATTGCCGATGTCTCCTGGTATGTGCGGCCCGGTTCGCCGCTCGACCGAGAGGCGCTGAAGCGCGGCAATTCGGTCTATTTCCCGGATCGCGTCGTGCCGATGCTGCCGGAGCGGATTTCCAACGATCTCTGCTCGCTGAAGGAAGGCGTCGACCGCCCTGCCCTTGCCGTGCGCATGACCTTCTCGAAAGAAGGCCGCAAGGCCGGCCACACCTTCCATCGCATCATGATGAAGAGCGCGGCCAAGCTCTCCTACCAGCAGGCGCAGGCTGCGATTGATGGGCGGCCCGACGACAAGACCGGCCCGCTGCTGGAACCGATCCTGAAGCCGCTGTGGCACGCCTATGCCGTGATGAAGCGCGGCCGCGACCGTCGCCAGCCGCTGGAACTCGACATGCCGGAGCGCAAGATCCTGCTTCGGCCAGACGGTACGGTGGACAAGGTCGTCATTCCCGAACGCCTCGACGCGCACAAGCTGATCGAGGAAATGATGATCCAGGCGAATGTCGCCGCCGCTGAAACGCTGGAAAAGAAGAAGCAGCCGCTGGTCTATCGCGTCCACGATGCGCCCACGCTTTCCAAACAGGAGGTGCTGCGCGAATTCCTCGGCACCATCGGCATATCCATGGCCAAGGGTGCGGCCATGCGCGCAAATTCCTTCAACGGCATTCTGGCCCGCGCGCTCGACACGCCGCACCAGATCATGGTCAACGAGATGGTGCTGCGCAGCCAGAGCCAGGCGATCTACAGCCCGGAAAATATCGGGCATTTCGGCCTCAACCTGATGAAATACGCGCATTTCACCTCACCGATCCGCCGTTATGCCGATCTGATCGTGCACCGCGCGCTGGTGGGGTCGCTTGGCCTCGGTGAAGGCGGCATCACGCCGCAGGAAGAGGCGACGCTCGACGATATCGCCGCCGAAATCTCCACCTTCGAGCGCCGCGCCATGGCCGCCGAGCGCGACACCATCAACCGGCTGATCGCGCATCATCTCTCCGAACGGGTGGGTGAAGAATTCGAGGGCCGTGTTTCCGGTGTCACCAAGGCGGGACTTTTTGTCGCGCTTCCGCAATTTGGCGCCGACGGCTTTGTTCCTATATCTACGCTTGGAACCGACTATTTCCTCTATGACGAAGCCCATCAGGCGCTTACGGGGGAAAAGACCGGTCTCGGTTATCAGCTTGGCGACACGGTTCAGGTACGGCTTGCCGAAGCCGTGCCACTGGCGGGCGCGCTGCGTTTCGATATGCTGAGCCCGGGGCGCAAGATGCCGGTCGGCACGCGCTCGTTCCACAAGGCAGGCCGGCGGACGTCACGTCCTGCCGCCAAGCCCGGAACGCGGCCGCCGAGAAGGCGGCGTTAGGGCGACGACGACAACAGGACCGCTTCAGGCGGTTGAACGAACGGGAGAAGGACTTAAGGATGAGTGCACATCAGGGCTCGGAAACAGTCACCTTCGGCGACAACAGCGCGGAGCGGCCGCTTGGGCGCTCGATCATGCGGGGCATGGCGAACCGTTGCCCCGCCTGTGGCGGCGGACGCCTGTTTCGCGCCTTTCTGAAGCCGGTGGACAACTGTGCCGCCTGCGGCGCCGAAATGCATCACCACCGTTCCGATGACCTGCCGCCTTATATTTCCATCGTCATTATCGGCCATATCGCCGTTGGCGGCTTCATGATGACGGACATGGTGTTTTCCGTTCCCATGTGGGTGCATTTCGCCATCTGGGTACCAATCACCATTCTGGCCGCGCTCTTGACGCTGCAACCGATCAAGGGTGGCGTCATCGGCCTGCAATGGGCCCTGCGCATGCATGGCTTCGATGATAAACAGCAAAAAGTGCAGATAGACGGTTCCTCGCACTGACGGCAGGCAAGGCAACGTGCGCGTGACCCAGCTTCCCGAGAGCGCCGCCGTGGCAAGCCCGCGCCTGCGGCCGCGCGATGCCGCCTCCCTTATCCTGTTTGACCGCTCCGGCCCAGCCATCCGTGTCCTGATGGGTCAGCGTAGCAACGCCCATGTGTTCATGCCGGGCGCTTACGTGTTTCCGGGTGGCAAGCGCGATCCGCGCGACCACGCCCTGCCCTTTTCGGGCGATCTTCATCCCGCCGTGCTGCAAAGCCTGACCACATCGGCTTCGCGCCGCATGAGTGCGGCCGGCGCCCGGGCGCTGGCACTTGCCGCCGCGCGTGAACTCGTCGAGGAAACCGGCATGGACATGGGGCTCGGGACGGGCGGCGCCGACCTTTCGCGTTTTCGCTATGTGGCGCGCGCCATCACCCCGCCCGGCAATATCAGACGCTACGACACGCGATTCTTTTGCTGTTATGCCGACGAATTGCGGCTGGATACCCGGCTAAGTCGGGATTCCGAAGAGCTGCATGACGTGCAATGGCTTGACATAACAGACCTTTCCGGTCTGAACATGCCGAAAATCACCCGCACGGTTCTCGAAGATGTCACAAAACTCATGATAGGTGATCCGTCATTGCCCTTTGAAAGCCCCGCGCGGCTCTATGTCACGCGCCACGGCCGATTCATTCGAGACTTTGTATAAAGGCCGTCATGTCACAAACGAAATGCGAAGCGGACGCCATTCACTGGCCCTCACTGATCGCCGCCATATCCGCCATCAGCGCGGTCGGCGTCGCCATCGGTCTCGGGCTGCCGCTCCTGTCGATCATTCTTGAAAAGCGTGGCATCTCCTCCACCATGATCGGGGTGAATTCGGCGATGGCCGGCATCGCGGCCATGATGGCCGCCCCGGTCGCCAGCAAGATCGCCCATGATTTCGGGGTTGCCCGGACCATGCTGCTGGCGGTCGTGATTTCCGCGGTGAGCGCACTCGGCTTTTATTTCGCCGAGGCCTTCTGGATGTGGTTCCCCCTCAGAATCGTTTTCCATGGCGCCACAACCACGCTGTTCATCCTTTCCGAATACTGGATCAACATGACCGCGCCGCCGAAGAAACGCGGCATGGTTCTCGGCATCTATGCCACGGGACTGGCGGTCGGCTTCGCTGTCGGGCCCCTGTTGTTCTCCGTCGTCGGCAGCGAAGGCATCCTGCCCTTCCTCGTCGGAGCCGCGATCATCCTTCTGGCGGCCATCCCGATCTTCATGGCGCGTGGCGAAAGCCCGGAGCTGGACGAGCGGCCCAACCACCATTTCGTCCGTTACGTCTGGCTGGTGCCGATGGCGTCGGCCGCGGCCTTCGTGTTCGGTTCCGTGCAGGCGGGCGGCCTGTCGCTCTTTCCTATCTACGCCACCCGCGAGGGCTTCAACGAATCGCAGGCGGCGCTGCTGCTGACCGTGATGGGAATCGGCAACATGGTCTTCCAGATACCGATCGGCCTGCTTTCCGACCGGATGAAGGATCGGCGCACCCTGCTCGCCCTGATGGCCTTTGCGGGCGTTTGCGGCACGCTTGCGCTGCCGGTCCTGGTGGAGAGCTGGCTTCTGGTGGCGGCGCTGCTGCTGTTCTGGGGCGGCCTCGTCTCCGGCATGTATACCGTCGGCCTTACCCATCTCGGCTCACGCCTGAAAGGCGCCGATCTGGTGGCTGCCAATGCCGCCTTCATCTTCTGTTACGCCATGGGGACGATTGCAGGGCCACAGGCGGTCGGCATTTCCATGGATGTCGCAGGCACCGACGGTTTCGCCTGGGCGCTTGCCGTATTTTTCGGGCTTTACGTGGTGCTTTATGGGTTCCGTTTTGTTTTCCGGGCAAAACAGACTTGACTTTTCAGGCGCGATACGTAGTTTCGCGCCAGATTTAGCCGAGGTGAGAAGCGCCTGCGGCTTCTCTTTTGTTTAAAGGCAGGACGACCATGGCGAAAGCTACAACAATCAAGATCAAGCTGCTGTCGACAGCCGACACCGGTACCTTCTACGTCACCACCAAGAACAGCCGCACATTCACGGACAAGATGACGAAGACGAAGTACGACCCGGTTGTACGCAAGCACGTTGAATTCAAGGAAACCAAGATCAAGTAATCTTCTTGATCGGGTCTCCGGCAAAAGCGCGCCCAACGGGCGCGTTTTTTGTTTGTGCGGGTCTTCAGGCTTTTCCAGGGGAGATGCCGCCGGCCTTCATATATTGCGCTCCGATAGCCCGAGAATGCGCGATGAAGGAATACAGCGGGTAGCCCACAGGTATTCCGGACCCACCAAGGCATCTGCGCCTTGTTCCCCGCGCCTAGCGCCTCCCCTCCCTCCCGGCAGGAAAACCGCAAACGGCGTCAAACCGCCATAACGGACCTGACGCGGCAAACCGGCTTCCCGGTCAGACAGTTTTGTCGGGAGAAGGCGGTCGGCCGACGATGTGACTACGGCACGAGGAACCGATTCGGACATCGTCAGCCGACCGACCCCACGATTCAGGAGATGCGGCGGACCTGAGCATCATGGGGCATTCGAACTACGCAATACCAGCCCCTGACGAGCGAAAAAGCAGCGGTGCGAGCCGCCATCATTCCATCATCACGAGACGGAAAAACCGCCGGAAGAACTGTTATTCTCGATAATGAGTGTGCGCAGAAGTAAAATAAAAATCAACAAATTCTTAAGCCAGCGATACATAACCCGGAAAACATGGTTAAATATACAACGCTGGCACACTATAGTTTCCAGCGGGATTGAATTCAATATATTTTTCAACTTGAACTGTATTAACCCTACCCAACTTCGCCCATTCATTGCAAAAAGTTAAAATACGGGCAAGGTCAGGCACTTAAGTGCCCCGAGCGGCTTTTCGTCCCTTGGATGGCAAGTATCCCTGGCCAGGCCCGCCCGGCTTTTCGCGCCAGGCGTCCATGGCCGCCTTCAGGCGGCCGCGGCCACCACCCGGTTGCGCCCGGCGTGTTTGGCCTCGTAGAGCGCCTTGTCGGCCTGCTTCAGCAATTCGTCCGGCGTTCCGAAGGCGCCGCTGCTGGTCGCGATACCGAGCGAGGCCGTAATGCTCAGTTCGCGGTCGATGGAGCGCACATAGAACGGCTTGTCTTCAACGATTGCCCTCAGGCGTTCGGCGACGCTTGCGGCAAGCTCCATCGGCGTGTCGGGCATCACAACCACGAATTCCTCGCCGCCATAACGGCATGCGAGATCGGCGCCGCGCACCGTGCTGCGGATACGCGCCGCAAATTCCCGCAGCACCTCGTCGCCGACATCGTGGCCATAGGTATCGTTGACCAGCTTGAAGCGGTCAATGTCGGTCATGCAGATGGAGATCGGGCGACCACGGACGGCGGCGCGGTCGAACAGTATCTTGAGGTGATTGTCGAGATAACGGCGATTGTTGAGGCCGGTCAGCGCGTCGACAATCGCAAGCTCCATCGTATGCTGCAGATTGAGCCGAAGATGTTCGTTGTAACGCTTGCGCCTGATCTGCGTCAGCGAGCGGGCAACAAGCTCGTTGGGATCGATCGGGCGCAGAATATAATCATTGACGCCGAGATCGAGCGCACGTGCCACCATGTCGTCCGCCCCCTGCTCCGCCACCAGAAGCAGCGGCAGGAAACGGGTGCGTTCCAGCGACCGTAGCTGCGAACACAGTCTCAGGGGATCGTAATCCTCGAAATTGGAATTGACGATGACAAGTTCGAACGGATTGCCCGCGGCCTTCAGCAGCGCCGCCTGCGGCTCGGTGACCGCATCCACCTCGGCAATCGGCTTCAACGCACGGACGATACGCTCCTGCGAGCTAGCGCGGCCATCCGCGACGAGAACGCGGCCGGGCGTCTGCATCAGGCC
Source organism: Rhizobium rhizogenes (assembly GCF_002005205.3). The sequence goes on along the minus strand of NZ_CP019701.2, from coordinate 969,325 downwards.
GTCGCTGCGCAGCATCTCCTCGATACCGATCTGCCTTGCGGTTTCGGCGCGCAGCCGCAATTCGTCACTGACGGCCTTGAGGCGCACCAGACTTTTGACACGGGCGATCAGCTGAAGGTCGTTGACCGGTTTGGTCAGGAAGTCATCCGCGCCGGCCTTGAGGCCGCGCACACGGTCGGAAGGCTGATCGAGCGCGGTGACCATCACCACGGGAATATGCGCCGTCTTCGGGTCGGCCTTCAGCCTTTCGCAGACTTCGAAACCGTCCATGCCCGGCATCATGATGTCGAGCAGGATGATATCGACCTGCTCCTCTTCGCAGATCGCCAGCGCCCTGAAGCCATCCTCTGCGGTGACGACATCGAAATACTCAGCCAGAAGCCGGGCCTCGAGAAGCTTCACATTGGCAGGAATGTCGTCAACAACCAGAACTCTCGCCGTCATAACCGTTCCTCAGTCGCCTTACGCATCGCCCAGATAGGTCTTGATGACTTCAATGAATTTCGGGACGGAAATCGGCTTCGACACATAGGCCTCGCATCCGCCCTGACGAATCCGCTCCTCGTCACCCTTCATGGCAAATGCCGTGACGGCGATGACGGGAATGACGTGCAATTCGTCATCCTCCTTCAGCCATTTCGTCACCTCCAGTCCCGAAACCTCCGGCAGCTGGATATCCATGAGAATGAGATCCGGGCGGTGCTTGCGGGCAAGATCAAGTGCTTCCATGCCGTTGCGCGTCTGGATCGTCGTATAGCCGGACGCCTCGATCAGGTCGCGAAAGAGCTTCATGTTCAGCTCGTTGTCTTCGACTATCATGACCTGCTTGGGCATGGTGGGCAGTCCCCGTTTCGCTTTGAAACCATCATCCAGACATATAAGTTGCCTAAGAACCGATTCCATCGTCCATTTGTTGCGCAAGGCTAGAGGGATTTGGTTTCAAAATAGGTAACTTCGGGGAAGAAATGCTGCGCGATACGAAAAACAAAGGCAATGCCGGTCAGGATCCGCAAGAAACAGCGGCCGCCATACTTGGCTGGCTTGCAAACGAGCCGGAAATGCTGGCGCGTTTTCTGGCGCTGAGTGGATTGCAGGCCAATATGCTGCGCCAGGCCGTCAACGATCCCGGCTTTCTGGCCGGCCTCACCGATTTCCTGATGAGCCACGAACCGGACCTCATGGCATTTTGCGCCGCGACCGACACATCGCCCGAAACGGTGGCCGCAGCCTGGCATCATTTTTCCGGCCCGGGACTCGATTCAGGGGTGTATTGACAGGCTCGCCCCTTGAGCCATCGCCGCAGCCGGAGTATGGTCGGCAACGTTCTGGTTTTGTTTTCGGCCCATGTCCACGTCGCACTCCTATGATCCCGGTTTTTGCCGCGACTGTCTGGCCGGCCAGCCAGCGGGATCAAGGCGTTGCCGTACCTGCGGCAGTCCGCGCCTTGTCTATCATGACGAGCTCTACAGTCTCAGCATCGCCCATATCGATTGCGACGCCTTTTACGCCTCGGTTGAAAAACGCGACAATCCCGAACTTGCCGACAAGCCGGTGATCGTCGGCGGCGGCAAGCGTGGAGTGGTTTCGACGGCCTGCTACATCGCCCGTATTCAGGGCGTGCGCTCCGCCATGCCGATGTTCAAGGCGCTGGAAGCCTGTCCGGATGCGGTGGTCATCAAGCCGGACATGGAGAAATACAGCCGTGTCGGGCGGGAAATCCGTGCCATGATGCAGGAGCTGACGCCGCTGGTGCAGCCGCTTTCCATAGATGAAGCCTTTCTCGATCTTTCCGGAACCGAGAAACTCCACCACGATCCGCCGGCCCGCGTATTGGCGAAATTCGCAAGACGCGTGGAAAAGGAAGTGGGGGTCACCGTATCGGCCGGGCTTTCCTACTGCAAGTTTCTGGCCAAGGTCGCATCCGACCTCAGGAAACCGCGCGGCTTTTCGGTGATCGGCGAGGCGGAAGCGCTTTCCTTTCTGGCGACGCGGCCGGTAACGACGATCTGGGGCGTGGGCAAGGCCTTTGCGGCGACGCTGGAGGCGGACGGCATCCGCATGATCGCGCAGCTGCAGGAAATGGAGGAAAGCGAGCTGATGCGCCGTTACGGCGTGATGGGACAGCGCCTTTTCCGCCTTGCGCGCGGCATTGACGAGCGGCACGTGCACAATAACGATCCGGTCAAAAGCGTATCGTCCGAAACCACCTTCTTCAACGATATTTCCCGCCACGAGGATCTCGTGCCGATCCTGCGCTCACTCTCCGAAAAGGTTGCCTGGCGGCTGAAGAAGAACGGTATTTCGGGCCAGACGGTGGTGCTGAAGATGAAAACGGCCGACTTCAAGCTCCGCACCCGCAATCGCAGGCTCGATGACCCCACCCAGCTTGCCGACCGGATATTCCGCACCGGCCTTTCGCTGCTGGAAAAGGAAACCGACGGCACGAAATTCCGCCTGCTCGGCATTGGTGTCAGCGATCTGCGCGATGCGGGCCTTGCCGATCCGCCCGATCTCGTCGACAGGCAGGCGGGACGGAGGGCGGCGGCGGAAGCGGCCATGGACAAGCTGCGCGACAGGTTCGGCAAGGGCAGCGTCGAGACCGGCTATACGTTCGGTTCACGAAAATAGTAGCCGCCATCGGCGCGGGCTGCCTGTCGGCAGTCTGCCGGTGCCGGATGTGTTTATTTTAGATTTTACACAAATTAGTGATGTTGCGACCGCGCAGTCCTTAAACTTCATTAAACTTCGCATGATTGAGTAAGTGAAGTTTTGTGCATGTGGTGTATTGCGTCATGTCCCTTCGCTTCCGTCTTGCGGCCGGCATGCTGTCGGCCAGTTTTCTTGCCTTTCCGGCACTCGCCGCCGACGGCAGGGCCCTGCAAATTCTGGTATCAAAAAGCGACCAGTCGCTCTCGCTTTATGAAAACGGCGAGATCATCGCCACCTCGAAAGTCTCCACCGGCAAGGCCGGGCATGAGACGCCGAGCGGCATCTTCTCCATTCTGGAAAAGCGCAAATATCACGAGTCGAATATCTATTCGGCAGCCCCCATGCCCTTCATGCAGCGGCTGACATGGTCCGGCATCGCGCTGCACGAAGGCAAGGTGCCGAACTATCCGGCCTCGCATGGCTGCGTGCGCCTGCCCTCGAAATTCGCCAAGTCACTGTTTGGTGATACGCGGGCCGGGGTGCATGTCATCATCACCGATCGCCCGGTTTCGCTGCGCTTCGTGCAACATCCCGCGCTGTTTTCCCCGCGTGACGATGCCGATGACGGCAAGCTGCTTCTCTCGGATGTCGAGCTGCGCCCGGCGACCTTCGATGCCGCACTGGGTGCGGTCGAGGTTGCCGTCAATGAAAAAACGCAGGCCGTCAGACCGGCGGCGAAGGCCAAGGCCCCCTCGCCCCTGCGCATTCTCATTACCCGGCGTGGTGAGCGGGAAAAGGTGATGGATGTTCAGGCCGTACTGACCCGGCTCGGCTTCGACGCCGGTTCTGCGGATGGTTACGCCGGGGAGATGACGATCAGTGCCGCGAACGGTTTCAAGCGCTGGAAAGGGTTGAAGACGACCGGGCCGCTTCTGACCGACGCCTTTGTGAAAGCGCTCTACGAATCCGCCGGTGAAGATCATCCGCCAAATGGCCAGATCATGGTGCGGCAGGATTTCAAACCACTGTTTGAAGCGGCTATCGACATCAGGGATCCCGACATCGCGCTCGGAACCCATTTCTTCGAGGCCGTTGCCGTGGATCGCACCGCGGGAACCGCCGAATGGAACGGCGTGACGCTTGAAAACCACCTGCCGGCCGCCGCCCGCAAACGCCTCGGCATTACGGTTACCGAAGCACCCGGCGGCTTCGACCAGTTGAGCGCCGTGCTCAGCCGTCTCGATATACCGGCGGCGATACGCACCCGGATCGAGCAGGAGCTTTCAACCGGCAGCTCGATCACCATCTCCGACCTCAGTCACCAGATGGAGACGGGAACCGGAACCGACTTCATCACCGTCACGAAGGAAGGACCCGTGTGAGGGCTTTCGCCTCACACCAGTTCCACATCCACGACACCGGGCGCGGACCGCAGGGCAGCGGCGATCTCGGGTGAAATACGGTATTTCTCCGTCAATTCCACCTCGATCTCGCGGCTGCCTTCATCCTTGATGACGATGAAATAGACAGAGCCGTCGCCCCTGGTGTTGAGGTGGCGGGCAACGGTTTTCAGCGGGCCGGAATCGCGCACATAAACGCGCAGCGCCTTCTGCATCTGCACGGATTTTTCTTCCAGCGACTGCGCCGTCTGGATACGCAGGCCGATGCCCTCCGGACGCTCTTCGGCCTGCACGGTGATAACAAGCGATTTGCCGACCTCCAGCAGATCGCGAAACTGGCCGAGCCCTTCGGAAAACAGCACCGCTTCGTATTGGCCCGATGCGTCCGAGAAGGTGACGATACCCATCTTGTTGCCGGTGCGGGTCTTGCGTTCCTGCTTGCCGGTGACGGTGCCGGCCAGACGCCCGGCGGTGGCGCCCTGTTTCACCGCGGCGGAAAAATCGGCGAAATTCTGCACGCGCAGTTTTTCCAGCACGGGACGATAGGTATCGAGCGGATGGGCGGTGAGGTAAAAACCGAGCACCTGATATTCACGCAGCAGTTTTTCCGAGGCGAGCCAGGGCTGGAAGGCGGGAAGGACCAGCTTCTCCGGGCCATTGCCGCCACCCGAGCCGAACATGTCCGACTGGCCGATGGTGCGGTTGTTCTGCGCCATCTGGGCATAACCGATGATGCGGTCCAGCCCACCGATCAGTTCGGCGCGATCACGGCCGAAGCAATCGAAAGCGCCGGCATTGATGAGGCTTTCCAGCACACGCCGGTTGATCTGCTTGGGATCGATGCGCAGGCAGAAATCCTCAAGGCTCGTGAACGGCTTGCCGTCGCGTACCTGAACGATGTGCTCCACCGCGCCCTCGCCCACACCCTTGATGGCCGCCAGCGAATAATAGATGCGGTTCTCGCCCGTCTCGAATTGCCGGAACGAGGTCTGCACCGAAGGTGCGACGACCTCGATGCCAAGGCGGCCGGCATCCTGACGGAAATCGTTGAGCTTTTCCGTGTTGGCCATATCGAGTGTCATGGAGGCCGCCAGGAACTCCACCGGATAATGCGCCTTCATATAGGCGGTCTGGTAGGACACGATGGCGTAGGCGGCGGCGTGGCTCTTGTTGAAGCCGTAATTGGCGAATTTCGCGAGAAGGTCGAAGATGGTGTTGGCCTGCGGCTTCGAGACGCCGTTCTCGATGGCGCCATCGACAAAGCGCTCGCGCTGCTTGTCCATCTCCTCCTTGATCTTCTTGCCCATGGCGCGGCGCAGAAGATCGGCTTCGCCGAGCGAATAACCCGACAGAACCTGGGCGATCTGCATCACCTGTTCCTGATAGACGATAACACCCTGCGTTTCCTTGAGCAGATGGTCGATGGTCGGATGGATCGATTCCAGCTCCTCCTCGCCATGCTTGCGGGCATTATAGACCGGGATGTTCTCCATCGGGCCGGGACGATAAAGCGCCACCAGCGCGATGATGTCCTCGATGCAGTCGGGGCGCATGCCGATCAGCGCCTTGCGCATGCCGGCACTTTCCACCTGGAACACGCCGATGGTTTCGCCGCGCGACAGCATCTCGTAGGTCCTGGCGTCTTCCAGCGGAATGGCGGCAAGATCGACCGTGATGCCGCGCTTGGCGACAAAATCGACGGCGACCTTCAGCACCGTCAGCGTCTTCAGACCGAGGAAGTCGAATTTGACGAGACCGGCGCTTTCGACCCACTTCATGTTGAACTGGGTGACCGGCATATCGGATCGCGGATCGCGATACATCGGCACCAGCTTGGAGAGCGGCCGGTCACCGATGACGATACCGGCGGCATGGGTGGAAGCGTGGCGGTAAAGCCCTTCGATCTTCTGGGCGATATCCAGCAGGCGGGCGACGACCGGCTCCTTGTCCGCCTCTTCCTGCAGGCGCGGCTCTTCCTCGATCGCTTTTGACAGCGGCGTCGGGTTGGCCGGGTTGTTGGGCACCAGCTTGCAGATCTTGTCCACCTGCCCATAGGGCATTTCCAGCACGCGGCCGACGTCGCGCAAGGCCGCACGTGCCTGCAGCGAACCGAAGGTGATGATCTGCGCCACCTGCTCACGGCCATATTTGGCCTGCACGTAGCGGATCACCTCTTCGCGGCGATCCTGGCAGAAGTCGATATCGAAGTCGGGCATCGATACGCGTTCAGGATTGAGGAAGCGTTCGAACAGCAGCGAGAAACGCAGCGGATCGACGTCGGTGATCGTCAGCGCATAAGCGACGAGCGAGCCGGCACCCGAACCACGGCCCGGGCCAACCGGAATGTCATGCTGCTTGGCCCATTTGATGAAGTCGGCAACGATGAGGAAATAGCCGGGGAATTTCATGCGCGAGATGACGCCGAGTTCGAAATCCAGTCTCTCGCGATATTCCTGCTCCGTATAACCCGGCGCCATGCCAAGTGCGGCGAGACGCTGATCCAGCCCCTCCACCGCCTGCCGGCGAAGCTCCTCGGCTTCGGCGCGTTCCGCCGCCTCCGGGTCGTCGCTGGCGCCGGTGAAACGCGGCAGGATCGGCCCGCGCTTCTTCAGCACATAGGAGCAGCGCAGCGCAATCTCGACGGTATTTTCCAGCGCCTCGGGCAGGTCGGCAAAAAGCGCCGTCATCTCCTCGCGGCTTTTGAGGTAATGATCCGGCGTCAGGCGAAACCGGTTGTCATCGGAAACGATGGCGTTATGCGCCACCGCCATCAGCGCGTCGTGCGCCTCGTAATCGGCCTTGGAAGGGAAAAACGCCTCGTTGGTGGCAACGAGGGGAATATCGTGTTCATAAGCAAGGCCGATCAGGCGCCGCTCATGGGAGCGGTCATAACCGGACTGACGCTGCAACTCGATGTAAAGCCTGTCACCGAAGAGCGACTTCAGTGCCAGCAGCCGCTCTTTCGCCTGCGCGGCATGGCCTTCCTTCAGTGCCATATCGACCGGACCGCCGGTAGCACCCGTGAGCGCGATCAGCCCGGCATTGGAGGCCTCCTCCAGCCATGCGCGGGTGATATGCACGGAATGGCCACTGCCCTCGCCTTCCAGATAGGCGCGGCTGACGAGATCCACCAGCCGCTCATAACCCTCGGCATCGGCGGCCAGAAGGACGATGGCGGGAAGTTTCTGAAGATGGCTGTTGTGGCTGCGGCGGTCCTCCGCCGCATCCTGCATGTCGATCGACAGCTGGCAGCCGATGATCGGCTGCAGACCCTCATCGCGCGCTTTTTCGGAAAACTCCAGCGCGACGAAGAGGTTGTTGGTATCGGTAATGGCGATGGCCGGCTGGCCATCCGCGACGGCCTTGGACATGATTTTCTTGAGGGGCAACGCCCCCTCAAGCAGGGAATAGGCAGAATGAACCCGCAGATGAACAAAACCCGGCGTCTTCAGCGTTTTGTCAGAGATCTCTGCACGCACAACCGTATCGCCCATATCGTCATCCTGTCATTCTGAATCGAGGGGGCGATTTTCCGATTTCCGGCGCTCAAAGTCTACAGCCTTGCGGTGGCCATACAGGCTTCTGCGCCGGTATCTCCTTCACAGGGCGGTGAGGATCACCGAAAAGCTGGCCACAAAGACAGCGATGGAGGCGAAAGCGGCAACGTCACGGATGAAATCAGTCATTGGTCTCTCCTTACTCGTTATGTTCCAACTTTGTTCTCATTTTGTTCGATTGTCAACAGGGTTTTGCTGATATTCCCCTTGCTAACGCCGCAGAATCAGCCGCGGTTCCGTTCACATTTTCGGCAAACCCCTGACTCCAAAGCGAAAAAACCCGGAGGAAAAAACACCTCCGGGTTGCCAAAAAATGCAGATATGAAAGAGCTGATGCCGACCCTACTGATCAGGACCGGAGCGAATCCCGGCCGCGCACGCTATCCGCGCTGGCGGCGGCACGGCAATTCGGAGGAATGTTCGGCCGATCAGAAATCGACGATCTTGCCGTCGGCGAGCGTCACGCGTCGGTCCATCCGGGCCGCGAGTTCGTGGTTATGGGTGGCGATCAGTGCCGCAAGGCCGGATTGCCGCACCAGCGCCTCCAGCGCGTCGAAGACATAATGCGCGGTCTCGGGGTCGAGGTTGCCGGTCGGCTCGTCCGCAAGCAGCAGCAGTGGCGCATTGGCGACGGCACGCGCAATGGCCACACGCTGTTGTTCACCGCCGGAAAGTTCGGCCGGACGGTGTTCACCACGATGGCCGACACGCATGTAGTCGAGCAGCGCGCTGGCGCGCTTGTGCGCCTCCGCCGGAGCAAGGCCGGCGATCAGCTGCGGCATCATCACGTTTTCCACGGCGGAAAATTCCGGCAGGAGGTGATGGAACTGATAGACAAAGCCGATATCGCTGCGACGGATCGCGGTGCGCGTCTCGTCCGGCAGCCCCTGACAGGGCGCACCATTGATGAAGATCTCGCCTGCATCGGGATGCTCCAGCAACCCGGCCAGATGCAGGAGCGTGGATTTACCCGTGCCGGAAGGGGCGACAAGCGCCACCATCTCGCCGCTCCTCAATTCAAAATCGGCCTTGCGCAGGATCGATAGCGACGTCTCGCCCTGACCATAGGTCCTCTCAACGCCAGTAAGCCGCAGCACTGTTTTTTTTGCCATATTGCGAAGCGGTCCTTATTCGTAACGCAGGGCCTGCACCGGATCGAGCCTGGAGGCCCGCCATGCCGGAAAGATCGTTGCCAGGAAAGAAAGCGTCAGCGCCATGATGACAACGGTAATGGTCTCGCTGATATCCATTTCGGCCGGCAGCTGGCTCAGGAAATAAAGCTGCGGATCGAACAGCACCGTGCCTGATATCCAGGAGAAGAACTGCCGGATGGATTCCACGTTAAGGCAGACAATGACGCCGAGCGCCACGCCGGCAAAGGTGCCGACCATGCCGATGGCCGCCCCGGTCATGAAGAAGATGCGCATGACAGCGCCGGAACTGGCGCCCATGGTGCGCAGAATGGCGATGTCGCTGCCCTTGTCCTTCACCAGCATGATGAGACCGGAAATGATGTTCAGCGCCGCCACCAGAACGATGAGGGTGAGGATCATGAACATCACGTTTCTTTCCACCTGCAGGGCGGAGAAGAAGGTCTGGTTCCGCTGTCTCCAGTCGGTGATATAGATCTGCCTTCCGGCTGCCTGTTCCACCAGCGGCCGGATGCCGTCGACATCATCGGGACGGCTCACGTAAAGCTCAATGGATTGCACGATGCCGTCGGCATTGAAATAGAGCTGGGCCTCGGACAGCGGCATATAGATCATCGAGGCGTCATATTCCGACATGCCGATCTCGAAGACGCCCGATATCTTGTAGGATTTGACGCGCGGATTGACGCCCATCGGCGTCACGTCGCCCTCCGGCGAAATGAGGGTGATATCATCGCCCGCCGTCACGCCGAGCTGGGCGGCAAGCCTTGAGCCGACAAGGACGCCATCACCCGCCATGAAGCCGACGAGATCACCGGTCTTGATGTTGTTGGCGACTTCCTTGACCTTGTCGATATCCTCCTGGCGCACGCCGCGCACCAGCGCGCCGGAGCCCGCGCCGCCACGGCCGGAAGCGAGCGTCTGCCCTTCCACCAGCGGCAGGGCCATGGTGACACCCGGAACGGCGGCGAACTTCTTTGCCAGCTCATCATAATTGTTGAAGGGCTGGTCGATCGGCTGCACGATCATATGGCCGTTGATGCCGAGAATGCGCGAGATCAGCTCCGTGCGGAAACCGTTCATCACAGCCATGACGATGATGAGCGTCGCGACGCCCAGCATGATGCCGACAAAGGAAAACCCGGCGATGACGGAAATGAAGGCTTCCTTGCGTCGCGACCGCAGATAACGCCAGGCCACCATACGTTCAAAAGCGGAAAAAGGCCGTGCGGTTTTTTCCCGGACAGCAGGAGCCGCACTCTTTTCAGCCTCGGCTTTTGCCATGTCGTCTCCCTGATCTCATACCACAAGGCCGGTCTTTTCCGAAAACCGGCCCCTATTTCCGTGACATCGGCACTTTGGAAGCGAAGCGGTTCCGGTGAAGCCGCTCCCGCCTTCCCGTCCGCGCTTAGCCAAGCACCCTGTTCATTGCCGCCTCGATCGTGACGGTTTCCCGCTCGCCGCTCTTGCGATCCTTTACCTCGACCTCGCCATTCGCGACCGAACGCGGACCGACGATGATCTGCAGCGGCACGCCGATCAGATCGGCGGTCGCAAACTTCTGGCCCGCACGGTCGTCGGTATCGTCGTAAAGAACATCCTTGCCGGCGTTGGAGAGCTGATAATACAGCTTTTCGCAAGCCGCATCGCAGGCCTCGTCACCAGCCTTCATGTTGACAATGACGACATCAAAAGGCGCGACCGAGGCCGGCCAGATGATTCCGTTCTCGTCATGCGATGCTTCAATGATGGCGGGAACAAGGCGTGTCGGCCCGATGCCGTAGGAACCCATGTGGACAGGGTGTTCCTTGCCGTCCTTGCCCTGCACTTTCGCGCCCATCGGCTCGGAATATTTGGTGCCGAAATAGAAGATGTGACCGACTTCGATACCACGCGCCGAGAGGCGTTCGCCTTCGGGAATGGCATCATAGGCGGCTTCATCATGCATTTCGGAGGTGGCGGCGTAGTCGGCCGTCCACTCGTTAAATACGCCCTGAAGGGCTTCGACGTCGTCGAAATCGGTATTTTCGGCAGGAATGGCGCGGTCGAGGAAGCTCTTGTGGCAGAAAACCTCGGATTCGCCGGTATCGGCCAGAATGATGAATTCGTGGCTGTGGTTGCCGCCGATCGGGCCGGTATCGGCGCGCATGGGAATGGCGCGCAGACCAAGGCGCTCGAAGGTGCGCAGATAGGCGACGAACATCTTGTTATAGGAATGGATCGCGTCTTCCTTGGTCAGGTCGAAGGAATAGGCGTCCTTCATCAGGAACTCGCGCGAGCGCATCGTGCCAAAGCGCGGACGCACCTCGTCGCGGAACTTCAGCTGGATGTGATAAAGGTTCAGCGGCAGGTTCTTGTAGGACTTCACATAGGAACGGAAGATGTCGGTGATCATCTCCTCGTTGGTGGGACCGTAAAGCATCTGGCGGTCCTGACGGTCCTTGATGCGCAGCATCTCCTTGCCGTAATCGTCATAACGGCCGCTTTCCTGCCAGAGCTCGGCGGTCTGCAGCGTCGGCATCAGAAGCTCGATGGCGCCGGAGCGATCCTGCTCCTCGCGGATGATGCGGTTCACCTTGTCCAGCACGCGCTTGCCGAGCGGCAGCCAGGAATAGATGCCCGCCGATTGCTGCCGGATCATGCCCGCACGCAGCATCAGGCGGTGGGAGACAATCTCGGCTTCCTTGGGGTTTTCCTTCAGGATGGGCATGAAATAACGGCTGAGACGCATGACGGCTTCCATTGATATGGGCGACAGCGCGCAAAAGCGCGGGAATCGCCCCGAATAAAGGGATATTGGCGCCGGATATAGCCGTTTCCCGCCAAGAAGAAAACCCGCCATGAAAAGAGCCTTAAAGGCGATTTCGTGGCATTTTCGCGATAGCTAATTCGCGTCAAAACGCTTTGGCCGGAATATTATTCTTGATCCGGTGCGACAAATTGCACCACAGGGAATTTTTTGCCGACTGTAACAAATATGCAAAAAATGAGATGACAAGCAGGGGTGATTGAGCTAGCTTTAGCTTACAAAAGAGGCAAGAAGTTTAAATTCTTGTCATTTTCGCGGTCAGTCTTGGGAGGATCAGATCTTAGGCGCGCTCGTTCGCAGCCCCGGCAACGGTTACAGATCACGCGAAACCTGGAAAACAAGGCTGAAAGGCCTTGTTTTTTTTTGCTTCAAACACACAACAGCGCCCCGGCCCGTTATTCCGGCAATTGTGACGGTGAATCAGCCGCTCACGACGCCTATGCTGTGTGCACGACGGAGATGACATCCATATGACAGTGTCGATGCACCTTGCGGCGACCGGGACAATGCTGCCCTGTTTTCAGTCATCCCGGTTTAGAGCGGAATGCACTCGATACGTCGTAAACGCAACGGAGCCACGCTTCCCAAATCAAAAGCTCAGCGGGATTAAGTTCCGATGCTTCAGTCGTAAACGGGGACAATTCTCGGCAGATCATCAAGACTGAAGCCGAACCACCAGGACCCGCCGTACCAGACGCCACAGATCAGCGCCGATATCAGTGTCGTCCACAGGACGATGCGCCCGCCCCGAAACCGTGAGGGCGCACTGGCCACGGTGCCGAGCGCCACATCGCCCTCTTCCGCCTGGGTGCGAAGCCCGATCGGCAGTACGATAAAAAGCACTGTCCACCAGACGATGAAATAAACGGCGAAGACCGAAAGAAGCGGCATGACGTCCTCCTGCGCAATGCGTTGCTTGTAACGCATTCATCCGTAAAGCGGAATCAAATCCCTGCAAGATGCGTAAAAAGCCGCGTTAAAAAAGGGCCGCGCCTTGCGGCGCAGCCCCTGTTCTCAACCCACAGGATGATGGACGACGATCATTGTGCCACCCACCGGCCGCGATCATTCAAAGATCGGCATCCCTGCCTCACACCTTCGTGACAAAAACCGTTACTATGGGCTTCTTGCCCCATGTCTGGTTGGCGGCGGCGCGCACGGCGCGGCGCACCGCTTCGCGCAGCAGTTCCAGATCCTTACGTCGCGCGCGGGGAATGCTCTCAACGGCGCCGAGAACGGCGTCATAAAGCGTGTCCTCCATATCCTCGCCCTCATCGTCGAATTCAGGCAGGCCGAAAGGCACGACATCCGGATCGCCGAGGAAATCGTAACGGCTGTCCAGCACGACATTGACGGAGACGTGGCCGGCAAAGGAGAGCTTGCGGCGATTGCTGATGCCCATCTCATCCATGTCGCCGATGAGATTGCCATCCTTGAAGACGCGGCCATGCGGCGCGTCATCGATGACTTCCGCCGGGCCCGGCGCAAGCCGCAGAATATTACCGTTGCGCACCTTCGGCACCTGCGAAATGCCGGCCTGTTCCGCCAGTTCCTTCTGCGCCACCAGATGCGCCGCCTCGCCATGAACGGGCACGACAATCTGCGGCTTCGTCCATTCATACATTTTCAGCAGTTCATTGCGGCGCGGATGGCCGGAAACGTGAACAAGAGCCTCGTTGTCTGTGACGATATGGACGCCCTGCTCGATCAGGCCGTTCTTGATATCGATGATGGCCTTTTCGTTGCCGGGAATGGCGCGCGAGGAAAACACCACCGTGTCTCCCGCAGCCAGCGCCACATTGCGCATCTCGTCACGCGACAGCTTGGCGAGTGCGGCACGCGGTTCGCCCTGCGAACCCGTCAGGATCAGCACCACCTTGTCGCGCGGGATGTAGCCATATTCGTCTTCGGCGAGGAATGGCTTGATGCCTTCCATGATACCGAGATCCTGCGAGACATGAACGACGCGCTTCAGTGACGAGCCCAGCAGCAGAACCTCGCGGCCCGCCGCCTCCGCCGCCTGGGCAATCGAGCGGATGCGCCCGACATTGGAGGAGAAGGTGGTGACGGCGACGCGGCCTTCGGCATTTTCGATGATCTGCCGCAGACCTTCGGAAACCTCGTGTTCGGAGGGCGATACGCCATCGCGCACCGAATTGGTGCTGTCGCACATCAGCGCCAGCACGCCCTCTTCACCGATGGCGCGGAAGCGGGCTTCATCCGTCAACGGCCCGAGCGAGGGCGCCTCATCGATTTTCCAGTCACCGGTGTGGATGACGTTGCCGAGCGGTGTGCGGATGACCAGCGACATCGGCTCCGGGATGGAGTGATTGACGCCGACAGCCTCGATTTCAAACGGACCGACATTGATGCGGTCGCCCGCCTTGAACGGCGTAACCGGAATTTCGGCGCGCGTGCCCTCATAAGCACGCTTCGCCTCCAGCATGCCGGCGGTGAAGCCCGAGGCATAGACCGGCACGTTGAGACCCGGCCACAGGTCATTCAGCGCGCCGTAGTGATCCTCATGGGCGTGGGTGATGATGATGCCTTTGAGGTTTTTCTTCTGCTCGGCGATATAGCTGATATCGGGCAGCACCAGATCGACGCCCGGCAGGTCGGGTCCGGCGAAGGTCACGCCGCAATCCACCATGATCCATTGGCGCTTGCTTTCCGGACCGTAGCCGTAAAGCGCCAGATTCATGCCGATTTCACCGACGCCGCCAAGCGGCAGGAAGACCAGTTCGTCCTGTTTAGCCATTGTTGTTTTTATCCATTCATAAAAGCGCACGGACGACGGCATCATGCCCCGCCCCGCGCCGGTTTTCAGCATCGGACCTGTTGAACCATCTGATCGACCGGGCCGATGCGGAGCCGGTCTGCCACCCTGCTTTTCATGAGCCGCAGGAAAGCTCCAACCTGTGGGACAGGGTTCGGCGCGAGTTGCTGGACCGCACCGTTCGCCTCATCCGAAAAACACGTCGCCGGCGGCGATGGAGCGCCTTGCGCCCTCATCCTCATCCAGCAGCAGATAACCATTATCATCAATTCCGACGAAACGCCCGCCGATCGAGCGATCCGGAAAGTTGACGGTGATATGTTCGCCGATACCGCAGGCAGCGGCCCGCCAGCCAGCCATGACGCCGGCCACACCCCTGCCCTCGTCCCAGTCTCGCAGCACATCCGCCGTCTCGCGAAAAAGATGCGCGAAGAGTTCGTCGGGCGAACAGGAAGCGCCGTGTTCGGAGAGCATTGTGACGGGATAAAGCGGATTGTCCGGCTTGTGGGCGATATTGATACCGATGCCGATGACGATTGCCCGCCGCCCATCCGGCAGAAGCTCCGCTTCCATCAGAATGCCGCAGGTTTTCTGGCGACCGATCAATACGTCGTTTGGCCATTTGATTTCAAGCGGAGCACCACCTGCCGGCAGGACCGCGCGGATGGCGCGATAGACGGCCAGCGCAAAGGCAAGCGGCAAGGAGCCGATACGATCCATCGGAGCGGGATCAATGAGAAGAAGCGAGGCGTAGAGGTTGCCGGGCTCGGAAACCCAGGGCCGGCCGCGGCGACCGCGACCGCCGGTCTGGCGGATGGCGGTGATCCAGAGATTACCGCCATCACCCGCCCGCGCCCGGGCGAAACACTCTATGTTGGTCGATGGCGTTTCCACCATCGCCTCGTGCCGGAAATCATCGATGGACATCCGGCCCGTATGCTGCGGCGTATCGATCAAAAGAACGTCTTTGCTGCGGCCGTGACCGCATTGCCAAGCGCACCGCCGAAGACGACGAAGGCAAGAACGAAGAGACCCGAAAGGGCATAAACGACCTTCAGCTCACCCGCCGGACGCTCGAAGCTGCCCTTGGCCTCATCGAACCACATGACCTTGACGACGCGGATATAATAATAGGCGCCGACGACCGACCCGATCACACCGATAACCGCGAGCGGATAAAGCTTCGCCTCGATGGCAGCGAGGAAGACGTAATACTTGCCGAAGAAGCCGGCGAGCGGCGGAATGCCGGCAAGCGAGAACATCAGGATCGTCAGCACAACCGCCATGAAGGGGTTGGAGGACGAAAGGCCGGCCAGATCCTCTACAGTCTCGACATTGCCGATTTCCTTGCGGCGCATGGAGAGAATGCAGGCGAAGGTGCCGAGCGTCATGACCATGTAGATGGTCATGTAGAGAATGACGCCGGCTACACCGGCCTCGGTGCCGGCGGCAAGACCGACCAGCGCATACCCCATGTGGCCGATGGAGGAATAGGCCATCAGGCGCTTGATGTTCTTCTGGCCGATGGCGGCGAAGGAACCGAGCAGCATGGAGGCGATGGAGATAAAGACGACGATCTGCTGCCAGTCGGCAAAGACCGGCTGGAACGCCTCGATGACGATACGAACGAGGATCGCCATGGCGCCGATCTTCGGTGCAGCCGACAGGAACGCCGTTACCGGGGTCGGCGCGCCTTCATAAACGTCCGGCGTCCACATGTGGAACGGCACGGCCGAAATCTTGAATGCCAGACCGGCGAGAACGAAGACCAGACCGAAGACCAGACCGAGCGAACGGGTTTCCGACGCCAGAACCTGGGCGATTTCGGTAAAGCCGGTATTGCCGGTGAAGCCGTAGACCAGCGACATGCCGTAAAGCAGCATGCCGGAGGAGAGCGCACCGAGAACGAAATACTTCAGGCCAGCTTCCGTGGAGCGCAGGCTTTCACGGTTGATCGCGCAGACGACGTAGAGTGCCAGCGACTGCAGTTCCAGCGCCATGTAAAGCGAGATCAGGTTGTTGGCCGAGATCATCAGCAGGATGCCAAGCGTCGCGAGGACCAGAAGCACCGGATATTCGAAACGGCCGATCGGCTCGAAACGGCCCTGACCGACGGCGAGGATCATGGCGGTGATCGAGCCGATCAGCGCCAGCACCTTCATGAAGTTGCCGAAGGCATCGGCGATATAGACACCGCCGAAGGCCACGCCCGAGGCGGGGGCAAAGATGATCCAGAGACCGACGACGAGCAGGAGGGCAACGGCAAGGCCGGTGACCGTCGTTGTCGACTTGTCGCCCGAGAAGACGCCAATCATGAGCAGCGCCAGCGCGCCGACCGCAAGGATCAGCTCGGGCGTCGCAATGTGCAGACTGGCAAAAAGGATTTCAGCGGTCATGTCCAACGGGTCCTGTCGTCAATTCATAGAGAGCGCAACATTTTGCGCCGCCTGCAATGCAGCCGAATAGTTGTTTACCAGAAGATCGACCGATGCGGCTGTCGCATCGAACACCGGCGCCGGATAGACACCGAAGAAGATCGTCAGCGCAACCAGCGGATAAAGGATGACCTTTTCGCGGGTCGACAGATCGAGCATCGACTTCAAGCTTTCCTTCTCCAGCGCACCGAAGATCACACGGCGGTAAAGCCACAGCGCATAGGCTGCCGAGAGGATGACACCGGTTGCCGCAAACAGTGCGACCAGCGTGTTGGCACGGAAGACGCCGACCAGCGTCAGGAATTCACCGATGAAGCCGGAGGTGCCGGGTAGACCGACATTGGCCATGGTGAAGATCATGAAGGCGACGGCATATTTCGGCATGTTGTTGACGAGGCCGCCATAGGCCGCGATTTCGCGGGTATGAAGACGATCATAGACAACGCCGACGCAGAGGAAGAGCGCACCCGACACAATACCGTGCGACAGCATCTGGAAGATCGCGCCCTGCACGCCCTGAACGTTGGCGGCGAAGATGCCCATGGTCACGTAACCCATGTGGGCCACGGAGGAATAGGCGATCAGCTTCTTGATGTCGTCCTGCATCATCGCCACCAGCGAGGTGTAGATGATGGCGAGTACCGACAGCGTGAAGACGAAGGGGGCGAAATAATCCGAAGCCAGCGGGAACATCGACAGCGAGAAGCGGATGAAACCGTAACCGCCGAGCTTCAGCATGACGCCGGCAAGGATGACGGAACCGGCGGTCGGCGCCTGAACGTGGGCATCCGGCAGCCAGGTATGCACCGGCCACATCGGCATCTTCACCGAGAAGGCGGCGAAACAGGCGAGCCAGAGCCAGGTCTGCATGCCGGCCGGGAAGCCGTATTTCAACAGTTCCGTCATGTCGGTCGTGCCGGCCTGCCAGTACATGGCCATGATGGCGAGCATGGTCAGAACCGAGCCGAGCAGCGTGTAGAGGAAGAACTTGTAGGATGCGTAGACGCGATCCTTGCCGCCCCAGACGCCGATGATGATGAACATCGGGATCAGCGTCGCTTCGAAGAAGACGTAGAAGAGAACCGTATCCAGCGCCACGAAGACGCCGATCATGACGACTTCCAGAAGCAGGAAGGCAATCATGTATTCCTTGATGCGCTTTTCAACCGATTCCCAGCTTGCCAGCACGCAGAAGGGCATGAGGAAGGTGGTGAGGATGACGAACAGCATGGAAACGCCGTCGACGCCCAGATGATAGGCGGCGATGTTACCGAACCAGGCGTGTTTTTCCACCATCTGGAAACCGGGGTTCGAATTGTCGAAACCGATCCAGATGAACAGCGACACCAGGAAGGTGAAAACGGTCGTCAGCAGCGAGACATTGAGAATGTTGCGGCGTCCATAAGGGCCGTTCTCATTTGTCAGCAGCAGGAGCACCACGCCGACGAGCGGCAGAAAGGTGACCGTTGAAAGAATAGGCCAATCGGTCATCAGAGGGCACTCCCGAGCATCATCCAGGTGACAAGCGCCGCGATGCCGATCAGCATCGCAAAGGCATAATGATAGAGGTAACCGGATTGCAGGCGGACCATGCGGTTGGTCACGTCAACCACACGCGCTGCAATGCCGTTCGGTCCATAGTGGTCGATGACGGCGACGTCGCCCTTCTTCCACAGGAAGCGACCGAGCGCCTTTGCGGAACGAACGAAGAGGAAGTCATAGAGTTCGTCGAAGTACCACTTGTTGAGAAGGAACTGGTAGAGGCCACGATGGGTCTCGGCCAGACGCTTCGGCGTCTCCGGCGACTTGATATACATGTACCAGGCGGTCACGAAACCAAGGGCCATGGCGAAGAACGGGCTCCACTTCACCCACAGCGGCACGTGGTGGAACTCTTCGAGGATTTCGTTTTCTGGAAGCGTGAACAGCGCGCCCTTCCAGAACTCGGCATATTCATGGCCGAAGAAATAACCTTCGAAGGCAACACCGGCAAAGATCGCGCCAACCGTGAGGATGAAAAGCGGGATCAGCATGACCATCGGCGATTCATGCACATGGTGCATGACGTCGGCGGACGCGCGCGGCTTGCCGAAGAAGGTCATGAAAGCCAGACGCCAGGAATAGAAGCTGGTGAACAGCGCGGCGATGACCAGCAGCGTGAAGGCGAAACCGGACAGGACCGAATGGGACGCGTAAGCGGATTCGATGATGACGTCCTTCGAGAAGAAGCCGGCAAAACCGATCATCGTGCCCGGAATACCAACGCCGGTCAGCGCCAGCGTGCCAACGGTCATGGTCCAGAAGGTAATGGGGATATGCTTGCGCAGGCCACCCATGTAACGCATGTCCTGCTCGCCATCGACGGCATGGATGACCGAACCGGCGCACAAGAACAACAGGGCCTTGAAGAAGGCGTGCGTGAAGAGGTGGAACACGGCGGCACCATAAGCGCCGACGCCGAGCGCCACGAACATGTAACCGAGCTGCGAGCAGGTCGAGTAGGCGATGACGCGCTTGATGTCGTTCTGCACGAGGCCGACGGTTGCCGCGAAGAAGGCGGTGATCGCACCGATCAGCGTCACGACGGTCAGCGCGTCATGCGACAGTTCGAACAGCGGCGACATGCGGGCGACGAGGAAGACGCCAGCCGTGACCATGGTTGCGGCGTGAATGAGGGCCGAAACAGGCGTCGGGCCTTCCATCGCGTCCGGCAGCCAGGTGTGCAGCAGGAACTGCGCCGATTTACCCATGGCGCCCATGAAGAGCAGCAGGCAGACGCCCGTCATTGCATTGGCCTTGTCCAGATGCATACCGAACAGGTTGATGACGGTTTCCGATGAGGCAGCGCCTTCAGCCGGCAGATAGGTCGCGGCGGCAGCGAAGATCGTTTCGAAATTGATCGAGCCGAACAACACGAACACGCCACCAATGCCGAGAATGAAGCCGAAGTCACCGACGCGGTTGACGATGAAGGCCTTCATGGCGGCGGCCGATGCGGACGGCTTCTTGAACCAGAAGCCGATCAGCAGGTAGGACGCCAGACCCACGCCTTCCCAGCCGAAGAACATCTGCAGCAGGTTGTCGGAGGTCACCAGCATCAGCATGGCGAAGGTGAAGAGCGACAGATAGGCAAAGAAGCGCGGACGATGCGGATCGTGGTGCATGTATCCGATCGAATAGAGGTGCACGAGCGTCGAGACCGTGTTGACCACGACGAACATGACGGCCGTCAGCGTATCGATGCGGAAGGCCCATTCGACATCGATGCCGCCGGACTGGATCCAGCGCAGCACGGTGACCTTGATCACCTCGCCCGGCTCGCCATGGGCGAGTGCCACGGTGAAGAAGACGATCCACGACAGGATGGCGACCACGATCATCAGACCGGTGGTGACATATTCCGAAGCCTTGGCGCCGATCGAGCGGCCGAACAGGCCGGCGATCAGGAAGCCGATCAGTGGAAGAAAGACGATAGCCTTGTAGATCATAGCCTTATCAGCCCTTCATCATATTGACGTCTTCGACGGCGATCGATCCGCGGTTGCGGTAGAAGACAACGAGTATTGCAAGACCGATGGCCGCTTCGGCGGCTGCGACGGTCAGAATGAACAAAGCGAAGACCTGGCCGACAATATCGTTCAGGAAGGCCGAGAAGGCCACCATGTTGATATTGACCGCAAGCAGGATGAGTTCGATCGACATCAGGATGACGATGACGTTCTTCCGGTTGAGGAAGATGCCGAAGACGCCGATCGTGAAGAGGATGGCGCTGACCGTCAGGTAGTGGGAAAGACCGATTTCCATGTTCTGTTTCCTTGGATCCGTTCGCGCCTCAGATGCCCTGGCCCGGCTTGACCTTGACCGTGGTGACGGCGGTCTTCGGGTCGCGGCCGACCTGCGTGGAGATATCCTGCCGCTTGATGTCGGTGCGATGACGCAGCGTCAGCACGATGGCGCCGATCATGGCCACCAGCAGCACGAGACCGGCGAGCTGGAAGAAGTAGACGTAATTGGTATAGAGCACGTCGCCGAGCGCGGCCGTATTGGTGCGTTCGGTGACAGGCGGGATCGGCATGGTGATGGACTTGGCCGCAATCGGGTTCAGCATGCTGCCGCCGACCACAACGATCAGCTCGGCCGCCAGGATGACACCGATCAGCGCTCCGACAGGCGCATATTGCAGCACGCCCGAGCGAAGCTCGGCGAAATCCACATCCAGCATCATGACGACGAAGAGGAAGAGCACCGCCACCGCGCCGACATAAACCACCAGCAGGATCATGCCGAGGAACTCGGCGCCCGTCAGCAGGAACAGCGCGGCTGCGTTGAAGAAGGTCAAGATCAGAAACAGCACCGAATGAACAGGGTTCTTCGATGCGATGACCATGAACGCAGACGCCACGGCGACGAAAGCGAATATATAAAAGAATACAGCGTGCAGACCCATCTTGGTGCCTTCTTGTCCTCATCGGGCAAAGATGGCTCGAAGGCCCCTCACCCGTTTCGTCCCCGCCGGCGAAAACCGCGCAGGCATTTTACTTTTCATCGCTCTCCGGGGTCGCCCCCGGAAAGACGGTTGCACCTTAACGGTAAGGCGCATCCAGTGCGAGGTTGCGTGCGATTTCACGCTCCCAGCGGTCGCCATTGTCGAGAAGCTTCTGCTTGTCGAAATAAAGCTCCTCGCGGGTCTCCGTCGCGAATTCGAAATTCGGGCCTTCAACGATGGCATCCACCGGGCAGGCTTCCTGGCAGAAGCCGCAATAGATGCACTTCACCATGTCGATATCGTAACGCACCGTGCGGCGGGTGCCGTCATTGCGGCGCGGGCCGGCTTCGATGGTGATCGCCTGAGCGGGACAGATCGCTTCACACAGCTTGCAGGCGATGCAGCGTTCTTCACCATTCGGATAACGGCGCAGCGCATGTTCACCACGGAAACGCGGAGAGACCGGGCCCTTTTCGAAAGGATAGTTCACCGTTGCCTTCTGTTTGAAGAAGTGGCGCATCGTCAGCAGGATCGCGCCGACGAACTCCTTGAGGAACAGCGAATTGACGGCTTGGGAGAGGCTTGCCATCTCAGTCTCCAGATCTTTGAGCGAGGAGTTCGGACATCAACCAGCCCACCCCGTCAGCTTCAATACGAATGCAACAATAACGACCATGGCGAGCGACAGCGGCAGGAACACCTTCCAGCCAAGACGCATGAGCTGGTCATAACGGTAACGCGGAACGAAAGCCTTGGTGAGCGCGATCATGAAGAAGACCATGCAGCCCTTCAGCGCGAACCAGACGATGCCCGGAACCCAGTTGAGGAACCACACATCCACGATCGGCAACCAGCCGCCCATGAACAGGATCGTCGTCAGGCAGCAGATCAGCACGATCGCAGCATATTCGCCGAGCATGAACATCATGTAAGGCGTGGAACCGTATTCGACCATGTGACCGGCGACCAGTTCCGATTCCGCTTCCGGAAGATCGAAGGGCGGACGGTTGGTTTCGGCAAGGCCCGAAATGAAGAACACGATGAACATCGGGAACAGCGACAGCCAGTGCCAGTCGAGGAACGAGGCCGGCAGGCCGAGCATGGTGCCGAGACCGGTCTTCTGGGCAAGCACGATATCCGTCAGGTTAAGCGAGCCGACGCAGAGCAGAACGGTGACGATGACGAGACCGATCGACACTTCGTAGGACACCATCTGCGCGGCGGAACGCAGCGCGCCGAGGAACGGGTACTTCGAGTTCGAAGCCCAGCCGCCCATGATGATGCCGTACACTTCAAGCGAGGAAATCGCGAAGATGTAGAGAATGCCGACATTGATGTTGGCGACCACCCAGCCTTCATTGAAGGGAATGACCGCGTAAGTGGCGAGCGCCAGTGTCACGGCGACCAGCGGCGCCAGAAGGAAGACGGCCTTGTTGGCGCCGGCCGGAATGACGGGCTCCTTCAGGATGAACTTCAAGAGGTCGGCGAAGGACTGGAAGAGACCGAAGGGACCAACAACGTTCGGACCACGGCGCAGCTGCACGGCCGCCCAGACCTTGCGGTCGGCAAGCAGCAGGAAGGCGATGGCCACCAGAAGGCAAACGAGAAGCAGCAGGGACTGGCCGACCATGATCAGCGCGGGCCAGACGTAGCTCCAGAAAAACGATTCCATAATCCCCTACCCTTACTCTGCCGCAGCCTTGAAATTGTTGCGGGCCAATGCGGAACACTCGGCCATGACGGCGGAGGCGCGCGCAATCGGGTTCGTCAAATAAAAGTCTTTTACCGGCGAGGCAAACGCCGACTTGTTGAGCGAGCCGGCCTTGCCGGCCAAAGCCTCGATATCCTTGCCGTTGCCGGCGACGATCTCGTCGGTTTCCGCCAGATGCGGATGCGCGACGAAGAGCTGGCCACGCAGGGCCGACAGCGAATCGAACGGCAGCTTCTTGCCGAGAACGTCGGATAGCGCGCGCAGGATCGCCCAGTCTTCGCGAGCTTCGCCCGGTGCGAAACCGGCGCGGTTGCCCACTTGCACGCGGCCTTCGGTGTTGACCCAGATACCGGATTTTTCGGTATAGGCCGCGCCCGGAAGGATGACGTCGGCGTTCATCGCGCCCTGATCGCCATGGCTGCCGATATAAACGGTGAACTTGGCGCCCTTGTTCGACAGATCGAGTTCATCGGCGCCGAGCAGGAACAGAACATCCATGGAGGCGACCATGTCGGCTGCAGCAACACCGCCCTCGCCCGGTACGAAGCCGATATCGAGACCGCCAACGCGGGCAGCGGCAGTGTGCAGAACCGAGAAGCCGTTCCACTCTTCGCTGACAGCGCCAACCGAAACGGCAAGCTTTGCAGCAGCAGCGAGCACGGCGGCACCATCGGCGCGGGCAAGAGCGCCCTGACCGATGATGATCAGCGGGTTCTTGGCGGACTTCAGCTTGTCAACGAAGCTGTGCGAGCCGTTGGCCAGATCGGAGAGCGTTTCAGCACCCGAGCCGAGATATTCGTAATTGTAGCGCAGTTCACCCGCTTCGCCGATCACGCCGATCGGGAAACCGCCACGACGCCAGCGCTTGCGGATGCGGGCGTTGAGCACGGCCGCTTCGAAACGCGGGTTCGCGCCAACGATCAGCAATGCGTCCGCCTGCTCGATGCCTTCAATGGTGGAATTGAAGATGTAGCTGGCGCGACCCAGAGACGGGTCAAGCGCTGCGCCATCCTGACGGCAATCGACATTGGCCGAGCCGAGCGAGGCAAGAAGCGACTTCAGCGCGAACATTTCTTCAACGGAAGACAGATCGCCGGCGATCGCACCGATCTTGTTGCCGGATGTTGCGGCAACAGCCTGCTTGATCGCACCGAAGGCTTCGCCCCAGGTGGCGGGCTGCAGACGGCCATCCTTGCGCACATAAGGCCGGTCGAGGCGCTGCGTCTTCAGGCCGTCCCAGATGAAGCGGCTCTTGTCGGAAATCCACTCTTCGTTGATCGCCTCGTTGACACGCGGCATGACGCGCATGACTTCGCGGCCGCGGGTATCGACGCGGATGGCCGAACCGAGCGCGTCCATCACGTCGATGGTTTCGGTCTTGTTCAGTTCCCACGGACGGGCGGTGAAGGCGAAGGGCTTCGAGGTAAGCGCGCCGACCGGGCAGAGGTCGACAACGTTGCCCTGCAGCTCCGAGGTCATCGCCTGCTCGAGATAGGTGGTGATTTCGGCATCTTCGCCGCGGCCGATAAGGCCAAGTTCGGCAATGCCGGCCACTTCCGTGGTGAAACGGACGCAGCGCGTGCAGTGGATGCAACGGTTCATGACCGTCTTGACGAGCGGGCCGATATATTTGTCTTCAACCGCGCGCTTGTTTTCCGCGTAACGCGAACCGGCGATACCGAAGGCCATGGCCTGGTCCTGCAGGTCGCATTCGCCGCCCTGGTCGCAGATCGGGCAATCCAGCGGATGGTTGATGAGCAGGAATTCCATCACGCCTTCGCGGGCCTTCTTGACCATCGGCGTATTGGTGAAAACTTCAGGCAATTCGCCGTTCGGGCCGCCGCGAACATCGCGCACGCCCATGGCGCAGGAGGCGGCTGGCTTGGGCGGTCCGCCCTTCACCTCGATGAGACACATGCGGCAGTTACCCGCGACCGACAAGCGCTCATGAAAACAAAAGCGCGGAACTTCAGCACCCGCCTCTTCGCACGCCTGCAACAGCGTGAAATGATCCGGAACCTCGATCTCTTTACCGTCAACCTTGAGCTTTGCCATGGTTCTACTTACGTCCTGTTGCCTGTTCGTCCCATGTCTCACACGGTCCGCAACAAATCCTTAATCGCGCCCGGCACTGATATCGTCTGCCAGACGCTTCATGGTGTCGCGAGGCCGGAAATTCCGGCTCCGCCTGAAGCCTTAATGCTTATTCAGCGGCTTCCAGAACAGCGCCATCATCCATGGCCCTGTAGGTATATTGGTCGATACGTTTTTCGATTTCCGGACGGAAATTGCGGATCAGCGCCTGCACCGGCCATGCCGCGGCGTCGCCGAGCGCACAGATGGTGTGGCCTTCGATCTGCTTCGTCACTTCAAACAGCATGTCGATTTCGCGCTTCTGGGCGTTGCCCTTGACCATGCGCTCCAGCACGCGCCACATCCAGCCGGTGCCTTCGCGGCACGGCGTGCACTGGCCGCAGCTTTCATGCTTGAAGAAGGCCGCAATGCGGGCAATCGCCTTGATGACGTCGGTGGACTTGTCCATGACGATCATGCCGCCAGTGCCAAAGGAGGATTTCACTTCGCGCATGCCATCGAAATCCATGATGGCGTCCTTCATGTCCTCACCGCGAACGATGGGGCAGGATGCGCCGCCGGGGATGACGCCGAGCAGATTGTCCCAGCCGCCGCGAATGCCACCGCAATGGTGTTCGATCAGCTCGCGGAAGGACAGGCCCAGCGCGTCTTCGAAGGTGCAGGGACGCTCGACATGGCCTGACACCATGAACAGCTTGGTGCCGACATTGTTCGGACGGCCGATCGACGAGAACCAGGCCGCACCGCGACGCAGAATGGTCGGCGCAACGGCGATGGATTCAACGTTGTTGACGGTCGTCGGGCAGCCGTAAAGACCCATATTGGCCGGGAACGGCGGCTTGAGGCGCGGCTGGCCCTTCTTGCCTTCAAGGCTTTCGAGCAGAGCCGTCTCTTCGCCGCAGATATAGGCACCCGCGCCGTGATGGACGTAGATGTCGAAATCCCAGCCGTTCTTGTTGTTCTTGCCAAGCAGGCCGGCATCGTAACATTCGTCGATGGCCGCCTGAAGCGCTTCACGCTCACGCATATATTCGCCGCGCACGTAGATATAGGCGGTATGCGCGCCCATCGCGAAACCGGCGATCACGCAGCCTTCGATCAACGTATGCGGATCGTTGCGCAGGATTTCGCGGTCCTTGCAGGTGCCGGGCTCGGATTCGTCGGCGTTAACGACGAGATAATGCGGACGGCCGTCATTTTCCTTCGGCATGAAGGACCATTTGAGACCCGTCGGGAAGCCAGCGCCGCCGCGACCGCGAAGGCCGGAAGCCTTCATCTCGTTGATGATCCAGTCACGGCCCTTTTCGATGATCTGCTTGGTACCGTCCCAATGGCCGCGCGCTCTCACGCCCTTCAGGGACTTGTCCTTGAGGCCGTAGAGATTGGTAAAGATGCGATCCTGATCTTTTAACATGCTTCACCTCTTACCGCGGCTTCTTGCCGAAGACCCTGATATACTCGGCTTCGCCACCCTTGGCGAGCGCCTCGGCCTGCTTGATCCACTCATCGCGTTCAATGCGGCCCTTGAAATTCAGATAACCATCGACCCAGTCGCATTCGGCTTTTTTCCAGCCGGCGACCTGCGCAAAGGTGAAGATGCCGAGTTCGTGCAGCGTGCCTTCGATCTTCGGACCAACGCCGGAAATGAGCTTCAGGTCGTCGGGCGTTGCGGGCTTTTCGATGCCGGCCGGACGATCCTTGGAATCGAGCGACGGCTTCGCAGATCCAGCAGCTTCCTTTTCGGCGGTCTTCACATTCGCTTCGGCAGCCTTCGGCGCGGTCGCAGGCGTCTTCAGCTTCGGATCGGTTTCCGGGGCGTCCGTCTTCGGCTTGGCAGCGTTGGACGGCGGAACCGGTGCGGCGTCCGCAGGCGCTTCGGCCGGTTTGTCGAGATTGGAACGATCCGGCTTGATCTCTTCCGTCAGCGTCGTCAGGCCACCGACCGGGACCGACTGGTGACGGTCGATCTGCGGGCCGGTCTTGACGGTGTCGCCCTTGCCTGCCTCGAACGTGTCGATGATCTCTTCCAGACGCTCGGGCGTCAAATCCTCATAGGCATCCTTGAAGATGATGACCATCGGCGCGTTGACGCAGGCGCCCTGACATTCCACTTCTTCCCAGGACAGCGTGCCGCTCTCATTGGTGTGCAGCGGATCGTGGTGGATCTTCTTGCGGCAGACATCCATCAGCGCTTCGGAACCGCGGAGCATACAGGGCGTGGTGCCGCACACCTGAACGTGGGCGCGCGTGCCGACCGGCTTCAGCTGGAACTGGGTATAGAAGGTCGCCACTTCCATGACGCGGATATAGGCCATATCCAGCATGTCGGCGATCTTTTCGATGGCGGCGCGGGTAACCCAGCCGTCCTGCTCCTGCGCACGCATGAGCAGCGGGATAACCGCCGATTGCTGGCGTCCCTCGGGATATTTCTTGATCGTCTTTTCCGCCCATGCGGTGTTTTCCGCATTGAAGGCAAATGCCACGGGCTGGAACTGATCTTCGGCTAGTCGACGAACGGACATACTTCCTCACGCCTTTTCAGTTTAACGTCTCACAACGCGATCTCGCCACCGTGACGAATTCGCAGGCGTAAGCCGCCTTGTCTTTCTGCATGAACACGATGAACTTGCTGCCATTGGGAACCGAGGCCTTGATCTCGTATCCCGACGACAGAAGCTGCTTGATGGTCGAAGAGCCGCCGCTCGACAGCGATACGCCACCCTCGCCCGTCGCCGTCTGGGCGAGAGCGGGAGCAGACATCGCTGCGAGAAAAGCCGGTATGGCCAGCGGCAGACGCATCAGCGGTCGACCTCCCCGAACACGATGTCGAGGGAGCCGAGCACGGCTGTAACGTCAGCAAGCTGATGGCCCTTGCACAGGAAATCCATGGCCTGCAGATGTGCGTAGCCCGGCGCGCGGATCTTGCAGCGATAGGGCTTGTTGGAACCATCAGCGACCACGTAAACGCCGAACTCGCCCTTCGGCGCTTCGACGGCGGCGTAAACTTCGCCGGCCGGAACGTGGTAACCTTCGGTGTAAAGCTTGAAGTGGTGGATCAAAGCTTCCATCGAACGCTTCATCTCGCCGCGCTTGGGTGGAACCACCTTGCCGTCAAGCGAGGAGACCGGGCCGATGCGATGCTTGCCGGAGAGAAGGTCGACGCACTGTTTCATGATCTTCACGGATTCGCGCATTTCCTGCATGCGGATCAGGTAACGATCATAGCAGTCGCCGTTCTTGCCGACGGGAATGTCGAATTCGAGATCGGAATAGCACTCATAGGGCTGCGCGCGGCGCAAATCCCAGGCAGCGCCCGAACCACGCACCATCACGCCCGTGAAACCCCAGGCGAAGGCGTCTTCAAGCGAGACGACGCCGATATCGACGTTACGCTGCTTGTAGATGCGGTTGTCGGTCAGCAGGCCCTCGATATTGTCGAGAACGGTCAGGAACGGGTCGCACCACTTGCCGATATCGTCGACCAGTTCCGGCGGCAGGTCCTGATGCACGCCGCCTGGACGAACGTAAGCCGAGTGCATGCGGGCGCCGCAGGCGCGCTCATAGAACACCATCAGCTTTTCGCGCTCTTCGAAGCCCCAGACCGGCGGCGTCATGGCGCCGACGTCCATGGCCTGCGTCGTCACGTTCATGATGTGCGACAGGATGCGGCCGATTTCCGAATAGAGAACGCGGATCAGCTGGCCGCGCATCGGGATTTCGAGGCCCAGCAGCTTTTCAACGGCGAGCGCGAAAGCGTGTTCCTGGTTCATCGGCGCGACATAGTCGAGACGATCGAAATAGGGAACGGCCTGCAGATAGGTCTTGGTCTCGATCAGCTTTTCGGTGCCGCGATGCAGGAGACCGATATGCGGATCGACGCGTTCGACGATTTCGCCGTCCAGTTCCAGAACCAGACGCAGCACGCCGTGCGCGGACGGATGTTCCGGACCGAAGTTGATCGTGAAATTGCGGACGTTATGCTCAGTCATTCTAGTGCTCCGCCGAGGTGATCATGGCGATGAATTCGGGGCCGGTCATGTTCTGTGTGGTTTCTGCGAAGGAATAGCTCGAAGGCTTCTCATCCGTGAAAATCTGCGACGCGAACGTGAAGCTGGAAGGGTTGTCGAACGCCTGCAGCGAAACGGCGAAATGCTTGCCGTCCTTCGAGCGCCACATCAGCGTGCTGCCGCAATTCTTGCAGAAGCAGCGCTCACCCCATTCCGACGAGGAATAGACGCCGAGGTTCTCTTCGTTTTCGACGGAGATATCAGCGCATTCGACAGCCAGAAACGCACCGCCGGACCAGCGGCGGCACATGGAGCAATGGCAAGCGCCGAATTCGCGGGCACCGATGACGGCCTTGAGGCCGACGGCGCCGCAAAGACATTGTGCCTGCTCTGTCGCGGGGGCTTGGCTCATTGCTTGGCCTTTTCGTCGCCCGGGAGAACATATTCGGTTCCTTCCCAGGGGGAGAGGAAATCGAAGTTGCGGAATTCCTGCTTCAGTTCGACCGGTTCATAAAGAACCCGTTTCAGAACGTCATCGTAACGCACTTCCACAAAGCCGGTAACCGGAAAATCCTTGCGCAGCGGGTGGCCTTCGAAACCGTAGTCGGTGAGGATACGGCGAAGATCCTTATGGCCTTCGAACGGAATGCCATACATGTCCCAGGCTTCGCGCTCGAACCATTCGGCACCCATATAAACGGAGGTCGAAGACGGTACGCCCTCGTCTTCCGCCACCTGCAGCTTGACGCGCACGCGCAAATTCTGGCGCGGTGACAGCAGGTGATAAACGACATCGAAACGCTTTTCGCGCTGCGGCCAGTCGACACCGCAGATATCGATGATGTTGACGAAACCGCACTGCACGTCGTCACGCAGGAAGGTCAAAAGCGCGATAACGCTTTCAGGCGTCGTGTTCAGCGTCAGCTCGCCATAGGCGATGTCAGCCGACACCAAGAGGGAACCGCGCGCTTCCTTAACGTAAGCAGCAAGATCGTTGAGAGCTTCGCTCATTACTTAATCCGTCCTTTGCCCTTAGCGCTCGATCGTACCGGTACGACGAATCTTCTTCTGCAGCAGAAGCACGCCGTAAAGCAGCGCCTCCGCCGTGGGGGGACAGCCCGGAACGTAGATATCCACCGGCACGACGCGGTCGCAGCCGCGCACGACAGCGTAGGAATAATGGTAATAACCGCCGCCATTGGCGCAGGAGCCCATGGAGATGACGTAACGCGGCTCAGGCATCTGGTCATAGACCTTGCGCAGCGCGGGCGCCATCTTGTTGGTCAGCGTGCCGGCGACGATCATCACGTCCGACTGGCGCGGCGAGGCGCGCGGGGCGACACCGAAGCGCTCCATGTCGTAACGGGGACCGGACGCCTGCATCAGGCCTTCGACGGCGCAGCAGGCAAGACCGAACTGCATCCACATCAGGGAGCCGGTACGGGCCCAGGTGATCAGTTCGTCGGTCGAGGTGACGAGAAAGCCCTTGTCGGCCAGTTCGTCATTGATTTCCGTGAAGTAGGCATCGTTGCTGCCAACCGGCTTGCCGGTCGAGGGATCGATGATCCCCTTCGGCTGCGGCGCAACGAGCGTGGTGTTGTTCTGGCTCATGCCCATTCCAGCGCTCCCTTCTTCCACTCATAGATAAAGCCGATGGTGAGGACGAGGAGGAACACCATCATCGACCAGAAACCGAACCAGCCCATCTCGCCGAAAGACACCGCCCATGGGAACAGGAAGGCGACTTCCAGATCGAAGATGATAAAGAGGATCGACACCAGGTAAAAGCGGATATCGAACTTCATGCGGGCATCGTCGAAGGCGTTGAAACCGCACTCGAAAGCAGAAAGCTTTTCCGGGTCCGGCGCCTTGTAGGCAACCGCGAAAGGCGCGATGAGAAGCGCCAGGCCGATGACGAGAGCGATACCGATGAAGATTGCGATCGGAATGTAGGAACTGAGGAGTTCAGTCATGGTCTCTTCCCTGCCCGGCCGGGTGCCGGGCCTGCCTTTGTGACCTTAAGTCTCAAAGAGCGGACAAATATGTTGCAACGCCAAAGTGGTTAGCGCAGCCGCGCCCTCTCTGCAAGAGTTTAGGCACCATTTCAAGACACCTGCCGCATTGATTGGCAACAATATTGCCGGAATTGACGCAAATTTGGGCCACAATTCCGACCTAAGCCCCTCAAATACAATAATAATCGATTGAACGACGCAACCGCAAAAAAGTCACACGAATTTTATGTCAGAAAGACAGCGAAGTGACGATTTTCAGAAATCGAAACCTGACTAAAAAAAGCAGGAAAAATCACGCCAAAAACGACTGGAATCAGCCGCCTGAATCGCCAATGGCGAAGCGCGCCGATGGCGCATTGGTCTGTATTGTGAAGGGACATTTCAGGAAATGAAATGGCGCGAGTGACGGGGCTCGAACCCGCGACCTCCGGCGTGACAGGCCGGCACTCTAACCGACTGAGCTACACCCGCGCACCACAGATATTCATCTGCGTTTTCCGAGGAACAGGATGGCGCGAGTGACGGGGCTCGAACCCGCGACCTCCGGCGTGACAGGCCGGCACTCTAACCGACTGAGCTACACCCGCATCTCCTGACGACAGAACCTTGTCCCGCCGCTCGAACCAGCCTCGGCTGTTCGATGAGCGGCTAACTACGGCGTTCGTGCGGGGGTGTCAAGCAGGTTTCACGACAAAAGAATAAGCTTCTTCATTTTGATCGGGAAAAACCGGAAGGCCGCTGAAGGCGAATGGCGCAGAGCCGCTATTTTCCGGGCTTTTCCCAACGAAAACAAAAAACTTGTCCACAGCCGCAGGCTTCCGTAACGGGATTTCCACAAGGCCATCAAGGCATCTTAGGGTCCTGTTTCAGGCAAAAAGCCCGCAGTTCCCGGCTTTTTGCCGCATGGCCGCGGCGACGGAAAAATCTCTCGGCAAAAAAAACAAAAAAACTTCACAAAAGCTCTTGCGGTTTTTTTCCGATCCGAATACATCACGGCCACCGACGCGGCGGACATGATCCGAGGCACGCGAAGGGCGATTAGCTCAGTTGGTAGAGCGCCTCGTTTACACCGAGGATGTCGGGAGTTCGAGTCTCTCATCGCCCACCATTTATCTCCCTTTCCAGACTACGAATGTGTTGACCGGTAGATATTTCAGGTGACGTGCCGCGTCGCTCGAGTTTCCGGCTTCGTGCGCCATGATCCCCCCGCCCCCCCCGAGACGTGGCTCTCGGGGCAGGATTTCGGCTTCGCAGCACCGGAATCGTTCTTATGGTCCGAATCTATTCCAAATCGGCACTTCTGCTCCAGATTCCGACAGCTCCGCCTCCCCTCTGTTCCACTCCGTAACATACCGGAAAATAAGCGGATTCAGACTTTTTAAAGGGATTTCGGGCATTGTTTTTGCACCGTTTCATGATGAACGGTGGAACTGATGGATGAAACCATGACGATCGACGCGTTTGTGACGCTCGCGCTTATAGCGCTGCCTGTTTATATTTTTTTCCGCTGGGTCCAGCAGGATTCGGAAAAGCAGGACACTCCCAAAAACAAGAATTCCATGGGACGGTGACCCGCCACGGTCGTCAGCGTATTTTCCCGCATAAACCCGCTCCTATCAGATACCGACGCCGCACGGCCCGCTAAACGGCCGTGAATTGTGTTGCTTCGCGCAAAGTGCTGACCTGTCGCCGTATCGCTTCCGCAATAAAAAAGCCGGGCTATGCCCGGCTTTTCCCATTTGCAGTGCCGTTCGGCGCGATCAGTTGATCGCCTTCAGATTGACCGTGAAGAACAGCGTCTCACCGGACGAATCGTCCACACCGTCATTGTCGGTCACGGCATAGGCCGTTCCAGCCTTGTCGAAGGTGAAGCCTTCCAGCTTGTCGACGACGTAGCCGTTGGTCTGGGCCTTGAGGTCCGGCAGGAAATCATGGGCTTCCTGCTTGGCCACCAGCGGCAGCTCGCCGCCAATCTTGCCCGGCTTCAGGTCCGCGATTGCAACGCGGTAGAGCTTCTTGATCTTGGCCTTGTCACCGATCTGGTTGTCACGCTCGACGATATAGACATATTCACCCTGCGCGGTGATTTCGGAGAGACCGACCCAGCCTGCCTCGGTCTTGTCGAGCGGGTAACGCACCGCGCCCCATTCCTTGGACTTCGGCTTGTAGGAGACGAGCTTGACGAAGCCCTTCTCGTCCGTGCCCCATTCACGCTGAACGGCCATCCACAGCGTCGCATCGTCGCCCTTGCCGATCATGGTCACGCCTTCGAAACCGAAGCGGGTCTCACCGGCGAGAAGTTCCTTCGGCAGCGCGATCTCGGCCTTGATTTCACCCTTGGCGTTGACGTTGTAGAGCGCGTGCGGAACGAGCTTGGCGCTGTCGCCTTCCGAGGCCAGCCAGAAGCCGCCCTTGCCGTCCAGCGTGATACCTTCGATATCGAGTTTCTGGGCAGCGATACCGTCACGCTTGATGCGCAGCACGCTGGTGATGGTGGCGGGCTTCTTCGTCGCGTCGATGGTGTAGATCGACGGCTGGTTGCCATAGACCGAGTCGGAAACGGCATAAAGAATGCCAGGCTTCTCGGCATCGCCGACCAGGCCCGAAAGAGCACCCCAGCCGATCGGTGCGCCGTCAACGGTGGCGGAAACCAGCTGCGGATAGGCTGCTTCGCCCTCAGCGCGCTCATAGAGCATGACGTGCGAGCGGACGCCGCCGTCCTCGACCAGATCGACCTCGTTGGCCGTGGCGAGCAGATTGCGCGACGGGATGGCGACTGCGCCTTCCGGCGAAACGCCCGAAGGCAGGAGCTGGGTCAGTTCCGGCTCCTTGCCGGTGTCCTTGTAGACAGCGACGACGGAGGCACGCTCGGAAAGCACGAAGAAGTACTTCTGGTCGCCGAATGTTGCCGCTTCCAGACCTTCCGGCTCGATGCCCTTGGCCTTGGAGCGCTTTTCCGGATAGTGGCCGATGGCCGCAACCGCATGCTCGAGCGAGGCGCCGGATTCATAGAGAAGCTTGCCCGTCTTGTCGAAGATGGTAAAGCCGCGCGAACCACCCTGCCAGTCGCCTTCGTTGGCGATGACGATGCGGTCGTTGTCCAGCCACTTCACCGCGTCCGGCTCGCGCTTGCGGCCTTCCTGCTTGTCGGTGAACTTCAGCTGGCCATCGGACTTCGTGTCGATGCCTTCGAGATCAACCGTGCCGGCGGAGAAATGCGTCTTCACCGTGCCGGTCTTGCCGTCGAGAATGACGATATGGTTGTTTTCCTGCAGCGTGAGCGCGATCTCGCCATTGGCGTTGATCGAAACGAATTCCGGCTCCGGATCTTCCGGGGCGATTTCAGCGAGACCGGTGAGTTCGATCTTCTTCAGCGTCGCGCAGTCGGCAACGCCGTCCTTCAGGCCGACCGTTACCAGATAGCCAGCCGGCATCTGCGGCAGCGCACCTTCATCCACCTCTTCGTCGCGCTCGTTTTCGATTGCGATGGCGGCAAAGGTCTTGTCCGGAGAGACGGCAACCGAATCGGGCTGGCCGCCCAGATCACAGCTTGCCTCGATCTTCTTGGTGGCGATATCGACCGTTACCAGCTTGCCGGACGGCTTGGCGCGGTTTTCCGACGTGTTGACGCCGGCCAGAACCTTGACGCCGGCGACGGCAACCGAGGTCGGCTCGCCTTCGAGCAGCAACGCGCCGCCTGCCTTCGGGGCCTTCGCATCGGTGATGTCGATGAAGCCGATGCCACCAAGCGGGCTGTCCGAATAGATCAGGGTCTTGCCATCTTCGCTGGCGGTGATGATTTCAGCCGACGTGACGGACTTTGCATCCTTGTCGGCAGGCAGGTTCTGCGCCACCGGGAAAGATGCGATGCGGTTGAAAACCGGCTCGGCAGCGGCCGGAAAAGCTGCGGATGTAAGCAGCGCAGCAGTCAAAGCCATATGAGAAAATCGGAACGCCATTATAATCCCCCTTGGGTCCAAAAATACCCCATGGCTTCTGCGTCAAAGACATGACAGTGGCATGACATTTCCTTGCGGCGGAATCAAAAAGCCCGGCCATGAAGGCCGGGCTTTCGTGTTTATGCGCACATTCCGCGTATCGAAACGCCGTGTGTCCGGATGGAAGCTACACAGGCGCGCATCGATACTTTCAATCCACACCATACCGGCTAAGAAGTCTGGCCATCCGAAAGATTTTCGGAAGGCCTGCCCGTCTTTGTGCCTGCTGATGGGTCAGCGCGTCAAAACATGCTTCCTCGTGAACCTGAAAAGCCATCCGCCCGCCGCCGGGCGTCATGGCCTTCCGGAAACCTTACGAGTTGACGGCGTCCTTCAGGCCCTTGCCTGCGGAGAACTTCGGCACGTTGCGAGCCGGGATATCGACTTCAGCACCCGTGGAAGGGTTACGGCCCTTGGAGGCTTCACGGCGGCTTACGGAGAAGCTGCCGAAGCCGGCCAGGCGGATGTCGCCACCGTTCTTCAGTTCGCTCTGTACGGTTTCGAATACTGCATCAACCGCGGAAGCAGCATCTGCCTTCGTGAGACCAGCCTTTTCGGCAACAGCAGAGACGAGCTCGTTCTTGTTCATGTTTCCACCCCTTTCAATGGTTTGAAACGACTCAAATTAAGCCGGCGCAGAATACGTTCGCATCCGCGCGCAGCAACTCAAAAGCGCTGGAATCGCCTGAAAAACAAGGGGTCTACGGTTTTTTTCACAAAAAAGGCCGACATTTCTGCCGGCCTTCCCCATAATCGTGCCAATTTGGCATCACTTGCGCGGGGCCGCAGCGCCGCATGTCTCTTCAGACACCTAACATATTGATTCCATGCACCCGCTTTGCGGAAACCGATTCCGGCTTCCGCGTCGCCGGCATGTATCAATGCGCGATTGTCTGGCCGCCGTCGTCGACACCTTCGACGGTGGCGATAACAGGCGTCTCGATGCTGCCGTCCCACTCGATGGGCTCCGGCTGGCGGATGAGCGCGTGCTTAATGACTTCGCCCATGCGCGAAACCGGGATGATCTCCATCTCGTTCTTCACGTTGTCCGGAATCTCCGCCAGATCCTTGGCGTTCTCTTCCGGGATCAGCACCTTCTTGATGCCGCCGCGCAGTGCCGCAAGCAGCTTTTCCTTCAGGCCGCCGATCGGCAGCACGCGACCGCGAAGCGTGATCTCGCCCGTCATCGCCACATCCTTCGAGACCGGAATGCCGGTCATGATGGAGACGATGGCGGTCGCCATGGCAACACCGGCGGAGGGTCCGTCCTTCGGGGTTGCGCCTTCCGGAACGTGGACGTGGATGTCGCTCTTGTCGAAGCGCGGCGGCTCGATGCCGAAGTCCACTGCGCGCGAACGGACATAAGATGCCGCCGCCGAAATGGATTCCTTCATCACTTCCTTGAGGTTGCCGGTAACCGTCATGCGGCCCTTGCCCGGCATCATCACGCCTTCGATGGTGAGCAGCTCACCGCCAACTTCCGTCCAGGCAAGACCCGTGACGACACCG
Source organism: Rhizobium rhizogenes (assembly GCF_002005205.3). The sequence continues at coordinate 932,728 of NZ_CP019701.2, read as the reverse complement.
ACCTGATCCTCACGCTCGGCCTCACCGTGGCGGAACCGCGGAACGCCCAGATAATCCGGAACGTTGGCAGCGGTAACCTCGACGGACTTGACCTTGCCCTTGATGATCTCGGTGACAGCCTTGCGCGCCAGCTTCATCAGCTCGCGTTCGAAGCTGCGCACGCCCGCCTCGCGGGTGTACTGCTGGATGACGATCATCAGAGCGTCATCGGTGACCGAGAACTCTTCCGGACGCAGGGCATGTTCCTTGATCGCCTTCGGCAACAGGTGACGCTTGGCGATTTCGCGCTTCTCGTCTTCCGTATAACCGGCGATGCGGATCACTTCCATACGGTCCATCAGCGGGCCTGGAATGTTCAGCGTGTTGGCCGTGGTTACGAACATCACGTCGGACAGGTCATATTCCACTTCAAGGTAGTGATCCATGAAGGTGGAGTTCTGTTCCGGATCGAGAACCTCCAGCAGTGCGGATGACGGGTCGCCACGGAAATCCATGCCCATCTTGTCGATTTCGTCGAGCAGGAAGAGCGGGTTCGCCTTCTTGGCCTTCTTCATCGACTGGACGATCTTGCCGGGCATGGAGCCGATATAGGTACGGCGATGACCGCGGATTTCCGCCTCGTCACGCACGCCGCCAAGCGCCATGCGGACATATTCTCGGCCGGTCGCCTTGGCGATCGACTTGGCGAGCGAGGTCTTGCCAACGCCGGGCGGGCCGACGAGGCACAGGATGGGTCCGCGGATCTTCGAGGCGCGCGCCTGTACGGCCAGATACTCGACGATACGTTCCTTCACCTTGTCCAGACCGAAATGATCCTGATCGAGGATCGTCTCGGCGCTGTTGAGGTCGGTCTTGATCTTCGACTTCTTGCCCCAGGGCAGACCGAGCAGCCAGTCCAGATAGTTGCGCACGACGGTCGCTTCCGCGGACATCGGGCTCATCTGGCGAAGCTTCTTCATTTCCGCCTCGGCCTTTTCCTTGGCCTCCTTGGAAAGCTTGGTCTTGGCGATGCGCTCTTCCAGCTCGGCCATCTCGTCACGGCCGTCCTCGCCGTCGCCGAGTTCCTTCTGGATCGCCTTCATCTGCTCGTTCAGGTAATATTCGCGCTGGGTTTTCTCCATCTGGCGCTTGACGCGCGAGCGGATGCGCTTTTCGACCTGCAGCACGGAAATCTCGCCTTCCATGAAGCCGAGCGCCTTTTCAAGCCGCTGCTTCACGCTGACGGTTTCCAGCATTTCCTGCTTTTCGGTGATCTTGATCGACAGGTGCGAAGCGACCGTGTCGGCAAGCTTCGAATAATCGTCGATCTGGCCGGCAGCGCCGACAACCTCGGGCGAAATCTTCTTGTTGAGCTTCACATAGCTCTCGAATTCAGACACGACGGAACGCGACAGCGCTTCGATTTCAACCGGGTCTTCGGCGGGTTCCTGCAGCGGCGTCGCGGAGGCTTCGTAGAAGTCCTCGCGGTCGGTGTAGGAATCAATCTGGGCGCGGCCCTTGCCTTCCACCAGCACCTTGACCGTGCCGTCGGGCAGCTTCAGGAGCTGCAGGACGTTGGCGACCGTGCCAACCTTGTGAATGGCGTCCGGGGCCGGATCGTCATCGCTGGCGTTGATCTGGGTGACAAGCATGATCTGCTTGTCCGAACCCATGACCTCTTCGAGAGCGCGAATGGATTTTTCCCGCCCGACGAACAGGGGAACGATCATATGCGGGAAAACGACAATGTCGCGCAGGGGAAGTACCGGATAGGTACCGCCAGATGCCGCAGACGTGATGTTCGTCATATCATTTCCTTTCCATGGTCCCTTTCGGGACACCTTGCCGGACAGCTTGGGGCATCCGGCATATTCATTTCTCGAGACTGAAAGTGGAGTTTCGAAACACCGATTTCAAGTCGCCGGAACAGACGGTCCCGCGAAGCGGCAGGACCGTGAAATTCAACAAAACCCAGCGCTGGCTACTACTCCCGACATTTCCGGTTATCCCAAGGGATCAGGAACCGGGTCGCCGACGGCAATTCACATTTCCGTCACATCGCGCTGCAAATCAGTTGTAAGACTTTATCAGCAAAGCGCAATCCGCTCCAAACGCAAAATGGCAGACGAAGCTTTCCTCCACCTGATTGTCGAAATGTAGCTGCGAGATACTTGGAACATCAAAGAGCGTTACAGCATCTCCGCGACCATGGGGCCGCGAATGCCGATGCAATTGCCCCAGGGGTCGCGGAACTGGCACATCCAGAGTTCATCATCGATTTTCATCGGACCGCGATAAAGAACAGCACCCGCCTCACGCAGATGCGTCAGGGACCGCCCGAAATCACCCGTCCACCAATAGACGACGGACCCGGCCGCCCCGCTCGCAACCTTTTCGTCGGCGGGAACGATTTCCAGCTGGATATCGCCGATCCGCAAAAATTCGAAGCCGGATGGAAGGCTGACGGACGGGACGGCCTCCGGAAACGCCTTGCCGTACCAGAGCAACCCCTCGGCGGGGTCGGACACATGAACAAGGATTGCGGTTACAGGGTTCATCGAGATACCGAATATTGACTGGAGCCCTTCTGCTTCTCCATGAAAAGCAAAGGCGCTCCATCGCGTTGTTTTTACGTATTGTTCAGGCGCCGGACGCCGCCGTTTCATCGGAAATGCCGCGAATGCCGGGCAGACGCCACGCAAAGAAAAGCCCCCCGCAGCCGTTGCTGCGAGGGGCTTTGTTCTTCTGGAACCGATCAGGCCGAAACGTTGGTCTTTTCTTCCTGGCGATCCGCGTAGATGTAGAGCGGACGGGCGACACCGCTGACGACGTCATTGGAGATCACCACTTCGCGAACGCCTTCCAGGGTTGGCAGTTCGAACATGGTATCCAGCAGGATCTTTTCCATGATCGAACGCAGGCCACGGGCACCGGTCTTGCGGGTGATCGCCTTGCGGGCAATCTCGCGCAGCGCGTCCTCGTGGAAGGTCAGTTCCACATCTTCCATCTCGAACAGGCGCTGATACTGCTTGACGAGCGCGTTCTTCGGCTCGGACAGGATCTGGATCAGCGCATCTTCATCAAGATCTTCCAGCGTTGCGAGAACGGGCAGACGGCCGATGAATTCCGGGATGAGGCCGAACTTCACCAGATCTTCCGGCTCCAGCTCACGCAGCACCTCGCCCACACGGCGATCGTCTTCCGCCTTGACGGTCGCACCGAAGCCGATCGAGGTCTTTTCACCACGGGCCGAGATGATCTTGTCGAGGCCGGCAAAGGCGCCGCCGCAGATGAACAGGATGTTGGTCGTATCCACCTGCAGGAATTCCTGCTGCGGATGCTTGCGGCCACCCTGCGGCGGAACGGAAGCGACCGTGCCTTCCATGATCTTCAGAAGCGCCTGCTGGACGCCCTCACCCGACACGTCGCGCGTGATGGACGGGTTGTCCGACTTGCGGGAAATCTTGTCGACCTCGTCGATATAGACGATGCCGCGCTGGGCGCGCTCGACATTGTAATCCGCAGCCTGAAGCAGCTTCAGGATGATGTTTTCCACGTCCTCGCCGACATAACCGGCTTCGGTCAGCGTCGTTGCGTCCGCCATGGTGAAGGGAACGTCGATGATGCGGGCGAGCGTCTGGGCAAGATAGGTCTTGCCGCAGCCCGTCGGGCCGACGAGCATGATGTTCGACTTCGCCAGCTCGACATCGCCGTTCTTGGAGGCGTGCGCGAGGCGCTTGTAATGGTTGTGAACGGCCACCGACAGGATCTTCTTCGCCTGCTTCTGACCGATGACATATTCGTCGAGGATCTTGATGATATCCTGCGGGGTGGGAACACCCTCGCGCGACTTCACCATCGACGTCTTGTTCTCCTCGCGGATGATGTCCATGCACAATTCGACGCATTCATCGCAGATGAATACTGTCGGCCCGGCAATGAGTTTCCGGACTTCGTGCTGGCTCTTGCCGCAGAATGAACAATAGAGTGTATTCTTAGAGTCGCCGCCGTTGCTGCCGCTGACTTTGCTCATATCTCTTTCCTTCCAGCACGCCGCAGGTCCGCCAAACGGATCGCGGTCAACTTACCGCCCGCAGATACGGCCCGCCTTGGGGTGCATTGCCGTATCCGCCTCGTTTCCCGGGGTACTAGCCGTGTCAGATACAGGAGCTGACAACCGGCTGCAACGAATTCCCCATCAAACCAAAGGCCACGTCATAAAAATTCAACACAGCCTTAATATATACTAATATCGCTTTCTGTTCCGGTTGAAAGCCCCGAAATTACTTTTGCGGGATCAAACAAACGTCAAAAAGCGGCGCGCCTCAATTCGCGGCGGCGCCCTCGATTTCCTGGCGCGAGGTCAGGATCTTGTCGATCACACCCCAGTCCTTCGCCTCGTCCGCATCCATGAAGTGGTCGCGATCAAGGGTTTTTTCAACCTCTTCCAGCGTGCGGCCGGTGTGCTTCACGTAGACTTCATTGAGGCGACGTTTCATCTTGATTATGTCACGGGCGTGACGCTCGATATCCGATGCCTGGCCCTGGAAGCCGCCGGAAGGCTGGTGCACCATGATGCGGGCGTTCGGGGTCGCGAAACGCATTCCCTTTTCACCGGCAGCCAGAAGCAGCGAGCCCATCGATGCGGCCTGACCGACGCAGAGCGTCGAGACAGCGGGACGAATGAACTGCATCGTATCGTAGATCGCCATGCCGGCGGTCACGACGCCACCTGGCGAATTGATGTAAAGCGCGATTTCCTTCTTGGGGTTTTCAGCCTCAAGGAAAAGCAGCTGCGCGCAGACGAGCGAAGCCATCTGGTCTTCCACCGGTCCGGTAAGGAAAATGATGCGTTCCTTGAGAAGACGGGAAAATATGTCATAGGAGCGTTCGCCGCGATTGGTCTGCTCTACGACCATCGGCACCAGAGCCATGGCGGTATCAACTGGATTTTTCATGTCCGTCCTTTGTCAACTCTGCCCTTCGCGGAAAGCCGCTCCGGAATCACTTCTAACCTTCATACTCCCTACATAGAGTGTCCCTGCCCCGTACTTCAAGACACGAAGCCGCATATCCTTAACGGCTCAACAGCGTTTACAGGCCTTTCGGCCCCCTGCCGGCGGCGGCTTCAAACCGGCGGAGGCATCTCGAGCCGCTTGCCGTCACCGGCGTTATTTTTCGTCCGGCCAAGCCGCAAATGCAAAAACGCTCCACCATGCACAGATATAACTTCTCACCGGCAAGAACTCGTTAGGGATTTGCGGCTGATACTGCGCGGCGAATTTCCGGTTCCCGTCAGGGAGCGGGCGCCTCATTCAGGCGAAATGGCATCTCAACAATTCCCGCGGGCATTGCGCACATCGTGCCGCAAACCCCGCTTTCACGGCATGATAGCGCAGATAGGATCTTGCAATGCTGGATGCAAAAACGGGCATGCTGCTCTGGGCGTCGGAGACGTTCACCCTCGCAGTCCTTCTGGGAACCCTGTGGCTGCACCGCCCTTCCCGCCAGCATAATTTCCATTTCGCCGCCGGTTTCCTTTCCACCGGTGTCGGCGCCATCCTCGTCGCCCTGCGCGGCGATATCCCCTATTTCCTGTCGATCGAAGTCGGCAATACACTCGCGCTTGCAGCTTTCAGCTTCTGGCTGGCCGGCCTTCTCTCCTTCGAGCAACGCAAGCTCGGCGGCTGGATCGCCATTCCGGCGCTTCTGTGGGTGGGCGGAATGCTTGTCCCACCGGTGCGGGAAAGCATGATTTCACGTATCCTGCTCTACCATGCCTGTGCCGCGGTCGCTTATTTCATGCTGGCGGGCGTCGTTCTGGCAAACCGGAGCCGGGCGTCGCTCAGCCGCAAGGTTCTTGCCGCGACCTTCATTCTGCAGGCCTTTTTTGGCGCGGTCGTCGCAACCGTCGTCATTCCCGGCGATATCACATCCCCCAACGCCGTCGCGCTGACGTCGCCGCTCGCCTTCTCAGGCATGCTCGGCTTCACCGTCATCATCATGATCAGCGCGAAAATCATCATGGAAGATACCGAAGCCCGGCTGCACCGGCTTGCCATGACGGACCACCTCACCGGCGTCCTCAACCGGCGCGGCCTTCTGGAAGAGTTCGAGCGCATCAAAAAACGGTCGTCCGCCTCCAGCCGCTACGTGGCGCTGGTGCTGTTCGACATCGATCATTTCAAGAAGATCAACGACAAATACGGCCATCAGTCCGGCGATGCGGTGCTCGTGCATTTCTGCGATATCGCCCGGCGCGTCATTGGCGATCGTGGCCTTTTCGTCAGGATGGGCGGCGAAGAATTCGCGCTGGTGGCCGAGGTCGAAAGCCCGTCCAGCACCGTTACGCTGGCCGAGGCCATCCGCAGCAATCTGCGCCTTTCCAGAATCAGCTCACGCGGCGAAGGTATCGAAGTCACCACCAGCGTCGGCATCTCCGAAGCCCTGATCAGGGATGCCGAGCTGAGCGTGATGATGACGGAAGCCGACCGCGCGCTTTACGCCGCGAAAAAGGCCGGACGCAACAGGACCGTCATCCACGTGAATTCGGCCAATGTCGTCGTGCCTTCCGTGGACCGGGACGAAAATCCGATGGACAATAATGCCGACCGGCAGGTTGCGGCACTGAACCGGATATCCGCCATCGCCAGCCGGTGACAAGATCGACAGGCGGCGACAAACGGAAAAACACGCAGGCGGTTTCCACCACCCTTCCCAAAGCAAGAGACGCGGAATAAACCTTGGGCATGACAGCGACATTTCCCTTCCTCAAAATCGATCCCGCCACACGCCGCGTTTCACTGAATGCGCGTGATCCCGCCTTCTACAATGATCCGAACCCGGTCTATGCGGCCCTGCACGCGCAATGTCCCACCTTTTACTGGGAAGAGCAGCGGCAATGGTTCTTCACCGGATACGACCATGTGAGCGCGCTTCTGCGCGACCGCCGGTTCGGCAGACAAATCCTGCATGTGGCAAGCCGGGAGGAAATCGGCCTGGCCGAGCCGCTGGAACATGTAAAGCACTTCGACGCCGCCGAGCAGCACTCGCTGCTGGAACTGGAGCCGCCGGAACATACGCGGCTGCGCACGCTCATCAACCGCGCCTTCGTGTCGCGGCACGTCGACAAGATGAAACCGGAAATCGAGGAACTGGCCAACCGCCTGATCGACGCCTTCGAAGCCAATAGCGAAACCGAACTGCTGTCTTCTTATGCCGACATCATTCCGGTGACGATGATCGCCCGCATGATCGGCATTCCCGAAGAGATGGGGCCGCAGCTCCTGAAATGGTCACATGCCTATGTCGGCATGTACATGTTCAAACGCACTGCCGGGGACGAGCTTCTTGCCGACACGGCAGCCAGGGAATTTTCAGACTATGTGCGCAGCGTGATCGCGGAACGGCGGGCGGAGCCGCAAGACGATCTCTTGAGCCACATGATCCATACGGAACACAAGGGCCAGTATCTGACCGACGACGAGCTGGTCTCCACCACCATCGTGCTGCTGAACGCCGGGCACGAGGCGACCGTGCACCAGATCGGCAATTCCGTTCGCATCATCCTGGAAAGCGGCATCTCGCCTGACACCCTGTTCAGCGACGAGACGACCACGGAACGCACGGTTGAAGAGACGCTGCGTATCTGCGCGCCGGTCCATATTTTCCAGCGCTGGGTTCTGGAACCGGTCGAGATCGACGGTGTGACGTTCAAACGCGGTGACAAGGTCAGCCTCATTCTGGCCGCGGCCAATCTCGATCCGGCAAAGTTTTCCGATCCACTGGCCTTCCGACCTGGCCGGAACGAGGGCGTCAATGTCTCCTTCGGCGCCGGTATCCATTTCTGCATCGGCGCACCGCTGGCAAGGCTGGAGCTTAATCTTGCCCTGCCGCTGCTGTTCAGACGCCTGCCGGGTCTCAGGATCGCCCAGCCGCCAAAGGTCAAGGACGTCTATCATTTCCATGGTCTGGAACGGCTCGATCTGGCGTGGTGAAGTCGTTTTTTGTGCCCGATGCGCTATGGTATTTTCGTCCAACGGTGATGAGGCAAATGCCTTGGCAACCAAATCGAAGAAAAAGCGCGTTCCCGGGCGCTTCAAGGAAACGCTGGTCATCGGCGCGGTTTTTTGAACCCTCGCCGGAGGATGAACTTAAAAAGTTCTCAGGCGAATGAAATATCCTCTGGATACTCATGCTTTGCTCTGGTGGCTAAGCGACCATGAGCAACATAAGGCGGGAAGGCTTTCAGGAACTTCCCATCAGCAGCGCGCATATGGTTCGCAGCGCCATGCTACCGGGGATCACCGCGATCCGTTCGACCGGATTCTCGCGGCTCAGGCGATCCTCGAAAACATGGCACTGATATCCATCGACGAGAAAATTCCCTCGCCGGGCGTCATGACGCGCCGGTAGTTCCGGTCACAGCCGGATGACATAATCCTTCCGCGTCGTCTCCACGACCTCCCATGTCCCCGTGAAGCCGGGGCGCAGGACCACCCTGTCGCCCGGCCTCAGGTCGCGTGGCGCTCCGCCATCCTCCGTCAGGATGGAATGGCCTTCGAGAATGCTGAAATATTCCCATTCGTCATAGATCACCCGCCATTTTCCGGGCGTGGATTGCCAGATGCCGGCATAGATGCCGCCCGGCGCTTCCTCCAGATTCCATGTGGTGAATTTCGGATCGCCGGAAATCAGTCTTTCCGGCGCAGGCGCACCGTGCTCCGCCTCAACCGGCCCATCTTCGAATGTCAGCAAATTCGTCATGATGAGGCCAGCCTCTCAGATCTTCGCAAGGGACTGTTCAAGATCGGCGATGATGTCCTTGACATCCTCAATGCCGACGGAGAGGCGCACCACATCCGCCCCGGCGCCGGCCGCCGCCTGCTGTTCCGGCGTCAGCTGCGCATGGGTGGTGGAGGCCGGATGGATGACGAGCGAGCGCGTATCGCCGATATTGGCGAGATGTGAAAAAAGCTGCAACCCTTCCACCAGCGCCTTGCCGGCGGCATAGCCGCCCCTGACGCCGAAGGTGAAGACGGAGCCTGCCCCTTTTGGCGAATAATGCTGCTGCAGGGCGTGGTTATCGCTGTCCTCCAGCCCGGCATAATGCACCCAACCGACTTTCGGATGCGCCTTCAGCCATCTGGCGACGGCGAGCGCGTTATCGGAATGACGCTGAACGCGCAGCGGCAGGGTTTCTATGCCGGTCAAAATGAGAAAGGCGTTGAAGGGCGAGATGGCCGGCCCCAGATCACGCAGACCAAGCACACGGCAGGCGATGGCGAAAGCGAAATTGCCGAAGGTCTGGTGCAGCACGACGCCCGAATATTCCGGCCGCGGCTGCGACAGCGCCGGATATCTGTCGGTCGCCGACCAGTCGAAGGTGCCGCCGTCAACGATGATGCCGCCCATGGAATTGCCGTGGCCACCGAGAAATTTCGTCAGCGAATGCAGCACGATATCCGCGCCGTGTTCGAGCGGCCGCAACAGGTACGGGCTCGCCATGGTATTGTCGACGATGAGCGGCAGGCCGTGCCGGTGGGCAATGTCGGCAATTGCGGCGATATCCACGAAAGTCCCCCCGGGATTGGCGAGGCTTTCGATGAAGACGGCGCGCGTGCGGTCATCGATCTGCGCCTCGAAACTTTCCGGATCGGTCGCATCCGCCCAGCGCACCTGCCAGTCGAAGCCCTTGAAGGCGTGGCCGAACTGGTTGATCGAGCCGCCATAAAGCTGGCGGGCAGCGACGAAATTGTCGCCATGCTGCAGCAGCGTGTGAAAGACCAGCAGTTGCGCGGCGTGGCCGGATGCGACGGCAAGCGCCGCCGTGCCGCCTTCAAGCGCCGCGACACGCTCTTCCAGAACCGCCTGGGTGGGGTTCATGATGCGGGTATAGATATTGCCGAATTCCTTCAGCCCGAACAGCGCCGCGGCGTGATCGGCATCACGGAAAGCGTAAGCGGTCGTCTGGTAGATGGGCGTCGCGCGCGCGCCGGTGGTCGGATCAGGCTGCGCGCCGGCATGGACGGCCAACGTTGAGAAACCGGGATTGCTGCTCGGCATGGTATTTCCTCCAATTAAATTTTGGAGGGATCATAATGCCTTGCCGCCAAATGATAAGTCCGATCTGTACCAACTATCGCATAATATTGAGACGCGGATACTCAATTGCGGGGCAACGATCCATCACCACGTTCACGCCATAGGCCTCCGCCTTGGCGGCGGCGTTGTCGTCCCGCACGGATAGCTGACCCCAGATCACTTTCGGTCGCTGCGGCAACAGGATAGCCTCCTCGACGACCGCGGGCAGATATTCCGCCGCCCGGAAGACATCGACCATATCCACCGGTTCCGGAATATCCGCGAGCCGGGCATAGACCTTCTGCCCCAATATCTCCTTGCCCGCCTGACCGGGATTGACGGGAAACACCCGATAGCCCTTCGACAGCAGGAACCGCATGACGCCATGGCTCGGCCGGTCCGGATTGGGTGAGGCGCCAAGCAGGGCGATGGTCCTGACATCGGTGAGGATTTTTCTGAGATAGTCCGGTTCGTAAGTATCATGCTGCATGTCAACTTGTCCCTTTGGCACGTCACGCAGTTTGGGAAACGCCGACGGACGCCGCCCGTGAAAGACCGGTGCCAGCCTCGCATTTCCTGCATGCGTGTGCAGGCGCATTTGCGCATTGCCGCCCCTTGTCCTCTCCTTCATTTAGGGAGGCGCATCGCTCTCTTGAACCCCCTGCCCTGTCTTTAAAACATGCTGCCGACACCTTCGCCGGTCTGCCACGGCCGATTTCGTCCACGCAAAATGATTTCACGAAACCAGCCTTGGCACAGCTGTATTGAGTATTTTCATCCAGTTTTCAAAAATGGCCCATATGCGGGGAAATGCCGGCTCAAGCAACATTAACGTGCATTTCATGCGCCCTTCGTCTCCTGTTTGTTTTCATTCCGTTCACCGGTGAATTAGACATATCTAATTTTCAGAAAGTTATTCTGTAAATCAATCCATTTGTAAATCTGTAACGTTGCAGTTTATCCTTTTACATGGATATGAAATTAATTTTCATAACAGTGAAAGAAGTCGGCATCCGAATTGATACACCCGACCAACGCGCCGGAAACGGAAATCCAGCGCGAATATCCGGTAAAATCGCCGCGTTTTTGCCTCAGAATATATGCCAATACGAAACCGGAAGCCGTGCGTCCGGCACCTGCGTGGCAATCTTATGGATGAAATCATGAGCACAGCAGCAGGACCATCGAAGCGCGAGGCTTCGCGACATGCACAAAGCCGAAATTTAACGCATGTCATCTTCCGCGGAAAGGCCGAACGTCGGGCAGGATAGCCGGCGACCGCAAGGCTTCACGACCTGTCGAAAATGGATTCCGGTTTGCTGGCCGATGCTATAGGTTGCCCAAAGTAGCCCGCGAGCGAGTCTCTATTGTGACAATCGACATTCTTCTTCTGGTTCTCCTGGGCGCAATTCTGCATGCCGGATGGAATGCGCTGGTCAAATCCGGATCAGACAAGTCACTGGACGCCTCGCTGATTGCCGCCGGGGCAGCCGCCTGCTCGTTGCCCTTCCTGCCCTTTCTGCCGCTGCCCGCTCCGGTCGCCATTCCCTTCCTGATCGCTTCGGCCATCCTGCAATTCGCCTATTTCCGCCTTGTCGCCGCCGCCTATACGATCGGCGATATCGGCCTTGTCTATCCTGTCATGCGCGGTGTGGCGCCCTTGATCGTCGCCGCGACAAGCAGCCTTTTCCTGAGCGAGGTTCTGAGCCCGCTTGCGCTGGCAGGGATATCAATCATTTCCGCCGGCATCCTCACGCTTGCCTTCGAGGCGCGGCGCGGTGGCGGAAAAGCGATCCTCGTCGCCCTCCTCAACGCCTTCGTCATCGCTTCCTACACTTTCGTGGATGGCGTCGGCGCCAGGCTTTCCGGCAACGCCATCTCCTATACGCTATGGATGTCGCTGCTGCCGCCCGTGCTGCTTTTCGGCTTCGCCTTCTACCAGCGCGGGACGAGCGCCGTCATGGGCCATGTGCGGCGCAACTGGTGGCGCGGCCTGGTCGGCGGCGGAGGCTCCATTCTGTCCTACGGACTGGCCCTCTACGCCATGACCAAGGCCCCCGTCGCCGTCGTCGCGGCACTCAGGGAAACCTCCATTCTCTTTGCGCTGGTGATTTCCGTCGTGATACTGAAGGAACGCGCCAGCCTCTGGCGTTATCTTGCCGGCGGCATCATCGCGGCAGGCGTTCTGGTCATGCGACTGGGGTAAAACGGACAGGCTTGATGGGGTAAAATAATACCACATCAATAAGTATTTGTTTTTGCATAGTTATTTTTACAGCCTGCCAAAAACGTCATATTGACGCATCTGCCGCCGCACCGTATAAGCGCGCCAGATCGGATTCCAGCCGGAATAGGGTCATTTGCGGTTGTCGTTAACGGCAACCAAACCAAGCAACAAGAAACGCCCGTATGCTCTTTCAAACAGGAGGATGACGGGTCCACGTTAGAAAGTGAAATCCATGTCTACTTTCGTTCAGAAGCCTGCTGAGGTGGAGAAGAAGTGGGTCATCATCGACGCCGAAGGCCTCGTTGTTGGTCGCCTCGCCACCATCGTTGCAACCCGCCTGCGCGGCAAGCACAAGGCCACCTACACCCCCCACGTCGATGATGGCGACAACGTCATCGTCATCAACGCGGAAAAGGTTGCCCTCACCGGCAAGAAGTATTCCGACAAGAAGTACTACTGGCACACCGGTCACCCGGGTGGCATCAAGGAGCGTACGGCTCGCCAGATCATCGAAGGCCGCTTCCCGGAGCGCGTCGTTGAAAAGGCCGTCGAGCGCATGATCCCGCGCGGCCCGCTCGGCCGTCGCCAGATGAAGAACCTGCGCGTTTACGCTGGTTCCAACCACCCGCACGAAGCACAGCAGCCGGTCGTTCTCGACGTTGCCGCGCTCAACAAGAAGAACGTAAGGAGCGCCTGATAATGGCCGATCTTTCCTCTCTGAAAGACCTCGCCCCGGCTTCGGAAGCTTCGGCTCCCGTGCACGTCCGCAAGGTTGACACCCTCGGCCGCTCCTACGCGACCGGCAAGCGCAAGAACGCCGTAGCCCGCGTATGGGTCAAGGCCGGTTCTGGCAAGATCATCATCAACGGCCGCGATTTCACCACGTATTTCGCACGTCCGGTTCTGCAGATGATCCTTCAGCAGCCGATCGTCGCCGCTGCCCGCACGGGTCAGTTCGACATCATCGCCACCGTTGCCGGTGGTGGTCTGTCCGGTCAGGCCGGTGCCGTTCGTCACGGTCTGTCCAAGGCCCTCACCTACTTCGAACCGGGCCTGCGCTCCGTTCTGAAGAAGGGTGGCTTCCTGACCCGCGACAGCCGCGTCGTCGAGCGTAAGAAGTACGGTAAGGCCAAGGCCCGCCGTTCGTTCCAGTTCTCCAAGCGCTAATCGCGCTTGGTGGCCAGTTCTCCAGGCGTCAATCGCTTACTGGCACAATACCTTCGAAAGGCGGAGCTTCGGCTCCGCCTTTTTTTATTCTGGCGATCGGCTGCATCTTGAATTATTCCTTCAAGGGAATAGTATTGCCGAATGAGCTATGTTGTCGAGTATACGGATGAATTCGGAGCATGGTGGGAAACGCTTGAGGAAAGCGAGCATATCAGCATTGATGCCTATGTTCAGAAACTGGAGGAGCGCGGCCCTCGCCTGCCGTTTCCCTATTCGAGTGGCATTCATGGATCACGGCACGCGCATATGCGGGAATTACGTATCCAGAGCGGAGGAAAACCGCTGCGGATATTTTACGCCTTCGATCCGCGCCGAATGGCAATCCTGCTGATCGGAGGCGACAAGACGGGTGACAAACGGTTCTATGATCGCATGATACCGATTGCCGATACACTTTATGACGAACATCTGACGGAGCTTGAAAGGGAGAAGCACCATGGGCGGTAGGCACAGTTTCGCACAGTTGCGCGACCGAATGTCGGATGATGCGCGTATGAAATCAAAAGCCGAAGCCCATCGCCTCGAAGAAGAAATGGATCTTGCTGACGTTCGCAGGGCACTTAAGCTTTCGCAGGATGAAATAGCGCAAGCGTTGGATATTGGCCAAAGCTCGGTCGCGAAACTGGAAAAAAGGGCCGATATGTATGTCGGAACGCTGCGCCGGTTTATCGAGGCGATGGGCGGAGAACTGGAAATCGTCGCCCGCTTCGACGGCCGCGCGATCAAAATTCGCAACTTCGCCGATCTTGCTGAAAAGGCAGAAAAATAATGACCGGCAAAACCATCGACCATGCCTTCACCGCAACGACCCTGACATCGGCCGCCACCGATCCGACCCATGCGGGTGTCCTTTCCTTCATGCGGCGCAAATATACCAAGAACCTCAAGGGCGTATCGACGGCCATCTGGGGCATTCCCTTCGATGCGGCCACCTCCAACCGGCCGGGTGCACGCTTCGGGCCGCAGGCCATCCGCCGCGCCTCGGCGATTTTCGATAACGATCCGCAATATCCTTTCGCGCGCGATCTCTTCGCCCATATGCCGACCGTTGATTATGGCGATTGCCTGCTGGATTACGGCAACCACTGGAAGACGCCTGATACGATCGAAAAGGAAGCGCGCCGGATCATCTCGAAAACGGATTATCTGCTGACGCTCGGCGGCGACCACTTCATTACCTGGCCGCTTTTGAAGGCGCATGTGGCCAGGCACGGGCCGCTGGCGCTGGTGCAGTTCGATGCGCATCAGGACACATGGTTCGATGATGGCAAGCGCATAGACCATGGCTCCTTCGTGGCCCGCGCCGCGCGCGACGGGCTGATCGATGCGGACCGCTCGATCCAGATCGGCATCCGCACCCATGCGCCCGACGATTTCGGCATCCGCATTCTCCACGGTTACGAGGTTGAGGAAATGCGGGCGGGCGATATCTCCTCGCTGATCGTCAAGCATACGGGCGGCATGCCGGCCTATCTGACCTTCGATATCGATTGCCTCGATCCCGCCTTTGCGCCGGGAACCGGCACGCCCGTTGCCGGCGGGCCGACGAGTGCCAAAATTCTCTCCGTTCTGCGCGGGCTCGGCCAGCTCGATATTCGCGGCTCCGATGTGGTGGAGGTGGCGCCCGCTTACGACCATGCGGATATTACCGCCATTGCCGGAGCGACCGTTGCAATGTATATGCTTGGCCTGCGCGCCGAACGGCTGGCCAAGGCCGGCTGAGAGAGAAAACGGCGCTTGCCAAACTGATTCCGAGTACACTCGCAACCCTTTGAAAAGTCAGGACAATGACATGACAGCGAAGATCTTCATCGATGGCGAACACGGCACCACGGGTCTGCAGATCCGCACGCGCCTTGCCGGTCGCCGCGATATTGACCTGCTGTCCATTCCCGAAGCCGAGCGCCGTAATGCGGCGATGCGCGAGGATATGCTCAACAGTGCCGACATTTCCATCCTCTGCCTGCCTGACGATGCTTCCCGGGAAGCCGTCTCCATGGTGGCCGGCAACAACAATGTCCGCATCATCGACACCTCGACCGCCTATCGCGTCCACAAGGACTGGGCTTACGGTTTTGCCGAAATGGACCGGGAACAGGGCGACAAGGTTCGTTCCGCCCGTTTCGTCGCCAATCCGGGCTGCTATCCGACGGGCGCGATCGGCCTCATCCGCCCGCTGCGGGCCGCCGGCATCCTGCCCGACGGTTATCCGGTCAGCGTCAATGCGGTCTCCGGCTACACCGGCGGCGGCAAGCAGATGATCGCGCAGATGGAAGACCAGAGCCGCGACGACGCGATCAGCGCCAATAATTTCCTCTACGGCCTGACGCTCACGCACAAGCACGTGCCGGAAATGACCACTCACGGCCAGCTCGACCGCGCGCCGCTGTTTGCGCCTTCCGTCGGACGTTTCCCGCAGGGTATGATCGTGCAGGTGCCACTGTTTGCCGCCGACCTCAAGGAAGGCACGAGCATCGAGACGGTCCATGCGGCATTGACTGCCCATTATGCGGGGCAGGACATCGTCAGCGTCGTTGCGCTTGCCGAAAGCAAGGGCCTCAACCGCATCGATGCCGAGGAACTGGCCGGCAAGGACACGATGAAGCTCTTCGTCTTCGGTACGCCGGGCGGCGAGCATATCAATCTCGTCGCGCTGCTCGACAATCTCGGCAAGGGCGCATCCGGCGCGGCTGTGCAGAACATGGAGCTGATGCTGTCGGCATGAGGCTTTCCGCATGAGCCGGTCCATCCCCTCCTTTCCGGCCTCGTGGAATATCGAGGCCGCAAGGCAGATTGCCGATACGCCGGCCGGGGTGGTCTACGAGGTAACGCTTGGCGATGGTTCTCTGGCCGTCGCCAAGGTCCTTAAAAAGAAGGTGCTGAAAGACAGCCTGCGCGGCGCCGATTTCATCGAATGGCGTGCCGGCATCGGCTGCGTGGAGCTGCTCGAGCGTTCCGACGATATTCTGCTGATGGAACATGCCGGCACGGAGACCCTGCGCGACGTGCTGTTCCGCGACGGCAATGACGACGCCACCACGGAAATCGCCGCAGATGTCCTTCTCAAATATCATCAACCATCGCAGCAGCAGCCGCCTTCAAGCCTGCTGACGCTGCCGCTCTATTTCGAGAGCCTGTTCCGCAAGGCCGAACGGGACCGTACTGACGGCGTGGATAGCCCCTATATCGAAGCGGCCACGCTGGCGCAGGAACTGATCGGCCGGCAGCGGAATGTGAAACCCCTGCACGGCGATCTGCACCACGAGAACATCATGCGCGGTGAACGCGGCTGGATCATCATCGATCCGGCCGGCCTGATCGGCGATGCGGCGCTCGATGTCGCCAACATGTTCTCCAATCCGCTCGACCGTTTCGACCTCACCCGCAGCGAGGCGCGCATCGCCTCCATGGCGGCGATTTTTGCGAAGGCTTTGCAACGGGACGAACGGCTATTGCTGCAATATGCCTTTGCCTATGGCTGCCTTTCTGCCGCGTGGCACGAAGAGGACGGCAATGCGGAGGAACGCGACAACGAACTCGCTGTCGCGGCGACCATCAAAACGGTGCTTGCACAGTTCTAAGCCGCCTCAGTCCCTGACTTCGACCGCAACGGGGGCCGGATATTCGCCGATGAATCCGCGCCAATGGGCGACGGCGAAACCAAGCACGATCAGCGCCATGCCCTGATGCGCGAGCGCGACATGAATATCCACATGCATCAAAAGCGTGGTGATGCCGAGCGCCGCCTGAATGGAGACGAGCACGAAGAACAGCACCGCGCGGCGGGCATGCGGTGTATTGGGCAAGGCGCGGGCCATAGACACCATATGCCATAGCGTGGCGGCAAACAGCGTGTAGGCACCGAGGCGGTGGACGAATTGTACCGTCTTGGGGTTCTCGAAAAGGTTGATCCACCAGGGCTGCTGCAGGAAGAGATCGCCCGGCACCAGCGAGCCATCCATCAGCGGCCAGGTATTATAGGAAAGACCGGCATTCAGCCCCGCCACCAATGCGCCGAGATAGATCTGGAAGAGACAGAGCACCGTCAGCAGCGCGGCAAAACCCCTGCCCGTCTTTTCGTCGGCGGCCTCGGGGGAATGATGCGACAGGCCGCGCAATATCCACATGCAGCCCGCGAAGATGAGGCAGGCGATGGTCAGATGCGTGGCAAGGCGATATTGCGAGACATCCGTGCGGTTGACGAGACCGGAAGAGACCATCCACCAGCCGATGAAACCCTGGAAGCCGCCGAGCCCCAGAAGGCCCACCAGCGGCAGGCGCAGGCGCTTTTCGACGCGGCCGGTGAGCCAGAAGAAGGCGAGTGGCAGGGCGAAGATGACGCCGATGGCGCGGGCAAGCAGGCGATGCGCCCATTCCCACCAGAAAATCGTCTTGAACTCGTCGAGCGACATGCCCTTGTTGATTTCCTGATATTGGGGAATGCGCTTGTAGAGCTGGAATTCCTCCTCCCATTCGGCGACGGAAAGCGGCGGAATGGCACCGTGGATCGGCTTCCATTCAGTGATCGACAGGCCGGATTCGGTAAGCCGCGTGGCGCCGCCGACGAGGACAAGACAGAAGAGCGTGAAGAGAACGACGCGCAGCCAGATGCGCAGCAGGCGGCGGTTCTTCTCCTGTTTCTGCAGGGCAGCCTCCACCACCATGTCCGCAGAACCGTTTGCCATCGTCATGCCGCTCGAACGCATCTTTCAGGTCTCCCTCATACAGTCATGTTGATTAGCCTCAACCGGCACCACAAAACAAGGCCTCAGGGTTTGCGGCATGCGGTCGCGGCGGTATAGTCCGCGCAGACATTTAATGATGGAAGATTTCATGCCCCCTCGCCTCAGATCGCTTATCGGCACCATCGTCATCATCTGCCTCGTCGTCATCTACGCGGTGGCGGCGACGGCCATCGCCTCGGCGACGCTGGCGCAATCGCCCTGGTGGGTGCATCTCGCCTATTTCGTGCTGAGCGGGCTTCTGTGGATCCTGCCGGCGATGCTCATCATCAAATGGATGGCTGGCCCCAAAAAACAGGGATGAGCGTCCCTGCTACGGGACATCCGCAGGTCGAAATTTTATAAACCGATTGTTTGCCGCTCAACGCTATAGTGCGCCTGAAACAACCGGAGAGAGTGAATGGCGGCTGCGGGGCCGGTCATAACAAGCCAGAGCAAGGCACCGGCCACCGTTCAGGACGAACGGCGGGGTGCTGACCGTTTGGCGATCGATCTCGTCGACGATACTTCCGCCATCCGTTCCGACTGGGAGCAGATGGAAAGCGACCCGCTCAATTCACTGCATCAGGGTTTCGGCTGGTGCTCCATCTGGGCGCAGACTCAAGGGAGCCCGCTGCTGGTCATTCGCGGCAGTCAGGGTGGAAAGACGGTCTTCCTGCTGCCTCTCGAAATCGTGAAGGAAGGCGGCATCCGCAAGGCGCGTTTTCCGGGTGGCCGTTTCAACAATATCAATACCGGCCTCTTCGATCCGGCTTTTGCCGAACAGGCCAGCCAGAAAACCGCAGACGCCATCGCGCGAGAAGCGCGAAAACTGCTGCATGGCCGCGCGGATATCCTTGCCCTGCAGAACATACCGCTCGCCTGGCGCGGCAGGACCAATCCGCTCTCGTATCTCGCTTCCGTCGAAAACCAGAACCCGGCCTTTCAACTGCCGCTGCTGGAGAGTTTTGAAACCACCCTGCGGCAGGTCAATGCCAAAAGAAGACGGAAGAAATTCCGTATCCAGAGCCGAAGGGCCGAGGAAATGGGCGGTTACAGCCATGTGATCGCCCGTTCACCGCAGGAAAAATGCGAATTGCTGCAGGCTTTTTTCCGGCAGAAGGCCGCCCGCTTCGCATCTCAGGGCATTCCGGATGTTTTCCGGCACCAATCGGTGAGGGATTTCTTCTACGATCTCGCCAATTTTCCCGAGACCGGCACGGACAGTCTTCTCGAACTGCACGCCATTCGCCTGCATGGTGAAAACGAGGGGGTCATTGCGGCCATATCCGGTCTTTCGCGCAAGCAGGATCACATCATCTGCCAGTTCGGATCGATCGATGAGGCGGTTTCGGAACTCAGTCCCGGTGAGTTGCTGTTCTGGCTGATGATCGAGCGGGCCTGTCGCGAAAGAGCCGCGATCTTCGATTTCGGTGTCGGCGACCAGCTTTACAAACGCAGCTGGTGCCCGCTTTCCACATCGCAGCACGATATATTCCTGCCGGTGACGCTGAAGGGCCGCGCAGCGGCGTCCGCCTATGTCGCCATCGCCCGGACGAAGAGCCTGATCAAGTCCAATCCGGCACTCTATGCGCTGATACAGCGTTTCCGAGCCGGGCGGCCAAGGACAGACGTCACGGACTGAGCGGGGGGGCGCCGGTCAAGCGGCGCTCAAATGTCCCGGCTTGCGCATGCCGGTCATCGGCAATGCCTGTTCGTAACCATGCGCCACCAGCTCATCGAGCGTCTTTTCCAGCATTTCGCCATCCTTGCCGGGCACGGAGACGATGATTTCCGCCGGCAGGTTGCGCAGCATTTTTTCAAGGCTCGAAATCTGCACCGCGCCGCACTCGACCAGAACCGTATCATAGGCATCCGACAGGGCGCCGAGGATCATTGTCAGGCGGTCTATGGCGCGCATCGCCTCGCGCGGCTGCGCGTTGCCACGCGGCACGATATGGGCATCGGAAAGCCGGTCACCGTGAATGGTTTCGCCAAAGGCGGCAGCACCCGCCAGAAGGTCCATGACGCCCGGCAGCCCGGCCTCGGGCACCATCAGACGCGTGGGACAGGCCGAGGCCGTCATGTCGACGAGAACGACCGAACGGCCCATCTCAGACAGGGCACGTGCAAGCATGACGGTCGTGGTCGAACCGCTGTCGCCGGCCGGCGATATGACCGCAGCGACCGGTTTGGCAAGACGCGTGGCAAGGAAGCCCGCAACGGCGTCGATCGAGAAATCGTCGGACGTGTCGGCACTCTCTTCCGCCACAACCTCTTTCGCAGCCACTTCTTTCGCGGCAACCACGTCTTCTCCGGGCAAGGCTGGTATGGCGGCCGTGGCCGCGACCGGCATCTGCCGTTCCTCTTCGGAAACGGGCTGGTATGCGGCGGCCGGGATCGCTCCGGCGGAGGGCGGCGATATATTCTCGTGGCGCGCGGCAACCGGCTGTTCCGGCGCATTCGTGCTCTCATCCGCAGCGACCGGCGCGCGCGCAGGCGGGGGCGGTGGATCGGAGAGCGGCGGAGCCTCACTCCTGCCCACCGGCTTCAAGGCCCGGCCGGTGAAGAGTTCCACCAGCATGACAACGATGCAGGAAAGCAGAAACGCCGCCAGGGTGACGACGATGGTAATGGCACCGGCCTTGGGGAAATAGGGTTCACGCGGCTCCACCGCCGTCGAGATCACGCGCGCATCGGCGGGCGTGGAGTCGGCCGAACCGGCACGCGATGTCGCCTCGCGGTAACGGGCAAGATAGGTTTCCAGAAGCTGCCTCTGCGCGGAGGCTTCCCGTTCCAGATCGTTCAGGCCGACCTGCTGCTCGCCGGCGCGCACGCTTTCCGATTTCAGCACATTCAACTGCTGGACCAGCTGGCGCTCCCGCAGACGCGAAACATTGGCCTCGTTTTCAAGGCTTGCGAGCACCTTGCGGGTTTCTTCCTGGATTTGCCGCTGTATGCCGTCAAGCTGGTTACGCAGGGCCCGGATGCGCGGATGGCCTTCCAGCAGCGAGGACGACAGATCGGAAATCTGACTGCGAATGGTGGTCTCGTTTTCCTTCAGCCGCTGGATCGTCGGAGAGCCAACGACATCCGGGAAAGTATCCAGAGGACGGCCGCTTGCCAGCGCGCTCCGCACGCCTTCCGCCCGCGCTTCCGCATTGGCGCGCTCGCCACGGATACGGCCGAGTTCGGTGGAGATATCGCCGAGTTGCCGTGTGGCAAGCGTTTCGCCCTGCCCCGCGGACAGAAGATCGGACGAAGCACGATAATCCGCGACCTTCTTGTCCGCCTCGCGCACCTTTTCGCGCAGATTGGCGATTTCCGGCTCAAGCCAGCGGGCCGCTTCTGTGCTGGTGTCCAGTTTCGCGCCGCTTTGCAGCGCGATATAGGCCTTCATCATCTCATTGGGGATGGCGGCCGCGAGCTTCGGGTCCTCGGAAGAGAATTCGACCGTGATAACGCGCGAGCTTTCGACCTGATAGACCTGCAATTTTTCCCGGAACGCCTTCAGCACCCGTTCTTCAGGCAACACCTGAAGCGGGTCCTTCTTGGCCCCGAGCGCAACCAGCAGCCGCGAGACGAGCGACGGATGCGCCTCCGGATCGAATTCATCCAGCTCGTAAAGCTTCATGTCTTTGGCGACCTGCTTGATGAGGTCGACCGACTGCAGGATCTGCACCTGGCTCGAAACCGTCAGTTCGTCGAGCACGGGCTCAGCCGGCGCGTTGGACTGCTGGGAAGCGCCGAAGGAAGCCGCGCGGGATTCGATGAGGACCCGCGCCTCGCCCTTGTAGGCAGGCGACATCATGCTGGCGGCGATGAAGGCGGCGCCTCCGGCCAGAAGCGTGACGGCTGCGATGCGGCCCCTGCGCCGCCATATGGCCGCGACAAGCTCCGCAAGATCGATATCCACATCCCTGTCGTCAATGCGATCGCCGTTCATGTGGGCTCCGTAACCGAGACAAACCTCGGGCGCTCAAATTCAAATATAGATGGCCAATTTTGGCGAAGTTTAAGTCTTTCCGGTAACACAACAGTTAATTGCTGCGAATCCGACGAAATAAAGCAGATATTGCGACTCTCGGGATCGACCGTTTACCGTGCATTAACCCTAACAGAACGATAAGAAAGCTCATAGATCGACTCGGAGCAAGATCAGATGCCGCTCGCCGGATCACGACATGTCACCGCACTGACACTTGCCGTCCTGACGGCCCTTTCCGGTTGCGCGGCATATCAACCCGCGCCAAGGTCGTTCAATGAGGCCGCCTTGCAGCCCTATCACGTCGACAGCGGCGACCGGCTGCGCATCAACGTCTTCGAACAGGCTGGACTGACCAACACCTATACGGTCGATCAGGCCGGTTACGTCGCCTTCCCGCTCGTCGGTCAGGTTCCCGCCCGCGGCAAGACGCTGCCGCAGCTCGAAGCCGCCATCGCCGCCAAGCTGCGCCAGGGTTATCTGCGCGATCCCGATGTGACAATCGAGATCGACCGTTATCGCCCCGTCTTCATCATGGGTGAAGTGGGTCGTCCCGGCCAGTATTCCTATGTACCGGGCATGACGGTGCAAAACGCCATCGCCATTGCCGGCGGCTTCACGCCGCGCGCCAACCAGGCCGATGTCGACATTACCCGCAAGATCAACGCCGAGGTGATGACCGGCCGGATCGGAATCACCGCACCCATTCTGGCGGGCGATACGGTCTATGTGCGTGAACGCTTCTTCTGAACGCCGGAGTGGCACACGTGTCGGATGACGGCCCTCCCCTGCGCATCATTCACTGTTTTCGCTCCCCCGTCGGCGGCGTCTTCCGCCATGTCCGCGACCTGATCGAAGAACATGTCAAACAGGGCCACAAGGTCGGCATCGTTTGCGACAGCTCGACCGGCGGCGCGCATGAGGAACGGCTTTTCGCGCAGATCACCCCGATGCTGGAGCTTGGCCTCACCCGCCTGCCCATCCGACGGTCCATCAGCCCCGGCGACCTTATGGCGCTGTGGAAATCCTACAAGCACATCAAAAGTTTGCGGCCGGACATCCTGCACGGGCACAGCGCCAAGGGTGGCGCTCTTGCCCGGCTGATCGGCTCATTGCTGCGGGCGAACAGGTATCGCGTAGCCCGCCTCTATTCGCCGCATGGCGGCAGCCTGCACTATGACCGCAACAGCGTGAAGGGCCAGCTGTTCCTGCGGCTCGAGCGGTTTCAGGAGCGCTTCACCGACGCGCTCTGCTTCGTCTGCAAATACGAACAGACGGCTTATGAAACCAAGGTCGGCAAACCGCGCACCCGCACGGCAATGATCTATAACGGCGTGCAGGAAAGCGAATTCGAGACCGTGCCGCCCCGTGAGGGCGCCGCGCATTTCCTCTATATCGGCATGTTACGCGACCTCAAGGGACCCGACGTCTTCATCAGGGCCTTTGCCAGGATGGAGCGCAGCATTGGCCAGCCCATGTCCGGCGTCATCGTCGGCGACGGCCCCGACAGGGACAAATATGCGGCGATGATCGATCAGGCCGGGCTGTCCCGGCGGATTTCCATGCATGCAGCCATGCCCGCCAGACAGGCTTTTGAACTGGCGACGACCGTGGTGGTTCCCTCACGCGCCGAAGCGATGCCCTATATCGTGCTCGAAGCGCTCGCAGCGGGCAAGACGGTCATCGCTTCGCATGTCGGGGGTATTCCCGAGGTTCTGGGCGAGGACAGCGAGGCCCTCGTTCCGGCCGGAGATGCAGATGCTCTCGCGAAAATCATGGTCAGGGATATTGAGGACGCCGACTGGGCAACAAGGGTCATGCCACGGCCCGACAGCTTCAGGGCGAAGTTTTCAACGCCGGTCATGGCTGATGACATGATGAAGCTCTATCGTGACCTGCTGTTGCTCTAAAGACATTTCAAAAACACGATTTTTGATTGTATATTCCACAATCCTGTAGAAATTCATCATAAACGTTTCTTAGCATGTTTCGGCTAGCTTCCTGCTCGTGGAGCACGTGCGCCCGTTCCGGCGGACAAGGGAGGCTTTACCACTTTGAAGTTGCGCATCGTTCCCTTCGAAAATCACATCTGATTTTCGGGTCGAGGCGCTGGAGGGTGCGGACCAAAGCAATGACCAAGGCTGACAAGGAAAGACCGCAATTCGATCTGGCGTCGTTGCGCAAGAAAATCTCCGAGCACGAAGCCCGTGAGCTTTCGGCATCCGAAACCGTCGTCCTCAATCCGCTTGCACGACAGATCGCCAACCAGCTGCGTGCCGGCAACCATTCGCCGAATATGGTGATCGGGCAACTGCGGCTGCTGGAATTTGCGATGCTCGTGGTCATTGCCGCCATCATCAACGGCATTGCCGCCGATCGCGGGCTCGAAATCTTTCTTGCGGTTTTCGGCAGCGGGGTGCTGGGTGCGGCCCTCTGCGTTTTCCTGCTGCAGGCGGGCGATTGCTACCAGCTGCCGACGCTGCGGACGCCTCTGAAGATGTTCGCCCGCATTCAGGGCGCCGTCTGCCTGTCCTTCGTTGGCGCCGCCTGTTTCCTTCTCCTCTTTTTCCCTGAGGCCCTGCATTCCTGGCCGGCATTCGGCATATGGTACGCGATAAGCGCGGTTGCCATTTTCACCGGGCGGCTGCTGCTCGGCTTCGCCATTCGCCACTGGAGCCGCAACGGCGTGATGGAACGCCGCGCCGTCATCGTCGGCGGCGGCGATTCTGCCAGAGACCTCATCCGCTCGCTGGAGCAGCAATCGGACAATGATATCCGTATCTGCGGGATTTTCGACGACCGGAAGAGCGAGCGCTCTCCCGAGGTTGTCGCCGGTTATCCGAAGCTTGGCACCTTTGCGGAACTGGTGGAATTCGCCCGTCTGACGAAACTCGATATGCTGATCATCGCCCTGCCGCTCAGCGCCGAGGCACGCATTCTCCAGCTTCTGCGCAAACTCTGGGTGCTGCCGGTCGATATCCGCATCGCGGCCCATGCCAACAAGCTGCGTTTCCGTCCCCGCGCCTATTCCCATGTCGGCACCGTGCCGATGCTCGACGTGTTCGACAAGCCGATCCGCGACTGGGATTCGGTGGCGAAGCGCATATTCGACATCACCTTCAGCCTCATCGGCATAGCCCTTCTGTGGCCGGTGATGGTGGGTGCTGGCATTGCCGTGAAAACGACGTCGAAAGGTCCCGTCCTCTTCAAGCAGAAGCGTCACGGCTTCAACAATGAAACGATCAATGTCTGGAAGTTCCGCTCCATGTATACGGAACTCAGCGACCCAACCGCCAAGAAGGCCGTCACCAAGAACGACCCGCGCGTCACGCCGGTCGGGCGTTTCCTGCGCAAATCCTCGATGGATGAGCTGCCGCAGCTTTTCAACGTCCTCTACGGTGATCTGTCTCTCGTCGGGCCGCGGCCGCACGCCGTCCACGCCCAGACCGGCGATCTGAAATATACCGAGGTGGTGGAGCATTATTTCGCGCGCCACAAGGTCAAGCCCGGCGTGACCGGATGGGCGCAGATCAATGGCTGGCGCGGCGAGATCGACCACGGCGACAAGATCAAGTTCCGCACCGAATACGATCTTTATTACATCGAGAACTGGTCGCTGTTTCTCGATCTCAAGATCCTGTTCCTGACGCCGATCCGGCTGCTCAAATCGGAAAACGCCTATTGACCCACACCGGTTACCAGCACGCTCCGGGTTTCGATGCGCCGTTGGCCACCATGCGGCTCATCGGCTCGTTCTTCATCGCCTTCGGCGTGTTTCTCTCCGGCTTCGTCATTTCCGAACCGGCGCCTTACGAGCTGATGATGGTGGGACAGGTCGCGCTCTGGTTCCTGCTTGGCCTGCGCCTTTCACGCACCGTCGTGCTGCTTCTGTGCCTGCTGCTTGCCTTCAATGTCGGCGGCTATCTGTCGCTGACCACCATGGCCGATCTGGATGAGGGACCGCTTTATCTCGCGGTATCGACCTTTCTGGCACTCACCTCGGTTTTTTATGCCGCAATCATCGAAGACAAGTTCCAGCGGCTGCTGCTGATTTTCCGGGCTTGGCTGGCGGCGGCGCTGATCACCTCCCTGCTCGGCATCATCGGCTATTTCCATGCCCTTCCGGGCTTCGAGGTATTTACCCTCTACGACCGCGCCAAGGGAGCATTTCAGGACCCGAACGTCTTTGGTCCCTTTCTGGTGACACCGTCGCTTTACCTGATCTACGGCCTGCTTTCCGGCAAGGCGATGCATGCGCCCTGGCGCATCCTCGGACTGCTGATCCTGTCGCTTGGCGTGTTCCTGTCATTCTCGCGCGCAGCCTGGGGCCTGTTTCTGTTCGCCGCGGTCCTGCTCGTTTTCGTCATGCTGCTGAAGGAGCGCACAGCGGCATTTCGCCTGAAGATCCTCGTGCTGTTTCTCGTCGCGGTGGCGCTCATGGTGGCGGCGGTCATCATCGCACTGCAATTCAAGCAGGTGGCCGATCTGTTCTCCAGCCGCGCCTCGGCGGTGCAATCCTATGATGGCGGACATCTCGGGCGTTTTGCCCGTCACTATCTCGGTTTCCTGCTGGCGATGGAACATCCGCTCGGCATCGGCCCGCTGGTCTTTGACGATATCTTTCCCGCCGCCGAACATAATATCTGGCTGAAAAGCCTGACCACGCATGGCTGGTTCGGCTTCGTCATCTATCTTGTCCTGATCTGCTGGACCATCGCCGCCGGTTTCAGGCATCTGCTGCGTCCCCGGCCCTGGCAACCGTTCCTGATCATTTCCTGGGTGACCTTCGTCGGCCACGTAATGATCGGCGCCGTTATCGACACCGATCACTGGCGGCATTTCTTCCTGCTGCTCGGTATATTGTGGGGCTGCATGGCGCTGGAAAAACGCGAAAGCCTGCGTCATCGCACAAGCAGGGCCTAAAATGCTTACCCTTACGGAACCTTTCGCGATTTCATGCGTTTAGCTCCCGATTTCGATTGTCCAACGGGGAGACATCCTATGACGCAGACCAATAATCTCTACCTCATCATCGGCGCGCTCGTCGTGGTCATCGCCGGCCTTGGCGCCTATGTCTGGCATGAGGAAAGCAAGCCGAAGGGGATCGAGATGAACATCGGCCCGAACGGCGTTTCCGTTCAGGAAAATTAAGCCGCAAGCGTCGCGCAAACTACGGCCATTAAGACCGGGTGCGTTCCTGCCTGAACAACGGTCGGGACGCGCCCGGTCTTCTTATGAGAGAGGACGAAAGGCGGGACCGCGCTCCCGCCGTGCCGGTTCGATACGAATGATGCGTATCGGGCCTGATCATGGAAATATTGACGCAATGGTCTCCTCCATCGACCTCTCCACACGCCTCACCGCCACCAAACTGGCCCTCAAGGCCATCAGGGAGCAGGAGGACAATTCCGCCGCAACCTCATCTTCCTCGTCGCGGTCCTCTCTTCTCGGCACCTATGGGGTCGATACGTCCTCTTCCTCCACCAATACGAGGCTGACGCAGCTTCTGGCGCAATATGCGCAAAGCTCCAGCGCGGAAACGGCAAGTGAGACGACAGAGCAGACGTCTTCCGGCGACATAACGCAGGCCGGCTTCATGAAGGATCTGAAGGCGATGCTGGAAGACCTCTCCAAGGACCCGGCCAAGGCCTCACAGGCAAAAGCGATGCTGGACGCGCTGGCCGCCGGCACGCTGACCGTATCGGATCCGTCGGAAGGGGCGCAGGTCTTGGCCTGGGACGTGAAGTCCGATTCGAAAACCGCCTCGAAACCGGCAACGGAGATCACCACGACCGGCTGGAGCGATTTTCTGAAGGACCACCTCAAGCGCGACGGATCGGCCTATGCCAAGACCGCCAGCGGCGCCTATGTCGACAGTATTTCCGGCGACAACGCATTTTTCGGCAGCGTCGGCAGCCGTTATTATTATCTGACCTGGCCACAGCCGAAGACAGGCACGCTGACGGTGTGAGCCACCGCGTCCGGCCGGTCTGAGGGAAACGCTGCGACATGGATCATGCCGCAGCGCATTTTGGGCGCCCCGCTCAGGCGACGGGCGCGGCGGCTTGCCCGGTTCCGCCCGAAAGCGCCTTCTGCAGCTCCGCTTCCTGTTCCGGTGACAGCGATGTCTTGATGACGCGCCCGCGCAGCCCTTCCAGTTCCGCCATAACCTTTTCCGGCTGCACCTTGCGGATCAGCACGAACAGCGCCGAGGACCCATTCGGAGTGGTTTCGCCGAGCGATTTGATGAAATCGTCATCGATGCCATAGTCCGTCAGCGAACCGGCCAATGCACCGGTGCCGGCGCCGATCGCGCCGCCGATCGCAAATCCCGCCAGGGGATTGAGGAACAGCAGGCCGACAAGGCCGCCCCACAGGCCGCCGGACAGGAAGCCGGAGCTTGCGCCGATTGCCGTCAGATTGACGCTCTGCTTCAGATGCACCTTGCCGTTTTCATCGCGAACGACGACCACGGCGTCTTCCAGATCGACCAGATATTCCTTTTTCAGGCCCGCAAGCTTCAGAAGCACCCGGTCGGCTTCTTCCGTTCCATCAAAACCGACAACGACGAGTTCGGACATGTTTCATCTCCCTGAGTTTCAGTTCCGCTGCCATTGAACGCTGAAGATCACGGCAGGTTCCGACAATGATGGAAAGAGGATGTGTCATGCGTTTGACGGAAGCATGTGGGCGCAACACGGTAACCGGAGTCCCGCACCTGCCCGCCGTCCACACACTTTGTTCGTTTTTTTGAGAAAAGGCGATTTTCCGCTTGCACCCTAACAGGCTTATATATAAACGGCTTTCAGGTTCGGAGCGTAGCGCAGCCCGGTAGCGCACTTGACTGGGGGTCAAGGGGTCGTGGGTTCGAATCCCGCCGCTCCGACCATTAAATTCAAAGACTTGAGGCATCCCCCACCCTCAAGCAGTTTACACAAAAGAGCCGGTTACAGTTGGTGTTGTGCCAACGGTTCTTTTCGCGCGCGTAATGCGCCCTCATCCCTCTCCTAAAAAATCATTTCCTAATACGCGCTGCCTCCACCCCAAACGAGAACATCGCCTGGTATGGCGGCGTGTCGCTACCGGAAAGATCAGGGACGATTCGAACTCCTGAACCGGAGAATGAGAATCTGCGCCGAGAATATGGAGAGGCGGAAGCCGATCCGGCTGATCACACCACCGTCCGGCACGACAGAGCCCATGGGGCAAGCGCGTCGGATTCCGTTGCCTGCCGGGCGAATTGCTTCCGTATTACCGGATATCCAACAGACTAATCCGAGGCGTCAGGTGAGTGTTCGTGGACGCTTACGACCCGCCGGTTTTGTTGTCCTTCTTTGCCTGATCATGATGCCATTTGATGGCGAAGAACATGCCCGTGCCCAACACGAGAATCTTGAACGGGAAGAAGACCAAAGGGAACAAGTCTACCCAATTCCAATCCGTCATTTTGAATATTTCCAGGCTATTATTTGTACGACTTCTTATGGAGAGAGCTACGTCAAAGCTGCTGTTTCAGCAACTTCATTCATACATTCAGGCACGGGCTTTTTGACGCAGCCCGGCCGGTCCGTCTCATCCGCTGATCTTCTTCAGTCGGCGCCGCCGGCGCAAACCACGCCGCCTAGAGTTGCTCAAGCCGAAGACTGATGGGCAAGCCGCTGTCGATGAATACCGCTCGAATGAACAGGTTCAGGATTTGTCCTCCCTGTTCGTGCCACCCGTCTTTCATCAAAGAGAAGGACGGGTGGCATTGCTTTGTTGACTCTCCGCCAAAATTAGAACATTTAGTGAACAAAAGAGAGGTCACTAATATGTCCGACGCTGCGAAAATCACTCCTGTACGGCCTGACGACATAGCCGGCTTCATCATCCAGTGCCATGACGGCGATGCGAAGGCGGCCGTGGAAACACTGCTTGGTGAAATCGAACATTTGCAGGAACAGCTCTCCCTTGCGATTGCCATCATGGGAAAGGGATATACACGCGGCTGGAAACCGGATCTCGGAAGCGACTGAACCGGCCGTTTGCCGCCAATTGGGTTCGCCTGCAGTCGCGGGAAGCCGGACGCGGGTGAAGCGCACTGCACCTGCCGGCCATATGCTTTATGCAAGCTATATGTGACGCGCTTATATCTGGCTGATCGTCTGCCTTACGGGCCAGATCCTGATCCACCGTCACGTCATCACCCGCCCGTGCGCTAGACTTGGAAAAACGGAGTTGCGCCCGCCCCGATCACATCAGCAACCAGGACGAACGCAATCCCTTTGCGGGAGGCGATCCACGATTTTGGAGAAGTTTGACCCTAGCGCCTTCAGAACTCGTTCGACGCTATGGCGAAGTCGTCGGTAATCGGCATGTGCTCCACATTTTCCCAGGTCTGGTCCATGGCATAGGTCGCGGAGAGATAGGGAATGCCGATGTGGCCGTAACGCACCGAAAGCTGGCTCTCCGCTTCCTTTTCGCCGAGACGCGCGACGCGGCTGAGATAAAGGGCGGTGGCGAGGCCCGTGCGGTCGGCGCCGGCCTTGCAATGGATGAGAATGGGTTTCGGCGCATCGCGCATGATCGCGACCAGCTCGTTCACCCTGCTCATGTCGAGTTCCTGACTGGCGGACATGCCGAAATCAATATGCCGCAGCCCGAGTTCGCGCGCGGTTTCGACCTCGTCGCGATACCAGGCCTTGGATTCGTTTGGCCCGCGCAGATTGATGACCGTCTTGATGCCGTGATCCCTGGTGTAGCGGACAAGCTCTTCGTTGCTCGGCTGGTTGGAGCGGTAAAGCTGGCCGGCAACCACCTCGTGAAAATTCCCGAGGAGCTGGATGGCATAAAGATATCCGCCTGCCGCAAGCACAGCAACGCCCATGCCCCAAAAGGAGCACTTCCAAAATCTTCGCATAATAAAACGGTTCCCTTACTCGACAGGAGAACCGATACAGACGGATTCTGACAGCAGGCTGAAAGTTATGCGACAGTATTGTAAGAGTAGAAAAATTGCGTTCGATCAACGCACAAAAACATAGACCGCGTAGACCGCGATGAGCGCTGCGGCCGCCGCCGCCGTGATGGCGCCGAGGCGTTTTTCGATGAAATGGCGCACCGGTTCACCGTATTTCTGCAGCAATCCGGCAAGGATGAAAAAGCGTGCGCCGCGCGTGACGACGGCTGAGAGAATGAACAGGCCGAGGCTGATATTGGCCGCACCGGAGAGGATCGTCACCACCTTGATCGGCGGCAGGTGCGCGAGCCCCGATGTCACCAGCAGGAGAACGATGGTTTCGTAGTCCACCGAGTTCTTCAGGTGTTCGAAACTGTCGAGCTTGCCGTAAAATTCCAGAATGGGCCGCGCGATGCTTTCAAAGGCATAATGACCGAGGAACCAGCCGGCGATGCCGCCGAGAACCGAGGCGACCGTGGCCACAAGCGCATAAAACATCGCCTTTTTCGGCTTGGCCAGCACCATGGGCAGGAAAAGCACATCCGCCGGCACGACGAAAACCGAGCTTTCCACGAAAGCGACGATCGCCAGCCACCACACGGCGGTTTTGCGCGCCGCAAGCGCCATCGTCCAGGCATAGATGTTTTTCAGCATTTCATGTCCCCGGGAAAAGTGTTTCGGAGCGAAGGCGGGCAGGAAAACCAAGGCATATCGACGGTTATTCACGCGATTTGCGATGGCGCGCGGCGGACCGAGAAGAGCCGACACCGCAGCAGGATTAGACACAACGCAAGAGAATGGCAAATGTTGGAAGATTTATTTTTGCATCGCGAAAAATGAGAAAGACGAACAATTCCAGTCGGCACAGGCCATCGGTTGCTGCGATGCGAAATTTCACCCTGAGGTAGATAAACTCGCCTTTTTGCTGTAGAATGGGACCCGGAGGAAAGAGGAGGAAGTTATCATGGACTATGTAAACTTCATTACGTCGATCAATCCGGTCATACTCGTTATCCTGCTGGTGGTTCTTCTTGCCGGGGCCTACAGCAGCTGGGTTTCCCACTAGCGAGACGAATGACGCCACCGGAAGCCGGATGTTCCTTTTCTATCGGTGATAGGCATCAGGCAGGATGAATGGTATCAAACCCGGAGTTAAAACAACTTCCGGGAAGCGGCATGACGAACGAATTCGCATTCACTGATACGTCTGAAAAGCTCAGCACCACGCTGGAAAAGCTGATAGGCAAGCTGCAGGGCCAGACGATCACGTTGCGCGAACTGATGGAAGCGATCGGCGAACAGGGCCTGTTGCTCATCTGCGCCATTGCCTCCCTGCCCTTTCTCATTCCGGTCTCCATTCCCGGCGTCAGCACCGTTTTCGGCGCGGCGATCATCCTTGTCAGCCTCGCGATCACACTGAACCGCCTGCCCTGGCTGCCGGCGAAGATTCTCGACCGGCAGATGGAAACGGCAAAGCTGGTGCCGGCGCTCCGGAAGGGTGTCGCCATCGTCTCCAAGCTCGACCGTTTCATTCGTCCGCGTATTCCGGCGCTGACGACGGGCATCGTCGCCAACAGGATAAACGGGCTCGCGCTGATGACGGCGGGTGTGCTGCTGATGATGCCGCTCGGCTTCATTCCCTTTTCCAACACCCTGCCGGGGGTTGCCATCCTGCTGTTTTCGGCCGGCATGATCCAGAGGGACGGCGTCACCGTGCTTGGCGGCTACCTGTTTCTCGGCCTGACGGCGATTTATTTCGCAGCGCTCGCCTATGCCGCCTTCTGGGCCGGACAGGGCATCAGCAGCTCGATTGCCGGATAAGGCCTACTGGCGGTCCCTGCTGCGGGTTTCCCGGCGGTTCTGTCGCGAGGCCCACCACACCGCCAGCCGCCGTCGCCTGCGGCGCACCGCCGGCAGATCATGCGAGAGAACGACGAGACCGAGCGGAATCATCCAGAAACCGAGGACGGGTAAAAAACCCAGCGTTCCGCCAACCACCAGAGCGGAGCCGGTGGCGATCCTGCCGACACGCGAACGTGGCATGGCAAGACTCCATTTCCCGACATTGAGACGACCCGTCTTGTGGTCCATACCGAATTTCATGCCATCCTGCCCTTTTGCATCCGGCCTGTGGATAATTTTTTCAGTGCCGATAAGCCCGGAAAATCGGGACTCCGGCGAGATAAAACAAGAGGAATGCGTTTTTTTTGAAAAAAGCGCTTGGCAAATCGGAAAAGCATTTGTATTACCCCGCTCACACCGCGCCAAGCAGCGCACGTTCCCTGGTAGCTCAGCGGTAGAGCATTCGACTGTTAATCGACAGGTCGCCGGTTCGAATCCGGCCCGGGGAGCCATTTCTCTCAAAAACATGTTTTGAAGAGCGAAGTGCAGCTGCATTCGCCCGATCCGGCTCATGGCGTTTTCCTGCCCGCCGGATGGCGGGCTCCAGCCAATCAGCTCTTCCTGACCGCCCGCTTGGTAGCCTTCGTGGCGTTGGTAAGCGCCGGCGGATCACTTGCCGGGAAGCTCTCCTCAAGGCTCTCGGTCAGATCGTCTTCTTTTCTGTTACCTGCGGCTTTCTGCTCCTTCTCAAGCGATTTGACCGCCGGGGATTTGGCTTTTGCCGCCGTAGGCTTTTTTGCCGGCGTCTTCTTCGCGGGCGCTTTTTCGGCCGAAGCCTTGGCGGCAGCGGATTTCTTCACGCCGTTCCTGCCGCTGGTCTTTGCGGTTTCCGCACCTGCCGAGAGTTCCCGCTCCGCTTCGATCCAGTGTCGTTCGTGGTGCCCGTCCGGTCTTCCCTCCCTCTCCCATATTGCGCGCGCTTTTTCACGGATTGCGGCTTCGCGATCCTGGCTCATAACGGGC
Organism: Rhizobium rhizogenes; assembly: GCF_002005205.3. The sequence continues at coordinate 898,703 of NZ_CP019701.2, read as the reverse complement.
CTCCCTCTTCGTGTTGCAGCTGTTTTATTGTGCCACTGAAAAAACAGAAAAAGCCAGACTTTGTTCCGCGCAGCCGTCTGTGAACGCGCTTTTCCTCGCAAAAGGGAACCGACATCGAGTGAAGATCGTTTTGCCTGCAGGAACCCGCAGGAGAATCTTCCATGAGCACCCCGCAAAAGCCGAAAACCAAACCGCTCGACATTCGCGACGACGACGTGGCGCGTTTTGAAACCGACAGCGAACTCAAGGACAGGGAGGGCGAGATTTATCCGGACGAGACCATGAGCCTGCGCGCCCGCCGACAGGCCGCGCGCCAGCACGAGGACGCTTTTATCGTCGCCACTGATCTGGAGGACGACGACCAGCGAGAGGCTGCACCGGGCGTCAGGGAGCAGCCATAGGCTTCCTGAAACGGATAAGGCGGGTCATGGCCCGCCTTTATAAGACATATGCTGCTGTCGGCCGTCAGCGGCGGACGGAAACAATGGCCTTGCGGCTGAAGTTGGAAACCTGCACCCGGCCGGACTGATTGCCACCGAGGATTTTGGCGGTCTTGCCGCTCATGCTCTTCAAGATGCCGGCGTGGTAGCCGCGGCCGTTGCGAATGACGACAACGTCACCCGGCTTGGCTTCGCCCACCGGCACGGCATAACCGAAGGAACTCCAGGATTTCGCAAATCCGTAGGATTTGGGAGACTGCCGGCCGGCCTTGCTGGCGACGGCATGCAGGAAGAGACCACACCACGGGGTGCTGCGGGGATTGGCCCCCAGAATGTTCTTCAGGCTCTTGTTGTTCCTGGACTCGTGCAGCCCGGTGTATTTTTCTGCCTGGTTCAGCATGCCGGCGGAGGCCGGCGCCACGACTGTAAAAGCCAAGGCAGCGGATAGAATTAACGCGGATACTCTCAAACGTCTCGCCCTTATGTTAGAGGGCGCCCGTGTATTGTGACAATTTAGCGACAATTTGACGAGAAATGGGCAGAAATCAGACGCCTATTCATGCGACCTGATCTGTCATTGCTTCAAAACAGGCTGCCCTGCGCCTCATCGGCGCGGCTGCGGCCGGCATTTTCGAGATCAAGCATGCGCAGTTTGGTGGTGGTTCCGCCGGGTGCGGAAAAGCCGCCCAGCCGGCCGCCAGCGGCCAGAACCCGGTGGCAGGGAATGATCAGCGGCACCGGGTTTTTCGCCATGGCCTGGCCAACGTCGCGGGCCTTCTCCATGCCGAGGCCAAGATCCTTCACGATACCGCCATAGGTCGTCGTGCGGCCCCAGCCGATCTGCCGGGCAACCGCGTAGACATCGAGAAAGAAACGATCCTGCCCGGCAAGATCGAGTTCGACGGTGGCAAAATCGATCGGCTCACCGCTGAAATAACGGGTGATCATCGCGATCACCTCACGCGTGCGTGTTTCGGGAACCGCAATTGTGGATGACGGCAGACGTTTCAGGAGAAGCTTTTCGGTTTCGCCGGCATCGGCGCCGGGCAATTGCAGACGGGCGATGCCGCGCCCCGCCCATGCAAGGCCGCAATGGCCAAGCGCCGTGGGAAAAACAATATAGCCGTAGTGGTTGGTCATCGCATTCATTCATCCGCTTTCGGGCGCACACGATGCCATATCCTGCGTCCGAAACAACCCGATTCCTGACCTCCAAAAAACAAGACCACCCGATTTTGCCGGGTGGCCTCCCAATGCATCAGTCCTCAACCGGTTCAGGATGCGATCCTGTTCTGCGCTTCCGCCTTGTCCTCCATCAGGCATTGCGCCTGCCGGCTGGCCGCTACGAAGGCCGTGCGGGCGATTTCGCCCGCCACGTCACCCATCAGCGAAGCGCGGCACAGACGCAGCGCCTGTTCATGCACCTTGTCGCCCCGTTCGGGCCATTCGTGCTGCAAAAAATCGAAGGCTTCGTAAACGCCGTTGAAAATCCGGGGAGCGCCGTTTTCAAGGGAGATGGTAACGGGCTTTTCCCACTTAACGTCATTCAGCAACATTGATTGCACTTCCATGCTCTATTAACCCGCGACAAACGCCGGCTCCTCCAGTTGGTTCCCTTCACCTGCGGTTTCAAGGGTGAAAAAATAACCCCCGAGAAACCATGTGCCCCATCTTTCCATTCTAGCCGATTTGCGGAACAAAGCGTTTCAACACTCGTTCAAGCGGAAGTGAACCGGGTTATTTCATGCCGACAACAGCCTCCCCCGTCATCGTCTGGTTCCGCAGGGATCTTCGCCTTTCGGACAATCTTGCCCTCCTCGCAGCTGTGGACCACGGCGGCCCCATCATCCCCGCCTATATCAAGGAAAAATCCTCTGGCCCGCTGGGCGGGGCGCAGGAGTGGTGGCTTCACCATTCGCTTGCCTCGCTTTCCGCCGCGCTGGAAAAAAGCGGCAGCCGTCTTCTGCTTTTAAGTGGTGATGCCGAAAAGATGCTGCGGCAGCTGATATCCGACACCGGCGCTGATGCCGTTTTCTGGAACCGGCGTTACGATCCGGCTGGCGTGGCCACCGACGGGGCGCTGAAGCAGAAACTGCGCGACAATGGCCTGACGGTCCGCAGCTTTTCCGGCCACCTGCTGCACGAGCCGTCGCGGCTGCAGACGAAGTCTGGCGGGCCTTACCGGGTCTATACGCCCTTCTGGCGGGCACTGGAAGGTGGCGAGGAGCCGCATGCCCCGGCGCAGACGCCGAAGAGCCTGAAGGCACCGAAGACGTGGCCGAAATCGGAAAAGCTCGATGACTGGAAGCTGCTGCCGGTCAAGCCGGACTGGGCGAAGCACTTCAGCGAGGTCTGGGCGCCCGGAGAAGACGGCGCGCAGGAGAAACTCGACGACTTCATCGATGGCGCCCTGAAGGGTTATGAAGAGGGTCGCGATTTTCCGGCAAGGGATGCGACTTCCACGCTCTCGCCGCATCTGGCCTTGGGTGAAATTTCACCCGCCACCGTCTGGCACGCGACGAAGGGGCTTTCCCGCCACATCGCCTCAAACGATATCAGCCGTTTCCGCAAGGAAATCGCCTGGCGGGAATTCTGCTATCACCTGCTGTTTCATTTCCCCGAACTGGACGAGAAAAACTGGAACGACAGTTTCGACGCCTTCGGCTGGCGCGACGATGAGAAATCCTTCGCGGCGTGGACGCGCGGTATGACGGGCTATCCCATCGTCGATGCCGGGATGCGGCAATTATGGAAACACGGCACCATGCACAACCGGGTGCGCATGATCGTGGCCTCCTTTCTCATCAAACATCTGTTGATCGACTGGAGGAAAGGCGAGAAATGGTTCCGCGATACGCTTGTCGATGCCGACCCGGCCTCCAATGCCGCCAACTGGCAATGGGTGGCGGGTTCGGGGGCGGATGCCTCGCCATTCTTCCGCATTTTCAACCCGATCCTGCAGGGTGAGAAATTCGACGGTGATGGCGACTACGTGCGCCGTTTTGTACCGGAGCTTGAAAAGCTTGAGCGGAAATATATTCACAAGCCATTCGAAGCACCGAAGGAGGTGCTGAAGAAGGCAGGCGTCGAGCTTGGCAAGACCTATCCGCTGCCGATCGTCGACCATGCAAAGGCGCGGGAAAGAGCGCTTGCCGCCCATGCCGCGCTGAAGAAGACCGCATAAAATTGGGTATCGGCAAAATTTTGCGTGGCTAAGCCAAAGCCGGGAAGATAATTTCTTGCCTTGAGGCGGTTGTAACGGGACATAACGGCACCTAATTTCCGCTCAGACAAGAAGGCTCGATCATGACCATTCATCCCTCTGCGCTCAGTGCCATCGGCAATACGCCGCTCATCCGTCTGAAAGCCGCTTCTGAAGCGACGGGGTGCGAAATCCTCGGCAAGGCGGAATTCCTCAATCCCGGCCAGTCGGTGAAGGATCGCGCCGCACTCTATATCATCCGCGACGCCGAACGGCGCGGGCAATTGCGCCCGGGCGGCACCATCGTGGAAGGCACGGCAGGCAATACCGGCATCGGCCTGTCGCTGGTCGCCAATGCGCTGGGCTACAAGACGGTCATCGTCATTCCCGAGACGCAGAGCCAGGAAAAGAAGGACGTGCTGAAGCTTCTCGGCGCAAAGCTGGTCGAAGTTCCGGCAGCTCCCTATTCCAACCCGAACAATTACGTGAAGGTCTCCGGCCGGCTGGCGAAACAGCTTGCCGCGACCGATGAGAACGGTGCGATCTGGGCCAACCAGTTCGACAATATCGCCAACCGTCAGGCCCATATCGAAACGACGGCACCCGAAATTTGGGACCAGACGGATGGCAAGGTCGACGGTTTCATATGCTCGGTCGGTTCAGGCGGAACACTGGCGGGTGTGGCCGATGGCCTGCGCGATTTCAACCCTGATATCAAGATCGGCCTTGCCGACCCTGAAGGCGCCGCGCTCTACGAATATTACAAGAACGGCGTGCTGAAATCCGAAGGTTCCTCCATCACCGAAGGTATCGGACAGGGTCGCATCACCGCCAATCTGGAAGGCTTCACCCCGGATTTCTCCTATCGCGTCTCGGATACGGAAGCGCTGCCGGTGCTGTTCGATCTCGTCACGAAGGAAGGGCTTTGCCTCGGCGGTTCTTCCGGCATCAACATTGCCGGCGCAATCCGCCTTGCCCGCGAGCTCGGTCCGGGGCATACAATCGTGACGATACTGTGCGACTACGGCAATCGTTATCAGTCGAAGCTGTTCAATCCGGATTTCCTGCGCTCCAAGGGCCTTCCCGTTCCGCAGTGGCTGGCGACGAAAAGCGAGATTGCGGTTCCGTACGAAACCGTTTGAGGACATGCCGAAATGCCTGTGAATGCCCTGTTCCGTGACGATTTTTATCTTTCCACCGCAGAAGCGATCGTCACGGCGGTGCATGAGGATGGCGGCATAGAATTCGACCAGACCTGCTTTTATGCGACCTCCGGCGGCCAGCCGGGCGATAGCGGTTTTCTCGAGCGGGCGGATGGTTCGCGCATCGAACTCGGCATCACCAGAAACGGTGCCGACAAGAGCGTAATCGTCCATATGCCGCTCGAAGGCCAGCCTTCTCCCTACGTTGGCGAGAAGCTGACCCTGCATGTGGACTGGCCACGCCGCTACAAGCTGATGCGCATGCACACGGCCTGCCATCTGCTTTCCGTCGTCTGCCAGTGGCCGATCACCGGCGCTGCCGTCGGCGAGGACGAATCGCGTGTCGATTTCGACATGTCGGAAACCATCGACAAGGATGAGGTGACGGCAAAGCTGATGGAGCTGGTGAAAGCCAACCATCCCGTCTTCCTGCAATGGATCACCGACGAGGAGTTGGCTGCCAATCCGGGCATCGTCAAATCCAAGAATGTGCGCCCGCCAATGGGCCTTGGCCGGGTCAGCCTCGTCTGCATCGGTGAAAACTCCAGCATCGACAGCCAGCCCTGCGGCGGCACCCATGTTTCCGAAACGCAGGAAGTGGGCGATATTCACATTGCCAAGATAGAAAAGAAGGGCAAGGAGAACAGGCGCTTCCGCATTCGTTTCGGCGCGCCTGAAGCTGTTGCCTGAGATCGGGAGAGACATCGTGAGCACGGATAAGAGCCGTTTCGTCGTTTCGGCGGACTGGGTGGAAAAGCAGCTCGGCACGGCCGGGTTTCGTCTCGTGGATGCTTCCTGGTATCTGCCGGCGCACAAGCGCAATGGCGCGGAAGAATTCGCGGCCGGTCACCTGCCCGGCGCCGTTTTCTTCGATCAGGACAAGATTGCCGATCACACGACGGGCCTGCCGCACTCCCTGCCCTCGCCGGAATTCTTCGCGGAACAGGCCGGCGCGCTCGGCCTCAGCGACACCGATACGATCGTGGTCTATGACGGCCCCGGCTTCTTTTCCGCACCGCGTGTGTGGTGGATGCTGCGGGTGATGGGCGTGCGCAAGGCCTATGTGCTGGATGGCGGCCTCGATGGCTGGAAGCGCGAAGGCCGGCCGCTTGACACCGGTACGCCGGAGATCGAACCCGCAACCTTTACGCCTGACTTCAACGAGAAGCGCGTGACCTCGCTTGGCTCCATGCGCGGCATCGTCGACAGCGGCGAAAAGCAGATCGCCGATGCCCGCGGCGCAGGCCGCTTCACCGGTGACGAGGCCGAGCCGCGTGCCGGCATGCGTTCCGGCCACATGCCCGGCGCACGCAGCCTGCCCGCGACAGCCTTTTCCGAAAATGGCCACTTCAAGGACCTGACCGCCATCCGCAAGATGGTGACCGATGCCGGCATCGATCTTTCGAAGCCCGTCGTCACCAGTTGCGGCTCGGGCGTCACCGCCGCCGTCATCACGCTGGCGCTGGAATCGCTTGGCCATTCAGACAACTCGCTTTATGACGGTTCCTGGTCGGAATGGGGTGGATTGCAGGATACGCCTGTTGTGACCGGCGCTGCCGATCCTGTTCCCGCAATATCGCACGGCCCCCTGAAAGCGCATGTGACGCAGCTGGAAATGACCGCGCCACCGAAGGTCAGCCTGCCGATCCCCGTCAACATCCAGACGGCGCTGATGCGCGTCAACAATATTCCCCTGCATTTCTACCGCTATCTCTACTGGCGGGTGGGGAAACGCTGGCACTGGCAAAAGCGCATGCGGATGAGCGATGCCGAGCTTTCCGCCATCCTGCGCGATCCGAAAAACAGCGTCACGGTTCTCTACATGAACGGCGCGCCCGCCGGTTTCTTCGAACTGCACAAGGCGAGCGACGATGTGACCGAGCTTTCCTATTTCGGGCTGCTCGAAGAGGCGATCGGCGCAGGCGTCGGCAAGTGGTTTCTCTTGCAGGCGCTTTACGCCGCCTGGCAGGACAATCCGCAGCGAGTGACGGTGACCACCAACACGCTCGACCATCCGCGCGCATTGCAGCTTTACCAGATGATGGGCTTTTCACCCGTCGGCACCTATGAGGCCTGGGTGGAGCCGCTTGCCGATACCGAGCTTCTGGAAATTTCGCTGCGCAATTGAGGTTTCGGCTGATCGGGTGCCGCATGTGCCGTTCCCGATCACTTCACTCCCCTTATTTCTGTGACCAGCACAGGAATAGGGGTGCGGAAAATGTCAGCGCAGGAAACAGCCACGCGGTGTTGGTGAGGATACCTTGAACGGCGCAGCCCTCACGCCTTGTCGATAATCAGGTGCGTCGCGCCCTCGCCCGCCACCGTTCCCGTGCAGCGGTAACCGAGCGCGGGCAAGTCCAGCCCTTCGAAAAGCAGCTCCCCCTTGCCGAGAAAAACCGGCGCGAGCGCCAGGTGCAGCTCATCGATCATGCCCGCCGCCATATATTGCCGGATGGTGGAAACGCCGCCGCCGATACGGACATCCTTGCCGTTCGCCGCCGCCAGCGCCCTGTCGAGGGCCGCCTCGATGCCGTCGGTGACGAAATGAAACACGGTGCCGCCCTTCATGGTGAAGGACGGGCGCGCATGATGCGTCAGGACGAAAACCGGAACGTGATAGGGCGGCTCCTCGCCCCACCAGCCCTTCCAGCTTTCATCCGGCCATGCGCCGCGCACCGGACCGAACATGTTACGCCCCAGAATCCACGCGCCGATATTCTCGAAGCTCTTTTCGGAAAAATCCTCGTCCGTGCCGGTCGAACCGCCGTCCTTGCCGAACATGCGGTGAAAGGTGCGGGTCTTGAAGGCCCATTCGTGCAGCTCTTCGCCGTTCACACCCAACGGGTTCTGCAGGCTCTGGTCCGGTCCTGCGCCATATCCGTCAAGCGAAATGGCGAAATTGCGAACGACAACCTTCGGCATGGCACTCTCCTCCCATTTCAGGAGGCAGATCACCAGCGTCGGGCGACCGGCCTCAGATTTCCCGTTCCAGATTAACGGCGGCCGTCGGGATTTGCCCGCCGGCGGCACCTTTGTCTTCCGTGACGGTGTTCAGCAGGTGATCGGCAATCAGTTCCGCCTGAAACTTGCCAAGCTCGTAGCAATAGGTGATTTCGCGTTTTTCCGCCGACCAGTAGACATCGGGACGGCCGCAGGATTTGGCCGTCAGCTTGACGTCCCCCTTCAGGGCATAAGCGCCAAAGCTGCGGCTGATGAGATCGAGGACCTTCGATTCCCTGACCATGATGGCATAGGGTTCAAGCTCGGGATCGCGCGGGGGCACGTAACTGATGGTGAATTTGGACGACGCCTGGCTGCGGTAAGGCGCGAGAAAATTCTCCCAGGCCGAAGCAACGCCCGGATAGGCGGCAGCGCATTTACCGAATTGAGCATTGTCCAGCCCCATCATGGCGGCCAGATCGCCATAACCGTCCTTGTCGCGGCCGACCATCAGGCAGGCCATGTTGCGGTCGCGGCTCCTGTCCGGCACCAGCGCGGAAAAGACCGGTGCTTCGTGTTCGGGCAAGGTCTCTGCTTCCCGCGCCAGATACCAGCTGTCTGTGGCGTTGACGAGCGCGGTATCGAGCCACTCCTCATTGGCCTGAAGGATGAGCGTGCCCGCCAGCTGGTCGGCCGGGGCCTGCGCGCTGCCGGTATGCGGCGTGCCGAAATCCGAAATCAGCATGCGCGCGCCCTCGTGATAGAGCGAGAAGATCGCGTTGCCGATGACGAAATTGACCGCCTGCTGCAGCTGGTCGTCGGACAGGCCATCAAGACCGGAGGCAAGCTGTGCCTTCGCCTCGATCGGAGCCGTCAACGAAACGAAAGCCAGCGGAACGGCGGCCAGAAAACGACGCAACATAAAATCAGACCTTCCGGAAACGAGGAGCGTCACTGATTCCCGAAGCTAACGAATGACGCAATGGGCTGGTTGCATCGCCTGTCAAGAATCGGGTGGATAGTGCTCCATTTCGGGATCATAGCTGCAAACAAGCAACGCCGATCCGAACCGGAAGGAGCCTGTCATGGCCAATCTCGTCTTTACTGCAATGCCGGCTAACGAAGCCGAGGCCTTCCGGGCGGGAGCGCCCGACGCCTATGGCAACCCGCCGGAACAGGCCGTTTCACCGGGCGGCATGCCCTGCCGCCATTGTCTTTCACAGATCGGTGAAGGGGAAAGAATGCTGATCCTCGCCTACCGGCCCTTTCCTTCGCTGCAACCCTATGCGGAAACGGGGCCCATATTTCTGCATGCAGATGCCTGCGCGCGCTATCCGCAAACGCAGACCGTTCCACCGATGCTGAACAGCCCGGATTACATCATCCGCGGATATGGCGCCGACGACCGCATCGTTTACGGCACCGGCGCGGTGACGGCGACGGGCGAAATCGTGTCACGCGCACGGCACCTTCTCGAACGCACGGATGTTGCCTATGTGCATGTGCGTTCTGCCCGCAATAATTGCTATCAGTGCCGTATCGACACAGAATAATCGGCTATTATCTGCAATTTTAAGCAAAGCACTAAACGGCTCTCAAGCTTTCCGCACCATGATGCAGCTATCGGAAACAATTTATTTGAGCAGCAAAATGACAAACAACCTCAACATGGCGACCCGCAGCGCACCGCGCAGCAAGACGAGAATCTTCGCGACAGTGCACTATTTCAGCCAGTCGACCAGAGGCCGCGTCGTCGATCTTTCCGCGACGGGGATGGCACTCGAGCTGGACGGGCCTTTCGCGGCTGCCAAGGGTAGCCGGGTCAAGGTGCAGAGCGAGGATCTGGGCTTCATCGAAGGCGTCGTGCAGTGGCAGCACCAGAACCGTCTCGGCCTGCAGCTGAAGCTTTCCACCAACACGCTGGCGCAGCTCTCCTCCTATTTCCGCTTCTTCCACGAGGAAGTGAAACCGACGCTCGCCCGCTGATCCGGCAAGTGTCGATAACCGGAATGCGCTGGCCGAACGGAGCGCATTCCCGCAATGGCAACCTGCGCACCGTGCTGCAATGACAAAAAATTTATCAAACGGTTGAAAACGGGTCCGTCTGTCACCGCCCTGTCATTTTGGTGATGGACTCCTCGGCGATTGCTTCTACCCTGTCGCTTTCCATGACAGCGCAAGCTTCATCCCAAGGAGTTCCCATGTCGTCGCTTCTCGCTCTCCACCCTATCACCCGCCGTTCGCTTCTCGGCGGCATTGCGGCCTCCTCGGCGCTGGTGATGCTGCATCCCTTCGCCGCCCGCGCCGCCGCCAATCAGGCGCATCTGCGCATCATGGAAACGACTGATATCCATGTTCACGTCTTTCCCTATGATTATTATGCCGACAAGCCGAACGACACGATGGGGCTTTCGCGCACGGCCTCGATCATCGACAAGATCCGCGCCGAAGCCGGAAACTCGATGCTGGTGGATAATGGCGACTTCCTGCAGGGCAATCCGCTCGGCGACTATATAGCCTATGAGCGCGGCATGAAGGCCGGCGACAAGCACCCCGTCATCAACGCCATGAACGTGCTGGGTTATGATTGCGGCACGCTCGGCAACCACGAATTCAATTACGGCCTCGACTACATGTCGAACACACTGGCCGGCGCCGGTTTCCCTTACGTCTGCGCCAACCTCACCAAGGGTCAGCTGGCTTCCGATCCGAAAAACGACGAGCTGTTCTTCAAGCCCTACGTCATTCTGGAAAAGCAGATCCGCGACGGCGGTGGCGTGACGAGCCCGGTCAAGGTCGGCATTATCGGCTTCGTGCCACCACAGATCATGATGTGGGATTCCAAGAACCTCGAAGGCAAGGCGCAGACCCGTGACATCGTCGAGGCGGCGAAAGCATGGGTGCCTGTCATGAAGGAAGAAGGCGCCGATATCGTCATCGCCCTCTCCCATTCCGGTATAGACGGCAAGGGCCAGACCGAGCGCATGGAAAACGCCTCGCTTTATCTGGCAGGTGTCGAAGGCATCGACGCCATCTTCACCGGCCACCAGCATCTCGTCTTCCCCGGTCCGAAGACCTGGGACGGCATCGAGGGTGCGGATGCCGTCAAGGGCACGCTGATGGGCAAGCCGGCGGTCATGGCCGGTTTCTGGGGCTCGCATATGGGCCTCATCGACCTGCTGCTCGAAAAGGATGGCAAGAGCTGGAAGATCGTCGATTTCACCTCCGAAGCCCGGCCGATCTATCACCGCGACGAAAACCGCAAGATCGTCGCCGATTTCACCGACAAGGCAGAGGTGCTCGCCGCCGCCAAGGCCGATCACGAGGCAGCCCTTGCCTATGTGCGCCGCCCCGTCGGCAAGACCTTCGCGCCGCTCTATTCCTATTTCGCACTGGTGGCCGATGACCCCTCCGTGCAGATCGTCTCCAATGCCCAGACCTGGTACATCAAGGACATGCTGAAGGAAGGACAATACAAGGACCTGCCGGTGCTTTCGGCGGCGGCGCCCTTCAAGTCCGGCGGTCGCGGCGGAGCGGATTATTATACCGATGTCCCCGCCGGTGACATCGCCATCAAGAACGTCGCCGATCTTTACCTCTACCCCAACACGGTGCAGGCCGTGCTGGTCAACGGCGCGCAGGTGAAGAACTGGCTGGAAATGTCGGCCGGCATGTTCAATACGGTCGAGGCCGGTGCGAAGGACGCGCCGCTGCTGAACGCCGATTTCCCGTCCTATAATTTCGATGTCATCGACGGCGTCACCTATCAGATCGATATTTCCAAGCCGGCGAAATTCGACAAGGACGGCAATGCGGTCAATCCCGACAGCAACCGCATCGTCAATCTGCAATTTGAAGGCAAACCGATCGATCCCGAGCAGAAATTCGTGGTGGCGACCAATAATTACCGGGCCAGCGGCGGCGGCAAATTCCCCGATATCGCCGGCGACAAGGTGATCTTCGTGGCCCCCGACACCAACCGCGACGTGATCGTGCGCTATATCATCGATCAGGGCACCATCAACCCGTCTGCGGATGCCAACTGGTCCTTCGCGCCGGTGGCCGGTACCACGGCGATCTTCGAGACCGGCCCCAAGGGCCGCCACTATGCGGCGGATATCAAGGGCGCGAAAATCGAGGATGCCGGCGACGGCGCGGAAGGTTTCGCGAAGTTCCGTCTGGTTCTTTGAGGGCTGCGGCCTTTCGGCTGTTGGCGGCAGGGTGAAGCTCTGCCGTCATCCTTGGACTTGTCCCAACGATCTAACCACGTCAACAAAATCAATCCGTAGCAGATCCTCGGGACAAGCCCGAGGATGACGCCGAGTTTGATGGAAACCATCGGCAATACCGAGGGCTATCCCCTCAATCGCGCCCACCGAGCGTTCGCAGCAGAAGCGGCAGTTCCAATGGCGGCTTCTGCTCGATGCGCCGATAATCGCTGCCATCGCGGTCGCGACGGATGAGCTTCAGGCCGACCATGTCGCGCCTCAGCATCGCGGCGTCCCCAAACAGGTGCAGGCCATCCAGAAAGCTGCTGAACTCGCGTTCGGAAAAGCTCCGTCCGGCGGGGATTTTCGCCCATAGATACCAGAGGCACAGCTCCTGCTGCGAGCGGCGGGAAGGCCATTGCGCCAGCCTGCCGGCGGCATCAAAAGTTCGCGCGGTCTTCAGCACCCTGCCCTCGTTGGCGGCCGGCATCGTCTCGGGCGTTGCAGGCCCACCTTCGGCGGGCGGCACCGTGCGGGATGCGCGCAGATGCTGGAAATTGCGGAAGCCTGCGGCCCGGCTCAGAAGATTGAGCATCTCCACATGGCTTGGCTGGCGCTCCAGCCTGCCGATCTGTTCGCGCAGCGATTTTGCAAAAGTCGAGAGGTCGGCGATATCAATGGAAAGGATCGAACGTGGCATGACTTATCCTCACGTGCCATTCCGAAAGGTGTCGCTGATCGCCGGCTTCCGACAAGGCACGGGATAAGTGCTGTCAATTATTCGAGATGCAGGTTTAGCTTCCCTTGCGGGACGGCGATGCCTCGGTGAACTGCTGACCGTGGTCAGGTATAGGCAGACCGTTCGCTGCCGTCAATTGGCCCTGTAGTGGTGTAACACGAGGTTGCCGCCCGTTTCTTCTCCCCGAGGGGGAGAAGGTAGCCCGAAGGGTCGGATGGGGGGCAACGCCAGCGATGAATCGAGAGCTTGCCCCTCGTCCCGCTGCCGCGACCTTCTCCCCGCCGGTGAGAAGAAACAAGCGGCACTCTTCCAGACCATGCGCGATTGTCGTGCCGACAGCCGATGTCACTCTGCGGCGACAGCAATATTCCTCTGCTTGTTCGCCTCCAGCATGCCACTGAAATCCTTGTGGTTCGGGCAGGCCGACAGGCGCTGCTGGAAAGCTTCGGCAAGCCACTGACCTGCGGGACCTGCGGGTGAATCCACCCGCCGCAGTGCAAAGAGTGGATATTCGCCCTGTTCATAAGCTTCGAGTTCAAGGGCCTTCAGGCTGCCATTGGTCAGGTCGTTGCGGACGATCGATGCGGGCAGGCCGCCCCAACCCAGACCGCCCTTGATCAGCTGGTATTTCGTGGCGATATCGCTCACCCGCCATGTCTTGTAGGAAAGCACATTAAAATCGCGCCCTTTCGTGAGGCCCGAGGCATCGGTGACCACGAGCTGGACTTCCTCACGCACATCCGCCAGGGCCAGCGGCCGCTCGATCTGCGCCAGCGGATGATCCGCAGCGACGACCGGCAGCATGAAGGAATGGCCGACTTTTTCGACGACCAGTTCATCATCCTGGCGCATCAGCGCCCCGCCGATGCCGATGCCCGCCTTGCGGGAGAGCACCATCTCCATCACCATACCCAGCTCACCGACATTGAGGCTGAGGGTGACAGTGGGGAATTGTTCGCGAAAATCCCGCAGAACCGCAACGACGGCTTCCGCCGGAACCATGGTGCTGATGGCGACGGACAGTTCCGCTTCAAGCCCCTGCTTCAGCCCCTTGGCGCGGGCGCGCATTTCCTGCAGGCCGGCGACAATGCGCCTCGCATCCTCCAGCATGGCGCGGCCCTCATCCGTCAGCTTCGGCTGGCGCACACCGCTGCGCTCGAACAGCGTCACTTCAAGCTGCGCCTCGAGATTGGCGATGGTGTAGCTGACCACCGACTGGGCGCGATTGAGCGCCCGCGACGCGGCCGAAAAACTGCCGGTCTCGGCAACCGTCAAAAATACCTGCAACTGGTCGAGCGTCGGGTTCGCGTCCATGTCCCATCCATTTCATCGATAGATTGTTTCCACATTATCACAGTTTTATTGATGGCAGTAATTTTTCATATAGAGCGCAAAGGAAGGGCATCGTGCTCTCCCGCCCTCCCAAGGCGCCCGTCAATTCATCGCATATGCAAGGAAAGACCATGTCCAACATTCTTCTCATCACCTCCAGCCCGCGTGGCGACGAATCGGTTTCGAACAAGTTTTCCGGTGAACTCGCGAGCAAGCTGAAGGCCAAGTCTGCTTCCAACACCCTTGTCCACCGCGATCTCGCCGCCGATCCCATTCCGCACCTCGACACCGTCAAGACGGCTGCAATCCGCAAGCCGGCCGACCAGCGTACCGCTGAAGAAGCGGTTGCGGCCGAATATTCCGACAAGCTGGTTGCCGAGCTTATGGCCGCCGACACCGTCGTCATCGGCACCGGCCTCATCAACTTCAACATCTATTCCGGCCTGAAGTCGTGGATCGACAACGTCGCCCGCGCCGGTCAGACCTTCAAATACACCGAGACGGGCCCGGTCGGCCTCGCCACCGGCAAGAAGGTCTACATCGTGCTTGCCGCTGCCGGCGTTTATTCCGAAGGCCCGGCCGTTTCGATGAACCATGCCGTTCCCTACCTCAAGACCGTTCTCGGTTTCATGGGCATGACGGATGTGGAAGTCATCTACGTGGAAGGTCTGGCGTTCGGCCCGGAAGCCGTCGAGAAGGCCATTGCCGCCGCTGGCGCCAAGGTTGCCGAACTGGCACAGGCCGCCTGAGGCACATTGAACGGAAGGCTGATGCCGGCGGGATTGCCGGTATCAGCCGACCCACATGCCAAAACGGCCGTGGACCTGGTCCCGGCCGTTGTTTTTTGCCGCATAAAGCCGCGCATCGGCTTCCGACAGGAGCGCGCGGAAAAGCTGTCCGTCCTCGAAGGCCGTTGCGACACCAATGCTGACGGTCAGCGGCGAACCATCCGGCCGCTGCAGGTCCGCAAGGATCGCAGCCCTGAGACTGGCCGAAAAGGCAAGGGCTGCCTCATGCGCCATCGCCGGCAGAAGCGCCACGAACTCCTCACCGCCAAAGCGGTACAGATGGCCGTGCGGATGCACCGTGCGTTTCAGCACGGCGGCGAATTCCCGCAATATCTCGTCGCCCTGCAAATGCCCGAAGGTATCGTTGACGGTCTTGAAGTGATCGATGTCGACGATCAGCACACTGACCGGCCGTTGTTTCTCCAGACATTCCACGACGACCGAGGGCGCATCGAGCTCCATGCGGGCGCGGTCCGACACACCCGTCAGCATGTCGCGGCCCGAGCGGGACAAGAGCTCCTCGTAGCGCTCCCTGAAAGTCAAATCATTGAAGACATCGGCAACGCTGCGGCGTGTCAGAAAACGTCCCTTGGCCGAGGTCAGCCAGAGATAGATGGCAAAGAGCAGCGAATAGATCGCAACCGCCGCCATCTTCGCCTTCCAGCCGTCGTAGAAGACATCGACCGGCGCATTGAACAGAAATCGCAGAACCCCGTAAAAACCGGCCTGGTCGAAGCTGAGGATGACGACGCCGCAGAGCGCGAAGCGCAGGACGATATGGCGCTGCAGATAACGCCCCAGCTTTTCGTAAAGCAGGATGATGGCGATGGCGTCAATGTAAAGCAGGCTGGTTCCCCAGACCATCAGCGCGCCCATCTCATCGAGAAAGCCGGCACTGACCGACTGTCCGGGAACGATCGCCTCCGTCTGATGAAAATGGATGATCTGCGCCATGATGACGGTCAATATATTGCCGAGAAACAGGCCGTAGATCGGCTGGCGCACAACGGCCGCATCCTCGCGCATATAGAGCATGAGGATCATCATCAGCTTGCCGGCAAAAAGGATGGAGGAACCGGGCGAAGCGACGCCGAACGGCAGGCCGACATAAAAGACGGCGGCCAGATAGGTTTCCATGAAATGCATGACGCCCAGCGCGGTGAGAAAGACACCGATGCCGAGAATATGCCGGTAATGAAGGAATGCCGTCATTACCGAAAAATAGACGATGGCCTCCGTCAGAAAGAGGGCCAGATTTGCCCATTGCATCGGCGCACGCCCCGTCGATCCACACCGCGCCGGTCTATCGGCGCGACTCCATGCCCTTCAAGGACGATAGGCCCAAGCAACCAACGGAATCTTAATGCCCGAGGGAAGAAAACGTCATCATTTTCCTGGAAAAAGCGATGAACCGTTCTGGTCGATGATCAGTTTCGCCTTGCGGATCGTGAACTCCACCGCATCGTCCAGGCTGGTGAAGACATCGGCACGGACGAATTCATGCACCAGCACTTCCTCACCGGCCTTTTTCTCGATGCGGCCCGCGAGACGGAACTGGCCGCCTTCCTTGATCGGCGTCGCGTAGATCAGATAGTCGCCATGCGCATGCGGCTCCACCTGAGCGGTCTTCTGCGGCGCATCGGAAGATGGTTGCCCCGAGCCGAAGGCCGAGAGGATTTTGGAAAAAAACGATGCCATGGCTTTCACTCCCTCAATCTTGTCACGTTTGAAGGGCGGAGGTGATCCGCCCTTCCCTGCCGTTCGCTTTCCGATCAGATGATCAGGTTCGACAGGATTTCGTTTTCGGTAATATCCTCATAACCGAGACCGGCGGCCTCGAAACGCTCCAGCAGTCCTGCGAAATTCTCCTTGGCGCTGGTTTCAATGCCGATCAGGATCGAGCCGAAGTTGCGGGCCGATTTCTTCAGATATTCGAAACGGGCGATATCATCGTCCGGACCGAGCAGGTTGAGGAAATCGCGCAGCGCGCCGGGGCGCTGCGGCAGGCGCAGGATGAAATATTTCTTCACGCCGGTGTAACGCATGGCGCGTTCCTTCACATCCGGCAGGCGCTCGAAATCGAAATTGCCACCGGAGACGACGGCGATGACCGTCTTGCCTTCCAGCCTCTCGCGGCCGAGCTTTTCCAGCGCGGCGATGGCGAGCGCCCCCGCCGGCTCCAGCACCACGCCCTCGAGGTTCAGCATCTCGATGATCGTGACACAGATGGCGTTTTCCGCGATGAGCATCACCTGCTCGGCCGGGAAATCCTTCAGTGCCTTGAAGTTCAGGTCGCCGATGCGGGCAACGGCTGCGCCATCGACAAAATTGTCGACCTTGGTGAGCGTCACCGGCTCGCCGCGTTCGAGGCTCTTCTTCAGGCTGGGCGCGCCTTCCGGCTCGCAGAACACGAAGTTCTCCCTGTCGACCGTGCCGGCCAGAAAACCCGAAAGGCCGGCCGAGAGACCGCCGCCGCCGACCGGCATGACGACGATGTCAGGCTTCGTGCCTTCCGGCAGCTGGTCCATGATCTCGGCAGCGACAGTCGCCTGTCCCTCGATGATATCCTCATGGTCGAAAGGCGGCACCATATAGCCGTCATGATCCTCGACATGCTTGCGCGCAGCCGCATAACACTGGTCGAATATATCGCCCACCAGACGGATGCTGATGAATTCGCCACCGAAGATACGGGTCTTGTCGATCTTCTGCTGCGGCGTCGTCACCGGCATGAAAACGACACCGTGAACGCCGAAATGACGGCAGGCGAAAGCAAAGCCCTGGGCATGGTTGCCGGCGGACGCACAGACGAAAACCTTGTCCTTGCCAGCCTTCGCCACCGCCTTGCGGAGAAAGTTGAATGCGCCTCTAATCTTGTAGGAACGAACCGGGGACAGATCCTCACGCTTCAGCCAAATCGACGCGCCATACCGACGGCTGAGATGTTCATTCAACTGCAACGGCGTTTCCGGGAATATCTCCCGCACTTCCCGCCGCGCTGCCTCCACAAGCTGCTTGTCCACGATTGTCAATCCATTGAAATTCATAATGGCACCCGCTATGCCATAGGAAGGCGTCGGAGACAAAGACTCATTTCAGCGCGGCCACGAACTCTGGGTTTCATTTCTTGAACAGCAACCTTCTGCGCTCGGTCATTTATGTGGCGTCCATCTTCGGGCTCTATCTCGCGACGGCCATGTTCCTGCCCGCGCTGACGGATCTTTATTACGGCAATGACGACTGGATGGTGTTTGCGCTGTCCGGCTTCATGTGCGGCGGCTTCGCTCTCGCCTGCGCGCTCGCCACCCGCGGGCCGATCGCGTCCTTCAACAAGCGTTTCGGCTTCCTGCTCGTCAATATTCTCTGGCTGGTGTTTTCCATCGTCGGTGCGGTTCCGCTCTACCTGTCACAACTCGACCTGACGCCCGGCCAGGCGCTGTTCGAATCCGTCTCCGCCATCACCACGACGGGATCGACCGCGATTTCGGGCCTCGACAACGCGCCGCAGGGCATTCTTCTGTGGCGGTCGCTTCTGTGCTGGCTGGGCGGCATCGGTATCGTCGCGCTCGGTCTCTTCATCCTGCCGCTCCTGCGTGTCGGCGGCATGACCTTCTTCCGCATGGAATCCTCCGACACGGGCAATGACCGGCCCTTCGCGCGGCTGGCAAGCTTTACCCGGGCCTTCGTGGCGATCTACATTATCATGACGCTGGCCTGCACCATCGCTTATGATTTTGCCGGCATGTCGCATTTCGATGCGCTGAACCATGCCATGTCGACGGTCGCGACCGGCGGGTTTTCCACCCACGACGCCTCTTTCGCCTATTTCAACAATACCGCGCTGCTGTGGATCGCCACCATCTTCCTGATCTTCGGCAGCCTGCCCTTTTCGGTTATGATCCTGCTTGCGGTGCGCCGCCGGCTGGAGACGCTGCGCGACCCGCAGATCGCCGTCTTTCTCGGCTATCTCTGCGCCATCTCGATTGCGGTCGGCGTTTATCATCATTTCAGGAACGGCGTGCCGCTGGACGACGCGCTCAGCCATTCCTTCTTCAACATGACGTCGATCCTGTCGACCGGCGGCTTCGCCAGCGATGACTACACGCTCTGGGGGCCTTTCGTTGTCGTCGTCGCCTTTTTCGCCACCTTCATGGGCGGCTGTTCCGGCTCGACGGCGGGCGGCATCAAGGCCTACCGTTTTCTCATCATCTTCAACGTCGTACGCGCCGGTCTGAAGAAGCTGATCTATCCGAACGCCGTCTATTCGGTGCGTTATGGCCAGCAGGTGGTCGATCCCGATACGATCAGGACGATCTTCCTGTTCGTCAGCTGTTTCATCGCGCTGTGGATCGGCGGCAGCCTTGCCATGAGCCTGATGGGTTATGATTTCCTCACCGCCACCTCGGCGGTGGCGACCTCGCTTGCCAATGTCGGCCCCGGCATCGGGCCGATCATCGGACCGGCGGGCAATTTCTCCACCATCAGCGACCCCGCGCTTTATCTCCTGTCGGTCCTGATGCTGCTCGGCCGCCTGGAAATCCTGACGGTTCTGGTGCTGCTGATGCCGATTTTCTGGAAGAACTGAGATCGCCTCACCTGCGTGAATAAAGCGCTTGACCTTCCCACGTTGGAATAGTCCAGGCTCTCCCGGTTACGAATTCCCAACCAAGGAGAACCACCCCATGTGCACCGCTCACCAGCATCATGCCGAAACCACCACGGCACCGGTTGATGCAGACCTTTCTTTCCATGTTGAAGACATGACCTGTGGTCACTGCGCCGGGGTGATCAAGGGCGCGATCGAAAAGACCGTTCCCGGTGCCGCCGTGCATGCCGATCCCGCAAGCCGCACCGTCGTCGTCGGCGGCGTTTCCGACGCGGCCCGTATTGCCGAAATCATCACCGCCGCAGGCTATACGCCGGAAGCACGCGCCTGATCGAAAGAAATGCCGGCGGCGCGTATCCCCGCAGCCGCCGGATCATCCTGCCTGCCCCGCGTCACGCTGAATTTGTTGACGGATTTTGGACGATGCCTGCGCTCGTCCCTCCTGCCTCCGCAGACGGCAGATGCCCTCTCCTTTTGCCAGTTCTCCACCTTCCAGCTACCGCGCGATCAGGTTCCTGATCGCGGGAAACCCTTTTCACGGCGCGGAGGTGCCATGGCTGGACGCGGCCTCACGGACGTCATGACCGAGGAGAGGCTCTCCGACTTGCCATAAAAAGACCCGGCTCTTTCAAGCCGGGTCTCCCTGTTATCGACAATATCGCGCCAGCTTATTTCGTTGCCAGATCCTTGGTCATGACAAAATAGTTGAGCGGATGGGGCCTGTAGTTTTCGAGCTTGGCCGAATAGGCGTCGAACACGGTCTCATGGATGAGGAAAACGGAGACGGCTTCATCGTAAATCTTCTTCGCCGCTTCGCTGTATATGGCGTAGCGACCGGCGGGTTCGGCCGTGGCATAGGCGGATTTGATCAGCTTGTCCGTCGCCTCGTTGCAATAATGCGAGATATTGTAACTGCCGCCGCAGGTATAGTCCGCATTGAGGAAACCGGCCGGTTCGGCGACATCGGTGGCATAACCGCGCGACAGCAGTGCCATGTCGAACTTGCCGGCCAGAAGGTCGGGTTCGATCGCGCTATAGTCAGCCACGCGGACATCAACCTTGATGCCGAGTTCCTGCAGCTGCGCCTGAATGATCGCCGCGACATCCTTCAGTTCCGTTTTTGCCGTGTAGGCGAGCAGCGTGACCTTCAGGCTGCCGGGGGCCACTCCCGCTTCCTTCAGCAGGTCCTTGGCCTTTTCCACGTCATAGGCGGGCTTGCTTTCTTCGGCGGCCCAGGGCTCACCCGCCGCAAAGGGCATGGCCGCACCCTTGACTGCGCCTTCATAGATGCTGTCGGCGATGCCGCCCGTATCGATGGCGGCCTGGATTGCCTGACGCACCTTGAGATTGTCGAAAGGCGGCCTGGAATTGTTCAGCAGCAGTTCCGTGATGCGGGGCGACGGGATCGGCGCGACCTTGACGCCGTCGGTGGATTCGATTGTCTTGACGGTCCATGGCGGAACGAGACGCGAAATCTGCGCTTCTCCCGTTCGGGCCTGGGTGGCACGGGTGTCGGCATCGGGAACGAAGTTCACGCGGCCACCCGCAAGCTTCGGCATTCCGCCCCAGTAATCGTGATTGGCGGTCAGTATCATATGCTGGCTGGGATCAACTTCCGTGATCTTGAAAGGTCCGGTGCAGGTTCCGACCGGATCGACCTTGCCGTCCTTGTAGGCGGCGGGTGCGAGAATGGAGGTGGCGGGGCTCGCCATCTGTGCCGGCAGCAACACCGAGGGCTCGATCGTCGTTATCCGGACGATATCATCGCCGCCGGCCTCGACCGAGGCGATCAGTTTGGGCGAAAAGGCGCGGGCCGGAACCGGAGCCTCCAAAAGATTGGTAAGAGCATTGACTGCGGCCCTGGCATCAAGCGCTTCGCCGTTCTGGAATTTGACGCCCTTGCGCAGTTTGAATTCCCACACCTTGGGGTCGGTCTGCGTCCAGGATTCAGCCAGACTCGGCTCCAGTTTCATGTCGTAACCGACACGTATCAGGCTCTCGAAACATCCTGCCCGCGAGCCGAGATAAGCGTCGTCGGACGCCATCTGCCAGCCGGTCTTCACCCCGAAATTATCGTCATAGGTAATTGTCGCGGCCTTTGCCGCATCGGCTCCAAACGAGGCCACGATGGCGCATGTCGCCCAAAGTGCGTGCTTCATCATAGAATATTCCCCTTTTATTTTTGATGACAATGCTCACAATCCATTTATCTTCACGAATTTTCCGATTAAATATCCTTAAGTCGCAAGACAAAAGAATATCCAGAGGATATTCATTGAATATCCATCCGAATATCATTCATTTTACGTTTCTATACTCGAAATATAATTCTGATATTAAATCTCAGACGCACGATTCATCTGTTTTTACCAATGCGCAGAACTGTAACTGCTTCATGCTTCAGCCCCATTCGCGCCAGTGGTGGCAGCGTGCGAAATGCTCACCCGCAACACCCTCCAGAACCGGCTCCTTTTCGCCGCAGATCGGCGTCGCATATTTGCAGCGGGTGTGAAATTTGCAGCCGCCGGGAGGGTTCAGGGGGCTCGGCAGATCACCATCCAGCAGCATTTCCGGCGCATAAAGGCCGGTTTCATCCAGCATCGACGAGGCGATCAAAGCCTTGGTGTAGGGATGTTTCGGCGCACGAAAAAGCTCTTCCCGGTCAGCGATTTCAACGATCCGCCCGAGATACATCACCGCGATACGATCGCAGAGATAACGCACCACGCGCAGGTCATGGGAAATCATCAGAACGGTCAAGCCATGACGGCGTTTCATGTCCATCAGCAGGTTGAGGATCTGCGTGCGCATGGAGGCGTCAAGCGCCGATGTCGGCTCGTCACAGACAAGGAAGCTCGGATTGAGAAGCAGAGCGCGGCCGATGACCACACGCTGCAACTGTCCGCCGGAACACTGGCTCGGGTAACGGTCGAAAAACGATGAATCGAGGCCGACCTCTTCCAGCATCCTGAAAACGCGCGCCGTGCGCTCCTCACGCGTGCCGATACCATGCTGGGCAAGCGGCGCCTCCATGCTCTGCCCGATACGCATGCGCGGATCGAGCGCGGAATACGGGTCCTGAAACACCAGTTGCACGACACGGCGCATGCGCCGCAACGTCTCACCCTGCATGTGCAATATGTCGTGTTCGCCGATGCTGACTTCGCCTTTGGTGGCGTGGGTCATCCGGGTGATCAGCCCGGCGACGGTACTTTTGCCGCATCCGGATTCGCCGACGAGGCCGAGCACCTCACCCTCGCCGATGGTCAGGGACACATCGTCGACGGATTTCACCACCCGGTGACCAAGGCCGGATATCGGATAATATTTGCAGAGGTTCTTCGCAACCACATAAGGCCGGCTCTCGCTGCCAGCCATTGGCGGGTTCTCTCTCATCGCTGTCGATAACATGACGCCCTCTCCTTCAGCAGACCGCATGGCTGGCATGATCATGACCGGTGTGGTCCTCGCCGACTGCCCAGCACCGCGCCTTGCGGCCTTCCGGCAAGGCATTCAGGTCCGGTTCCGACGCCATGCACCGGCTGCCCATGCCGGCCGCCTTGGCGAGCGAACAGCGCGGATGAAAACGGCAGCCGCAGGACATGTCATGGGCCTGCGAACTCGATCCGGGGATTGTCAGCAATTGGCCGTCGCTGTCGGTGGTCAGAAGCGAGCAGCTGATCAGCGCCTTGGTATAGGGATGCTGCGGCGCCTTGAGGATCGCCTGCGTCGGCCCTTCCTCAACAATGCGGCCGGCATACATGACCGCGATCCTGTCCGCGAAAGCGGCGACGACCGACAGATCGTGGGTGATGAGCAGGGTTGCAAGCCGACGCTTGCGGCGCTCGTCATCGAGCAGGCGCAATATCTGTGCCTGGACGGTGACATCGAGAGCCGTCGTCGGTTCATCGGCGATCAGCAGTTGCGGATTGCCCGAGAGTGCCGCGGCAATCATGACACGCTGCGCCATGCCGCCGGAAAGCTCATGCGCGAAACATTGCGCCCGCGCCGAAGGGTCCGGGATGCCGACATCTGACAAAAGGCCGACAACCCGGTTGAGTGCGGCGTGCCGGCTCATCTTGCGGTGAATCCACAGCGGCTCGGCAACCTGCGTCCTCACCCGGCTGGTCGGGTCGAGCATCGCCTGTGGCTGCTGGAACAGCATGCCGATATCGGCACCGCGCAGCGCATCGAGTTCGGAGGATGAAAGTGCGAGGATATCGCGCCCGGCAAAGGAAATGCGGCCGGAATTGATTTCCGCGCCCTGCGGCAAAAGCCGCATCAATGACAGGGCCGTCATGCTCTTGCCGGAACCGGATTCGCCGACGAGAGCGACAACTTCTCCCGCATTGACGGAAAGGGTGAGGCCCGAAATGACAAATTTACGGCCATTTTGCGCCGGCACCGAAACGTGCAGGTCCTCAATCTCCAGAAGCGGTGCGCAGTCGGGAGACATGGCCGTATTGGCATGCGTCTGTCCTTCGATATTCATAAGAGTTCCCCTTATTTTTATTGAATCGGAGGCATTTGCGTATTTTCATGCGGCTTCAGACGATATTACTCTCCTTCCAGTTCATTCGCCTCAGCCATGTTTGACGATGATCAAGCCGGCCATTGCCCGTCGGCAGGCGTCAATGACCATTCTGTTTTTTGGTCTCCAGGTTCAGCCCGTGGCCAATCCATGTCACGCTGAGCGCCGACAGGAAAATCGCCAGACCGGGGGCGATGACGAGAACGGGCATGCGTTCCGCATAGGCCTGCGCATCGGCCAGCATCAATGCCCAGTCGGCGGCAGGCGGCTGGACGCCGAGGCCCAGAAACGACAGCCCGCCCACCGTGATCAGCTTGTGGCCAAAGCGCAGGAACGCCACGGCCGCAATCGGCCAGATCGTGTTCGGGATGATATGCCGGAAGATGATGAAGCGCCGCGTGCAGCCGAGCACTTCCGCCGCGCGGATATATTCGCGTGAATTGATCGACAATGTCAGCCCGCGCGCCAGCCGCGCAAAGGGCGTCCAGCCAACGATTGTCAGCGACGCGATGAGCGTTCCATATCCCGGGCCGAAGATGGCGACGAGGAAGATGGCGATCACCACGTCCGGTATGGCGATGAGCAGATCCACCACGCGCATCAGGACCTCATCGAGAATGCCGCGGCTGCGGCCGCTGATGATGCCGACGAAGGTGCCGATGGCGACCGAGAGAATGACGGTGATGGCGGCAATCGTGACCGTGAAACGACCGCCGATCAGCAGCCGGCTGAGCACGTCGCGCCCCAGATGGTCCGTTCCCAGCCAATAGGTGGCGCTTGGCGCATTCAGTCGCAGGCGCAGGTTCTGCTGTGCGGGATTGTAGGGCGAAATCCACGGGGCGACGACCAATAGCAGGATGATGGCGAGAAAGATCACCGATCCCGCATAGAAGGTCCAGTGTCGCCGACGGATGAAGTCGGTGAAACGGGAGAGCGTCGAGGGGCGCTTGGGCGTGGTCATCGGCAAGGCGGCGGCTGTCGCGGCTGGAAAGTGACTAATGGTCATGGTGACCTCGCATGGCTGGATTGATCAGGACATAGAGGCCATCGGCCAGGGTATTGATCAGGATGGACAGGGCGACGATGCAGATGAACCCGCCCTGCAGCATCGGGATGTCCCGATTGACCACCGCGTCATAAAGCAGCCGGCCCATGCCGGGGATGGCGAAGATCACCTCCACGACCACCGATCCGCCCAGGAGGCCGGCAAGCCACAGGGCGAAGAAGGTGACCACCGGCAGCGAGCCGTTGCGGATGCCGTGGCGCATGACCGTGCCATGCATGCCGAGCCCGCGGCTGCGCGCCGCCGTGATATAAGGCGCACGCAGAACCTCGGCCATGGCGGCACGCGTCACCTGCGTGAAATAAGCGAGCGGGCGCAGCGTCAGGGTGAGAGCCGGAAGCACCAGGGAACGCCAGCTTTCCCATCCCGCTGACGGCAGCCAGCCGAGATAAAGCGCAAAGACCAGCGCCGACATCGGCGCAAACCAGTATTCCGGCGTTGCGACGAATGTCTGGATCATCAGCGTCGCGAAATTATCGAGCCGTCCGCCCGGGCGCATCGCGGCCAGCGTGCCGAGCGGCAGGGCGACGGCGACCGCGATTGCCAGCGCCGTCAACGCCAGTGTCACCGATACGCCGAGCGAGCGCAAAAGCTCACCGGCCACGGGCTGGCTACTGGTGAAGGAGAAGCCGAGATCGCCGCGCAGCGCACTGGACAGCCAGGCGAAATATTGCACGTAAAGCGGCCGGTCGAGACCGAGGCTCACCCTCAGCGCCTCCACCGCATGCGGATCGAGAGCGGTATCGCGCATACGCGAAAACAGGATGGTGCGGGCCGGATCGCCACCCGCCATATAGGGCAAAAGAAACGCGATGACGGAAACGATGGCCAGCATCAGGCACAGGATAAGGAAGCGTTGCAATATCTGTATCCACATGGCCCGGTTTCCTTCACCGCAATTGGCGTTTGCTGCAATCAACGATCTGTTCCCGATGGGAACGGCTGGTTATTTCATGAGGCGCGGCAATTCCGTCACCGCCCCGGAAGTGCCCTTCAGCATTCCCGAACGCTTGGGCACAACCGCTACCGGAACAAAATCGGGATCTTCGGATTGCGCCAGGTCCTGAATGATCGGGCAATCCGGCTCGCCATTATCGGGGCAATAGGTTGCGAGGTTTCGCAGCGTATCGGCCATGTCCCGAAGCGTATGCATCTTCGCCTCGAGGTCGACGACATGTTCCATGACGATGCGCTTGACATCACAGGACGCACCGCCCGGATCACGCCACAGCGTCATGAGCTGCCTGATCTTTTCGATCGAGAAACCAAGGTCGCGTCCGCGCCTTATGAAGCGCAGCGTTTCCAGATCGTTGGCCGTATAGACCCGGTATCCGGAATCCGTGCGGTTTGCCGATTTGATCAGGCCGATCATTTCGTAATGACGGATCATCTTCGCAGAAACGCCTGACGCGGTGGCGGCTGTGCCGATATTCATGGATCCTGCTCCTATCTGTCCGGGGTGAAAAACACGTCTGCATGAATGTCGGCGATGCGCATGCCACGCGCCACCAGTTGCGGCACCGTGGCCTCGATCATGGCCGGCGGGCCGGCGAGATAGGCCTTCCAGCCATCGAGATCGTCGAAATCATCCGCCACCGCATTGCCGACATAACCGCACCGCATCTGCGCATGTGGCTCATTGGAGAGAACCGGAACGAAACTCAGATTGCCGTGCCTTGCGATGAGCGCCTCGAAATGATCCACCATATAAAGATCACGCAGGGCACGAGCGCCGAAATAGACATGGATCGGGCGTTCCCGACCGGCCGCTTGCCCCGTCGTAAGAGCCGCTTCGACAACCGCCTTGACGGGCGCCAGCCCGGAACCGCCGGCAATGCCGAGGATCGGTCCACAATGTTTTTCCCGCAGGAATGAGGAGCCGAAAGGCCCCACCAGAGTGACGGGATCACCTGCCCTGGCGCGAGTGACAATGTGGCTGCTTGTCAGACCGCCCGGCACATGCCGGATATGGAATTCGATCAGTTCCTCATCGACCCGGCTGGCGATGGAATAGTCGCGCGGCGAACAGTCCGGATAAAGCAGGCGAACATATTGCCCCGGTTTGAAGCTGAATGACGCGCGGTCATCGAGCCTGATGCGGATGAGCCTGATATCATGCGTCACATCCACCGCCTCCGCCACCGCGCCCTCGAAGCGGCCAGTCGGAATATCGGCGATTTCATCGGCTCCGTCGAGCCAGCTTATCGTCACATCGCTCAACGGCACGGCGCGGCAGGCAAGCGTCAGACCTTCCGCCTTTTCCTCTTCGGTCAGTGAAAAGGGCGTGTGCTTGAGAAGATCGATCTCGCCCGAAACGAGGTGCGATTTACAGGCCCCGCAGCGGCCCATGCGGCAGCCGTGCGGATAGGTGATGCCTGCCGCAAGCGCGGCCTGAAGCACGGTCTCGCCTTGCGCCGCCATGATGCTGCGTCCGATCTGCGGCAGATAGATTGTGTTGCCAGACGTCATCACATCCGCCTCCTATTCGGCCGCCGCAAGCTGCATGCCGGACGATTTGTCCGCCAGCGGCGCGTGGAAGCTTTTGAGGCGCAGCGCGTTTGTCAGGACGAATACGCTGGAGAGCGCCATGGCTCCGGCGGCAAGGACAGGCGACAGCAGAACGCCGTTGACAGGATACAATATTCCGGCTGCCACGGGAACGAGCGCGGCGTTGTAGGCAAAGGCCCAGAACAGGTTCTGGCCGATATTACGGATGGTCGCCTTGGAGAGCGCTATGGCATTGGCAACGCCACGAAGATCGCCCGACATCAGCACCACATCGGCGCTTTCAATGGCAACATCCGTGCCCGTGCCGATGGCAAGGCCGACATCGGCCGCCGCGAGCGCCGGCGCATCGTTGATGCCATCGCCGACAAAGGCGACGCGTCGCCCGCCGGCCGCCAGTCTCTTCACGGCCTCGACCTTGCCGTCCGGCAGCACTTCCGCCACCACCTCATCGATGCCAAGGCGGCGAGCGATGGCTTCCGCCGTGCGGCGATTGTCACCCGTGATCATCGTGACCTTGAGGCCAAGCGCATGCAGCGCCGCAATCGCTTCCGGCGTCGTTGGTTTCACCGGATCGGCAACGGCGATGATCGCGGCCAGCCTGCCATCGACGGCGGCATAAAGCGACGACTGCCCTTCCCTGCCCAGCCGCTCTGCATCACCGGCAAACATCGCGACATCGTAACCGAGCTTCGTCATGAAGCGATCCGCGCCCGCTTCGACCCTGCGGCCATCCACGATTGCCGCCACGCCGAAACCGGGGGTGGCCTCAAAGCCCTCCGCATCGGCAAGCGTCAGGCCGCCATGTTTCGCAGCCTCGACGATTGCCTCGGCGATCGGATGTTCGGAACGGTTCTCAAGCGAGGCGACGAGGCGCAGCACCGCATCCGCGTCGAACCCCTCCGTCGTGGTGAAATGGACCAGTTTCGGCTTGCCGAGCGTCAGCGTGCCGGTCTTGTCGACCGCAATAACATCGGCGTCGCGCAGGGTCTGGAGCGCATCGCCGCGCCGGAACAGCACGCCCATTTCGGCGGCACGGCCGGTGCCGACCATGATAGAGGTGGGCGTGGCAAGGCCCATGGCGCAGGGACAGGCGATGATGAGGACTGCAACAGCGTTGACGAGCGCGAAGGTCAAGGCCGGGTCCGGCCCGAACACGAACCAGACGATGAAGGTGGCGAGCGCGGCGAGCATCACCGCCGGCACGAACCAGTTGGTCACCTTGTCCACCAGCGCCTGAATGGGCAGCTTGTCGGCCTGCGCTTCCTCGACCATGCGGATGATCTGCGCGATCAGCGTATCGGCGCCCACCTTGGTGGCGCGGAAGGTGAAGGAGCCGTTGCGGTTCACCGTGCCGCCGACGACTTCGGAACCCGCCGCCTTCGTTACCGGGATCGGTTCACCCGTGATCATCGATTCATCGACATAAGAGGAACCATCGAGCACCAGCCCGTCGACGGGCACCTTTTCGCCGGGACGAACGACGATCACGTCGCCCGTCTGCACATCCTGCAACGGCACATCGATGGTTTCGCCATCGCGCAGCACGCGGGCCGACTTGGCCTGCAGGCCGACCAGCCGCTTTATCGCCTCGCTGGTGCGCCCCTTGGCGCGCGCTTCGAGAAAACGACCAAGCAGAATGAGGGTGACGATAACGGCCGCCGCCTCATAATAGACATTGGCCGTGCCTCTCGGCAGGATTTCCGGCAGGAAGGTCGCGACCACCGAAAATCCCCATGCGGCGGAAGTGCCCAGCACCACCAGTGAATTCATGTCCGGCGCCAGCCGCAGAAGGGCGGGTATGCCCTTCCTGAAGAAGCGCAGGCCGGGTCCGAACAGGACCAGCGTGGTCAGCGCAAATTGCAGATACCAGCTTTCCCGCATGCCGATCGTGTCCATCACAAAATCATGGATGGCGGGCACCAGATGCGAACCCATTTCCAGGACGAAAACCGGCAGCGTCAGAATAGCGGCGGCGGCCAGGCTGACTTTCAGGCGACGCAACTCGGCCTCGCGCCGGTCCGGCTCCTCGCCCTTGGCTTTGTCCGCGGCGATCTCGCTTGCCTTATAACCGGCCTGCCTGATTGCTTCGGCCAACCCGGCGGCGGAGACGGCATTGCCCGCGACGCGGACAGTGGCGCGTTCCGTTGCCAGATTGACGCTCGCATCGGAAACACCGGCGACCGCTTTCAGCGCCTTTTCGACACGCCCGACGCAGGAGGCGCAGGTCATGCCCTCAATATCGAGTTCGATGGTTTTCTCATCGACGCCATAACCGGCATTCCGCACGGCCGCGATAACGGCCACGACGTCGGGCGGCCCGGAAAAGGCGATATCGGCGCGTTCGGTGGCGAGATTGACCGAGGCTTTGAGAACCCCCGGCACTCTGGCAATGGCCTTCTCCACCCGGCCAACGCAGGAGGCGCATGTCATGCCATCGATCGCAATCTGATGACTCGCGCAGATCTCCATTTGTGACATGCGTATGACCCCTCTTTTCTTGTATTAAAAAAAGATAGGGCTTCCCATCGTGGCAAGGTCAATAGGTTCTTTTTGATGATTTTCAAGAAGGGATGACGCGCGCGTGAACGGGCGTTTTATGCCGGTTCAGAACTTGCGACATCGGATAGATCAAAGGAAAGCTGGTGCGGACGGCGGGACTTGAACCCGCAAGACCAATGGTCGGCAGATTTTAAGTCTGCTGCGTCTACCGATTTCGCCACGTCCGCATTGCCGCGCCGCGTACCGTTCCGGCCGGGTGGCGCTGCAAAAAAATCGTCATGCTTCGGGCGCCCGGCGCAGGGGCCGGTCCCAAACACAACTTAGCCCCATCTACACAGGCCGGGCCGTTTCGGTCAACGGGGCCTCAGCCACACCATGACTGATTTTTTGCCGATGCGGGATGCGCGAGCCCTTCCCGCACCAGCTGGTCCGCAAAGGATACGCCCGAACGAGAAAGCCGTTTGCGTTCCGTGGTTTGTCCGCCCGTAACAGCGGAAGAAGCCACGTCGAAGGCGCCGGCATTCAGCATGTCGCGAAGCCTTACCTTCGCAACGAAACCGCGCTGGCGCTCTTCCATGCAGCGCGCCCGGTCGATCTGCGGGACTTCGATGCCGGCAAGCTGCATTTTCACACCCTTCATCCAGAAGGTGTTGCCATCGGCCACGCAATTGTTGAGACCGGAACGACCACAGAAGGCAAAAGTGCCGCTTTTTTCTCCGAGCGAGATTTTTTCGACCGAAGGGCGCGTTTCCGGCAGGATAGCGGCGACCTGGCTCTGCTGTGCCGTGGACGGCATGGCAATCGGGCGTGGCGGCACCGGGCCATTACCGGGCAGAGCGGGCGATGCCGGGCGAATGGATGCGACTTTCTCCGGCGTGACGGAATCGCGCCTGGCCGCGGTCGCGACTTTCGGAGAATTCGTGGCCGACGATGTGGCCTTCGCAACATGCCGCTGCGGCAGAAGACTGTCGCGGTGCTCGTAAGCCTGAATGCCGCCGGCAACAACGCCCAGCACCAGCACCCAGGGCCAAACGCTTCCGCCACCCGATTTCTTCGCCGTGCGGCGTCGTGCTGTCGATTTTCGATTGCTCACGATCGGACTCCTTTTTACGGAGCCGCATTATCGGCCAAAGGAGTTTCCGAAAAGTTGGCATTCCCGAGCGTTTTCGTTTTTCCCGAAATCGGGAAACGCTCTAACTCCTTGTTTTTTCGAATTCCCCGATGGGACCCGCTCAAAACAGCTGTGGATAAACCGTCAGCGAACCTGATCGAGCAGGCGCTTGCATTCGAGCAGATCGAACAGGGCTTCCTGCAACAGCGCCTGATCGTCCTTGCCGATGCCCGACTTGCCGACCGATATTTCCGCATCGCTGTTGCCGCCGCCGAAGCCGAAAAAACGACCGCTCGGCCTGGCCTTCGGACGGCCGACAACCTCGTCCCCATCGGTATCGATGACGCGCGGCTCGGCAACTTCCTTTTCACCGCTCGCCGCCATGATCGCTTCCATGGTCGCGAGATCACCCGAGGCAATCGCGGCCACGAAGCGGTTGCCATTGGCTTTCAGCAGCTTCTGCACGCCCTTGATGGTGTAGCCATGGTCGTAAAGGAGATGGCGAATGCCCTTCAGGAGATCGATGTCGTCAGGGCGGTAATAACGGCGGCCCCCGCCCCGTTTCATCGGCTTGATCTGCGGGAAGCGTGTTTCCCAGAAACGCAGCACATGCTGCGGCAGGTTCAGCTCATCCGCCACTTCACTGATCGTCCGAAACGCGTCGGGGCTTTTGTCCAAATTTCCACTCCCATCCGAACCGGAGCGCCATGCATCCGGCCGGACACTGAACGAGAACGCTTTTCCTCCACCGGTCCAGACACCATGCGAAAGCCGTCTTCCGACCCTCGCGCCGATACCCGTTGCGGCGAGATACAAATCACTAAAATTGATTATGATGTGAGTCGACAGGATTTCAACGGCTTGCACGTTGAAATTCAAGCATGTTCACAAGAAGAATGGGGAAAAGGGCTTGCGATACGGCAAAAAAGGCGTGTCGCTGCAGCTTCAGGTCGGGCTTATGCCCCGGCCTTCTGGCCCTTCTGCTTGGCCTTGCGGGCCGTATGCGCCTTCAGGATGCGCTGCTTCAGCACGTTTGACGCCTTGAAGGTCATGACGCGGCGCGGCGAAATCGGAACTTCCTCACCCGTCTTCGGGTTGCGGCCGATGCGCTCGTTCTTTTCCCTGATCTGGAAAGTCGCGAAGGACGAGAGCTTGACGACCTCGCCGCGAGTGATCGCGTTACATATTTCGTCGATGATCGTCTCGACCAGTTCGGCGGATTCGGTGCGGGACAGCCCGACTTTACGAAACACAGATTCTGCAAGATCTGCGCGTGTCACTGTCTTCCCGGCCATTTTTCCCCACAAACCGTGTCTGAACTCTTCTCTAGGAGCCGCTGAGATTATTTCCCTTGTGGCGACCGGTCAAGGGATTGTTCCAGATTCATTTGAGGCTTTCGGCAATCAGTGCAAGGGCTTAGAGCACCCGGCGCGGTTTTGCCGCAATAGCCGGGCGCTCAGGCGCGACGGATCAGGCTTCGGCTGCGAAAAACACAACCGATTTCGCGCCGCCGCCTTCCCGCAGAATAAATTCATCGCTACCAGCGCAGCAGCACTGCGCCCCAGGTGAAACCGCCGCCCATGGCCTCCAGCATGACCAGGTCGCCCTTCTTGATACGCCCGTCACCGGCGGCAACGGCAAGCGCCAGCGGAATGGAGGCGGCCGAGGTATTGCCGTGCTGATCGACGGTGATCACGACCTTTTCCGGGTCGATGTTGAGCTTCTTCGCCGAGCCGTCGATGATGCGCTTGTTGGCCTGATGCGGAACGAGCCAGTCGAGATCATCCGCCGTCGTGCCTGTCGCTTCGAAAGCCTGTTCGATGACGTCGGTAATCATGCCAACGGCATGTTTGAAGACTTCCCGGCCTTCCATGCGCAGATGGCCAACCGTGCCTGTCGTGGAAGGTCCGCCGTCGACATAGAGCTTTTCCTTGTGCGAGCCGTCGGAACGCAGCTGCGCGGTCAGGATGCCGCGATCGGCGGAGGTGCCCTCGCCTTCACCCACTTCCAGAACAAGCGCGCCGGCGCCATCGCCGAACAGGACGCAGGTGGTGCGGTCCTTCCAGTCGAGAATGCGCGAGAATGTCTCGGAGCCGATGACCAGAACGCGCTTGGCCATGCCACCGCGAATATAAAGATCGGCGGTCGATACGGCATAGACGAAACCGGAACAGACGGCCTGCATGTCGAAGGCGAAACCATGGGTCATGCCGAGACGATTCTGGATATTCACTGCCGTTGCCGGAAAGGTGTTGTCCGGAGTGGACGTCGCCAGAATGATGAGGTCGATATCATCAGGGGTCAGGCCGGCATTGTCGAGCGCGGCACGGGCCGCCGCCTCGCCGAGAGACGCGGTGGTTTCATCCTCGCCGGCGATATAGCGCTGCCTGATGCCGGTGCGCTGCACGATCCATTCGTCTGATGTCTCGACGACACCTTCGATTTCGCTGTTGGTCATGACACGCTTCGGAAGCGCTGCCCCGAAACCACGGACTATAGAGCGGATCATTCCCTTATTCCTCGTCAGCCACGAGAGCTTCGGGCGCCGGGGGCGGAAGCCGTCTTGCGTGGTAAATCTTCAGATCGTTTTCAATCTTGGCGGTCAAGCCGTTGTGAACCATGTCGTAGCCGACATCGACGGCGGAGGCAAAACCGATGGCATCCGTGCCGCCATGGCTCTTGATGACAATGCCGTTCAGGCCGAGAAACACGCCGCCATTGACCTTGCGCGGGTCCATTTTCTCCCGCAGCACATCAAAGGCGCTTTTCGCCAGAACATAGCCGATCTTGGCGAAGAAGCTGCGGGAGATCGCCTCGCGCAGCAGCGTGGTGATCTGACGCGCCGTGCCTTCGGCGGCTTTCAGCGCGATGTTGCCGGTGAAACCTTCGGTCACCACCACATCCACCGTGCCCTTGCCGATATCGTCGCCTTCGACGAAACCGCGATAATCGATGGTGCCGAGGTCAGCCTCGCGGATCAGCCGTCCGGCTTCCCGCACTTCTTCCTGACCCTTGACCTCCTCGACCCCGACATTGAGCAGGCCGACGGTCGGCCGATCAATATCGAAAAGCGCACGCGCCATGGCGCCGCCCATCAGGGCGAAATCCAGAAGCTGCTGGGAATCGGCGCCGATCGTCGCGCCGATATCGAGAACGATGCTTTCGCCTTTCAGCGTCGGCCAGATGCCGGCAATGGCCGGCCGCTCCACCCGCGCCATGGTGCGCAAACAGAATTTGGCCATGGCCATCAGCGCGCCGGTATTGCCGGCAGAGACGACAACATCCGCCTCGCCGAGCTTCACGGCTTCGATGGCACGCCACATGCTGGAGACATAGCGGCCGCGCCGCAGCGCCTGGCTCGGCTTTTCGTCCATACCGACCGAGACTTCACAATCGTGAAAGACCGACTTTTCCCGAAGCGCGGGATATTGTGCCAGAATGGGCTCGCATTTGCTCTTCTGCCCATAGAGCAGAAAAGTTACATCGTTGTGCCGTTCAAGCGCCTTGGCGGCACCGGGTATGGCAACATCTGGGCCGAAATCGCCACCCATGACGTCAATTGCAATTCTGATCACTCGTCCCTTATCCTTTTTGCCGCCACTCCAGCGGATTTTGCGCGAAAATACCTTTTCCGGCTTTTGTTACAATAAAATTATTTCAGCCCGGCGGGGCCATTCAGTCTTTTTTCCAATCTTTCAGCGCGGCGAAAGGCGACGGGCGCTTTTCCTCTTCGCGCTCCCTGTCGCCGGTATCAACGAATTCGGCATCCGGTTTGCGCGGATAGGGGTCGATCGCAAGGGCGGCAAATTCCACGACGACGGCGCCGACATCGATGCTGTCACCCGTGAACTGGTCGGGAATATCAGGACCATCGGGATCGAGCACGATCTCGCCTTCCTCATTGGTGACCATCCGCGCCAGCTTCGAACCTTCCGGAACGAAAATCTGCTCAAGCGTCTCTTCGATCCTGCTCGAGACCGGTTCCAGCGTCACGACGCAGGACTGGGTCACGGCCGCATGCACCTCACCCTTGATCTTCAAGCCATCCTTCTTCCAGCGGGATACCTGCAGCTCCGCCTTAAGATAATCGACGGAAAGCACATCCCAGAATTTCGCCAGCGCCTTCAGTTCCTCGGCGTCGGCCTCAAGACCAATCCTGACGGGATTGGCGGAAATATGGCCTACCTTTACGGGATAGGAAAAAGGCAGGTCGTCATTTGCGGCGTGTCGCGTGTTCATCGTAAACCTCATCGTCCAGGCAAGGGCAGCGTCAGGCTTCCGGTTGCGATTGTTTCTTCGGAGCAGGCGGAAAGGGCCAGGGAGGCTTCCATCATCCAGCCCGCCAGCCCGTCCAGCGCCGGTGCGGTCTCGTCTGTCTGCGGATATATATTGCGCCGGAGCGCTGCAGCAAGGGCAACGGCGTCCGACGCATCCAGCGCCGCCGCATAGGATTCGAGTCGTCCATAGAACATGCCGGCGAATTTCTTCATGCGTTTCGGCACGCCCTGGTCACCGATGCCGAGCTCACGGATGGAATGATCGATATCCTGAAAAAAGGCGTCGACGATCTCCTGTGCGATCTCCTGGCCGCTGACGCCGGAGGACTTGGTACGGCGGAAATAGAGAATCATGATGACCGACAACATCTCGAAGCGGCCCATCACGGTATCGGGAACGCCAAGATCGAGATAAAAGGCCGGCGTGCGGGCAGCAGCCGTCAAGGTCTCGTATTGCCTGTCGACTATGGCGCGATTGTTGTTTTTCTTCTTGAACAGCCCGAATATCATCGTTTTTTTCCGAACGGGGCCGGTGAATTCACTTACCGCCCCTCGCACTTGTTGCATGATCGTCAAAGCTGGTTTACCGAAGCATCCACGAATTGCAATGCTGTCGCGGTCACGTTCGTCTTTGCGCTGAAACAGTCGAAGAGAACCGGAGGAGTTCCAAAAGACCGGGAAAGCATTGAATTTGGGGGGTGATCGGGATTTTCCGTCCCCGGATTGACACAATCATGTGCACAGACACTGTGCACCACGCAATGCCGGAAGGTGCCATTCATGATCGCAGTCGGGGAAAAGCAGTTGAGCAAGCAGAAATCCGCAAGTCACGGCAAAATTCTGAGCAAGACCGCCATCGCAATCGTGCTCGCATCCGGCCTGCTTTCCGCCTGCACCAGCACGACAGACGTATTCCACAACGGCTATGTCATGGACGAGCAATCGCTGCAGCTGATCCCGGAAGGCTCCAGCCGCGAACAGGTTCTGCTGACCATGGGCACGCCTTCCACCACCGCGACCTTCGGCAACGAAGTGTTCTATTACATCTCGCAGAAGCGCGTGCGCCGCGCCGCCTTCATGAAGCCGACGCTGGTCGAGCAGAACATTCTTGCGATCTATTTCAACAAGGACGGCGTCATCGAGCGCAAGGCCAATTACGCGCTGCAGGACGGCAAGGTCTTCGACACGATTTCGCGCACCACCCCGACGGGCGGCAAGGACCTCACCTTCCTGCAGCAGCTGCTCTCCGGCGGCACCTCGGGCGCCAATATTGCCAAGAGCATTCTCGGCCAGGGCAACAACACGCCCTGATCGGAAAAAGGACAATAAATTCAAAGGCCCGGGGATC
This sequence comes from Rhizobium rhizogenes, assembly GCF_002005205.3. Next base: position 861,909 of record NZ_CP019701.2, on the reverse strand, counting down.
ACTCCCCGGGCCTTTTTCGTTTGCCGAAACCTAAAGCCTTCAGTGGGCAAGAACCGCCAGCAGCAGCAGCGCCACGATATTGGTGATCTTGATCGCCGGGTTGACGGCGGGACCGGCGGTGTCCTTATAAGGATCGCCAACCGTATCACCCGTCACCGACGCCTTGTGGGCGTCCGAACCCTTGACGTGGCGCACGCCGTCCTTGTCGATGAAACCATCCTCGAAGCTCTTCTTGGCATTGTCCCATGCGCCGCCGCCTGATGTCATGGAAATCGCCACGAACAGGCCGTTGATGATAACGCCGAGCAGCGATGCCCCGAGTGCGGCAAAGGCTGACGCCTTGGAGCCCGAGATCAGCAGCACGCCAAAATAAACGACGAGAGGAGCGAGAACCGGCAGAAGCGACGGGATGATCATTTCCCGGATCGCCGCTTTCGTCAGCAGATCGACCGCCCTGCCGTAGTCAGGCTTTTCCGTGCCCGCCATGATGCCGGGTTTTTCGCGGAACTGGCGGCGTACTTCCTCGACGATGGCACCTGCCGCCTTGCCCACCGCCGTCATGGCGATGCCGCCGAAGAGGTAGGGGATAAGGCCGCCGAACAACAGGCCAGCCACCACGTAGGGGTTGGCGAGGCTGAAGGAAATCTCGCCCATGTCCTTGAAGTAGGGATAGGTATCGCCATTGGCGGCGAAGTAGGACAGGTCGTTGGCATAGGCGGCAAACAGCACCAGCGCACCGAGGCCGGCAGAACCGATGGCATAACCCTTGGTCACCGCCTTGGTGGTGTTGCCGACGGCGTCCAGCGCGTCGGTCGCCTTGCGCACGTCGGGATCAAGACCGGCCATTTCGGCGATGCCGCCGGCATTGTCCGTGACCGGACCGAAGGCGTCGAGCGCGACGATCATGCCGGCAAGGCCAAGCATGGCGGTGACCGCGATGCCGGTGCCGAACAGGCCGCCGAGCTGGTATGTGCCGATGATGCCACCGACGATGACAATGGCCGGCAGCGCCGTCGATTCCAGGGAGACGGCAAGCCCCTGGATGACGTTGGTGCCGTGGCCGGTGACCGATGCCTGGGCGATGGAGTTGACCGGCCGCTTGTTGGTGCCGGTATAATATTCGGTGATGACGACGATCAGCGCCGTCACGACAAGGCCGACCAATCCGCAGAAAAAGAGATTGGTGCCGGTGATCTCCATGCCGGCCACCGTACCCACCGTTCCCCAGCCCACCGTCGCATAGGTGGCGACCGCAAGACCGACGACCGAAAAGACGCCGGTGGCGATGAGCCCCTTGTAGAGCGCGCCCATGATGGAATTGTTTGTGCCAAGCTTGACGAAGAAGGTGCCGGCAATCGAAGTCAGAATGCAGGCGCCGCAGATCGCCAGCGGATAGACCATGGCGCTTTCCAGTATCGGTGTTCCGGCAAAGAAGATCGCGGCGAGAACCATGGTCGCCACAACAGAGACGGCATAGGTTTCGAACAGGTCGGCCGCCATGCCGGCGCAATCGCCGACATTATCACCGACATTATCGGCGATCGTCGCGGGGTTGCGGGGGTCGTCCTCCGGAATTCCGGCCTCGACCTTGCCGACGAGATCGCCGCCGACATCGGCGCCCTTGGTGAAGATGCCGCCGCCGAGACGGGCGAAGATGGAAATCAGTGACGCGCCGAAGCCGAGCGACACCAGCGCGTCAATCACCTCACGCGAGCCGGCCGGATGGCCCATCACCGAGGTGAGGATGAAATAATAGATGGATACGCCGAGCAGCGCGAGCCCCGCCACCAGCATGCCGGTGATGGCGCCCGACTTGAAGGCGATATCGAGACCGGCTGACAGGCTGTGCGAGGCGGCCTGCGCGGTGCGCAGATTGGCGCGCACGGAGACGTGCATGCCGACGAAACCGGCGACGCCTGAAAGCACCGCGCCGACGAGGAAACCGATGGCCGCCATCGAGGACAGAAGATACCAGGCCAGAATGGCGACGATCAATCCGACGATGGCGATGGTGAGATATTGACGGGTGAGATAAGCCTGCGCACCTTCACGGATAAAACCTGCTATTTCACGCATACGCTCGTTGCCCTGATCGGCATCGAGAACGCTCTTGGTCGCCCATACCGCGTAAACCACGGACAGGACACCGCATAAAATCACTATGGGTATTACGGTCATGCGCACTTACCTCCCAAAAGGCCGGGTCTCACTCCCTCCCCGGCGTGGCGAACCATGTGCAAGGACAGGGGCGATGGCACGCACTCCAGGTCCTGTCGTGGCCATTTGTTCCCCTCCCAAGGAAAAACGACCTGCGCGGCAAGATTGCGTTGGCGAAAGGCGCGGCGTCAAGCCCACAAATTCGCCTGAAACATGAAAGGGCTAGAAGACGGACGCCGCCCTATGCGGTGTTTTTGCGCGGCTTCAGCATCAGCGACAGGACGAGCAGGAGGCAAAGCCCCGCAACCGGCCAGATGACGAGGTTCATCACCGACCATCCCCAGGCCGTAAACACCTTGCCGGAAGAGAAGGATGACAGCGCCACCGTGCCGAACAGCACGATATCGTGGAAGCCCTGCACCTTGTCCGCCTCGTGCGGGCGGTAACTGGAGGTGATGATGGCGGTTGCGCCGATGAAGCCGAAATTCCAGCCGAGACCGAGCAGGATGAGCGCCGCCCAGAAATTCCACAGCTCGATGCCCATATGGGCGACGATGGCGCAGGCCATCAGGACGACAAGGCCAGCCGCCACGATTTTTTCCGCACCGAATCGGGAAATCAGCATGCCCGTGAAAAAGCTCGGGCCGAACATGGCCAGAACGTGCCACTGGATGCCGAGCGTGGCAAGTTCGGTGGGGAAACCGCAACCGACCACCATGGCAAGCGGCGCGCCGGTCATCATGAAGGTCATCAATGCGTAGGAGCCGATGCCGCAGATCATGCCGGTGACGAAACGCTGCGTGCGAACGATTTCCGACAGGGGTCTGACGGCCTCCGTATGGGTGGAGGCGGCCTTTGGATCGGGCAATTTCAGGAATGCCAGAATGGCGATCGAGATGATGCCCAGCGGCACCAGCGCAATGAAAGCGCCGGCGAAGGTGACCGGCGCCAGCAGGTCCTTGCCGAGAATAGCCAGCTGCGGCCCGACAATGGCGGAGATGATGCCGCCCGCGAGAATCCACGAGATTGCCTTCGGCTTGTAGAAGGATGGCGATGCATCGGCGGCGGCGAAGCGGATTTTCTGTGTGAAGCCGCCTGAGATACCGATCAGCAGCAGACCGACGGCAAACAGCCAGAAATCCGTGCGGAAGAGCGCGACTGCGGCAATGCCGCCACCGATCGAACACATCAGCGCGCCGACCATGAAACCGGCCTTGCGCCCGAGAAAACGGGATGCCGCAGCAACGCAGATGGCGCCGAGCGCCACGCCGATATTGAAGCCGGTGAGCGGCGCGGTTGCCAGCGACTTGTCAACGCCGAGCAGCTGATAACCGGCAAGCGCGCCGACCGAAAAGCTCAAAGGCGCGGCCGATCCCATGATCGCCTGCGCCATGGTGAGGAGGAAGACGTTGCGCTTGGCCTCGTCCAGTTGAACTTCAAGTCCGGGGACGGAAACGGCGCTCATGTCTTCCTCACCTAAGGTTTTTTAGCGTTTTGCCTCGCCGCGCACCTGCTTGGCAATGCGGTCAAGTACCGCATTCACCAGCTTCGGCTCGTCGTGTTCGAAGAAAGCACGGGCGATTTCGACATATTCCGTGACGATGACGGCGACCGGCACGTCATTACGCTCGAGAATTTCGAAGGTGCCGGCGCGCAGGATGGCGCGCACGGTGGCATCGAGACGCGACAGCGGCCAGTCTTCCAGAAGGGCGGAACGCACCAGGGGGTCGATCTTCGTCTGGTCACGGACGACGCCGGAGACGATGGAGCGGAACCACGACGGATCGGCCTTCAGGTAGGTATCGCCATCGACTTCCTGACCGAGACGGTGCGCCTCATATTCGGCCACCACTTCCATCACGCCGGTTCCGCCGACATCCATCTGGTAAAGCGCCTGCACGGCCGCAAGGCGGGCCGCGCCGCGCTGGTTGGCCGGCTTTACCGAAGGCTGGCGCGGTTCGCCGCCATTATCAACATTCGACATGCGCTCAGCCACCCAGTTTCTTCTTCAGCTCGATCATGGTCAGCGCCGCACGGGCGGCAAAACCGCCCTTGTCCTTGTCGGAACGGCGCACGCGCGCCCAGGCCTGCTCGTCATTTTCAACGGTGAGGATGCCGTTGCCGATCGGCAGCGATTCGCTGACGGCGAGATCCATCAGGGCGCGGGAGGATTCGTTGGAGACAATATCGAAGTGATAGGTCTCGCCGCGAATGACCATGCCGAGTGCGACGAAACCGTCATATTCCGTGCCGTCATTGTCGGCACCGTCAAGCGCCATGGCGATGGCGGCGGGGATTTCCAGCGCGCCGGGAACGGTGATGACGTCATAGGTGGCGCCGGCCTCATCGAGCGCGAACTTCGCGCCTTCGAGAAGGGCATCCGCCATATCGTCGTAAAAACGTGCTTCCACGATAAGAAGATGGGGTTTGGACATGTGAGGGTTCCTGGGGATTTTCCCGAAAAGCTTTACGCCGGATCATACCGGCTTTTGCGGCGGTCAAACCACGGCTGGCCGTTTTTGGCAAGTATTTTCATGCATTACCCACGCAGCATGGCCCGTTTGCGGGGTATCCCGCAAGGCTTGATGTCTCTGCGGCGCGGCTGAAAAATCAGCTTTTCTGGAAAGCCAGATGCACGCCAAGCCCCATCAGCACCGTTCCGGCGGCGCGCCGGGCCAAAGCCTGCACGGCGCTCGACCGCTTCAGACGCCCGACCATCGCGCCCGCCAGAAGCACGCCGACGAGATCGGCGGAAGAGAAAATGAAATTGACGGCGATACCGAGGATCAGGAACTGCAGCCAGACCGGGAAAGCGGCTGCCGGATCGACGAATTGCGGCAGGAAGGCCAGAAAGAACAGCGCCGTCTTCGGATTGAGCACATCAACGATGATGCTGTCGATGAAGGCCCGACGCGCCGATTTCGGCTCGATGGTGAGATTGACCGCCTCGCCTTCCAGCTTGCTGCGCAGCATCGAGAAACCCAGCCAGATGAGATAAAGCGCACCGCACAGCTTCACCGCGAGGTAAAGCCATGGAACCGCCTGAAACAGCACGGAGAGACCGGCCGCAGCGGCGAAGATATGGAAATAGCAGCCGACATGGATACCGAGTACCGCCATCAGCCCGGCAAACCGGCCGCGCGCCATGGTCTGGGCGGCCGCGTAAAGCATGGCCGGACCGGGAATATAGGCAAACAGGGCGGTGGTGATGAAAAAGGCTGTCAGCAGTTCAAAAGACGGCATGATGTATGTTCCCTACCCTGTTTGGCGCGCAGTCGATCTCAAACGGCCGAACGACGTCTTTACAATCTTTCCGGTTCGACCGGAAGTGTGGCGGCGACCGACACCGATCAGGATTAAATTCGCTGCTCCTCCTTCGTCATGCCGGAATCGATCCGGCATCCAGCCGACGCGCGTCTGTGCGGCGAAAGGAGTCTTCTCAGCCCAAGGACTTGGGCTGGCTGGATTCCGGCTCAAGGCCGGAATGACGAGAGAAGGAAGAGTCCGCGAACATAATAAAGCGCCGAGCCTCCCCAGCTTACGCCGAAGGAAACTCCGCAAGCCTTGCGGCGTAGCGCGCCATGGTGTCGACTTCGAAATTGACAAAATCGCCCGGCTGGCGCTCGCCCCACGTCGTCACAGTGAGCGTGTGGCGGATCAGCAGCACGTCGAAATCCGTGCCTTCGACGGCGTTGACGGTCAGCGAGGTGCCGTCGAGCGCCACGGAACCCTTGGGCGCCACGAATTTCGCCAGATGCTCCGGCGCGCGCAGGCGGATACGTACCGCTTCGCCTTCCGGCTCTACGGCCAGGATTTCCGCCTTGCCATCGACATGGCCGGAGACGATGTGACCGCCAAGCTCGTCGCCGATCTTCAGCGCCCGCTCCAGATTGACATGGGTGCCCCGTTTCCAGCCGGCAATCGTCGTCAGGCGCAGCGCCTCTTCCCAGGCCTCGACCTCATACCAGCGCTCGTTGCTGCCGTCTTCCGGCAGCCTCGTCACCGTCAGGCAAATGCCGCCATGGGAGATGGATGCACCCATATCGATGGTCTTGGGATCGTAATTGGTCGCCACCCGCAGACGAATGCCTTCAGCCAGGGCTTCCAGCTCGGAAACGGTTCCAACGTCGGTGACAATTCCGGTAAACATCAAATCGGCCTTTCATAATCGAAGCAGCGATCCGGCCCATAGGCGGTTTCGCTGACCAGAGCATAATCGCCCGCAATATCGGCACGACGGAGCGGCGTTTCAATGCCGCCCTCACCGATCACGACAGGGCTTTCGAACAGCATGATACGGTCCACCAGCCCGGCTTCAAGGAATGATTTTGCGGCAAAGGCACCGCCTTCGACCAGAAGTTCCGACATGCCGCTCTCGGCAAGGATGTGGAGGAGGTTTTCGAGGGTTGTGGCTTCGAGAATCTGGACGCCGGCATCGGTGAGGAGCTGGCGCTTTGACTCGCGGTTACCCCCCTCTGTCCTGCCGGGCATCTCCCCCTCAAGGGGGGAGATCGATGGAGCGGCGTGTTGCCCGACATCAACAGCTGGCGAATGAGACCCCGACTCAAAATTTGAGCGAGCGGACAGCCCCTTGCCGATCTCCCCCCTTGAGGGGGAGATGCCCGGCAGGGCAGAGGGGGGTAAAGCCGCAACCACCACCGGAACTTCACGCGCACTCCGCACCAGCTTCGACGTCAGCGGCAATTCAAACTGCCGATCCAGCACGATGCGCACCGGCGAACGCTGTTCCATTCCGGCAATGCGCACCGTCAGTTCCGGATCATCCGCAATCGCCGTGCCAATCCCCACAAGGATGCAATCACAACGAGCCCGCAACTCATGCACGGCATGGCGAGCCTCGGGACCGGTGATCGCCACCTGCCCCTCGCCTTTCCTGCCAATCATGCCATCGGCGGAAACGGCAAGCTTCAGAATCACATGCGGGCGTTTTTTCATCTGGCGTGTGAGGTAACCGGCAAGCGCCCTCTTACCCTCATCACGCAGCAGGCCGGTTTCCACGACAATGCCGGCATCGCGTAAAATCGTATAACCCCGGCCGGAAACACGCTCATCCGGATCATCCACCGCCACCACGACACGGGCGACGCCGTATTCCACCAGGACATTGGCGCAGGGCGGGGTTTTGCCCCAGTGCGAGCATGGTTCGAGCGTCACATAAGCGGTAGCACCACGAGCCGCATCGCCGGCGATTTCCAGTGCCTGACGTTCGGCATGGGGGCGGCCGCCAATGGCAGTCACCGCTTCGGCGATGATTTTCCCGTCCTTGACGAGAACACAGCCCACGGAGGGATTGGTCAGCGTCTGGCCCTGGTGGCGAAGCGAAACCTCGATTGCCCTTGCCATGAACCTTTCGTCATCGGCACGGCTCGTCACGGCTAGACTCCAGCGTCCGTGTCGCGGGCGATCTTGGCGTTGATTTCGGCAATCACGTTTTCAAAATCCTCGGCATGGCTGAAATCGCGATAGACCGAGGCATAGCGCACGAAGGCCACGTCATCGAGGCTCTTCAGCGCTTCGAGAACCTGCAGGCCGATTTCTTCCGAGGGAATTTCCGTCTCGCCGGAGCTTTCGAGGCGACGAACGATGCCGGAAACGGCACGCTCGATCCGGTCGCGATCAACCGGGCGCTTGCGCAGCGCGATCTCGAAGGATCGCACCAGCTTTTCCCGGTCGAAGGGCAGCTTGCGGCCGCTTTTCTTGATGACCATCAACTCGCGCAGTTGCACGCGTTCATAGGTCGTGAAGCGGCCGCCGCAATCGGGGCAGATGCGCCGCCGGCGGATGGAGGTGTTGTCCTCCGCCGGACGCGAGTCCTTGACCTGTGTGTCTTCGGAACCGCAAAATGGGCAGCGCATCGTCTTTTTTCCTTACATGTACGGGTACATCGGGAAACGGTCGGTCAGGCCGACGACCTTTTCACGCACCGCAGCTTCGACGGAGGCGTTGCCCTCGTCCGAATTGGCGACCTTCAGGCCGTCGAGAACCTCGACGATCAGCTTGCCGATCTCGCGGAATTCCGCTTCCTTGAAACCGCGCGTCGTGCCGGCCGGCGTACCAAGACGGACACCAGACGTGACGAAGGGCTTTTCCGGATCGAAAGGAATGCCGTTCTTGTTGCAGGTGATGTAGGCGCGGCCCAGCGCTGCTTCCGCACGCTTGCCGGTGGCGTTCTTCTTGCGAAGGTCGACCAGCATCAGGTGGTTGTCCGTGCCGCCGGAGACGACATCCAGACCGCCTTCGACCAGCGTTTCAGCCAGCGCCTTGGCGTTCTTGACGACCTGTGCGGCATAGTCCTTGAACTCCGGCTGCAAAGCTTCACCGAAGGCAACAGCCTTGGCGGCGATGACATGCATCAGCGGGCCGCCCTGCAGGCCGGGGAATACAGCCGAATTGAACTTCTTGGCCAGATCCTCTTCATTGGTGAGGATCATGCCGCCACGCGGGCCGCGCAGCGACTTGTGCGTCGTCGTCGTTGCAACATGGCAATGCGGGAACGGCGACGGGTGCTGGCCACCGGCAACGAGACCGGCGATGTGGGCCATGTCGACCATCAGGTAAGCGCCGACTTCATCGGCGATCTCGCGGAAACGCTTCCAGTCCCAGACGCGCGAATAGGCGGTGCCGCCGGCGAGGATCAGCTTCGGCCGGGTTTCCTTGGCCTTGCGCTCAACTTCGTCCATGTCGAGCAGGTTGTCGCCTTCGCGCACGCCGTAGGACACGACGTTGAACCATTTACCGGACATGTTGACCGGCGAACCGTGGGTCAGGTGACCGCCCGAGTTCAGGTCGAGACCCATGAAGGTATCGCCCGGCTGCAGCAGCGCGAGGAACACGGCCTGGTTCATCTGCGAACCGGAATTCGGCTGGACGTTGGCGAAGTTGACACCGAACAGCTTCTTGGCGCGCTCGATGGCGAGTTCTTCAGCGATGTCGACGAACTGGCAGCCGCCGTAATAACGCTTGCCCGGGTAACCTTCCGCATATTTGTTGGTCATGATCGAACCCTGCGCTTCAAGCACGGCGCGGGAAACGATGTTTTCCGAGGCGATCAGTTCGATCTCGTGGCGCTGGCGACCCAGTTCCTTCTCGATCGCGCCGAAAATTTCCGGATCGACATCGGCAAGCGGACGGGAGAAGAAAGCATCTGTGTTCGACATGGTGAAGGCTCCTGAAACAGTAATGCGATGGCGTCTTAGCGTTCCGCCCGGACAAGAGCAATACGGGGTGCGAGATTTGCCTGTCAAACTGCGACGTTGCGACAAAAAACAGCAGCTGTTTTCAGAAAATCGCCAAGAAAAAAGCCGCACCCGAAGATGCGGCCTGTTTTCATCGATGAAAGCGCGGATCAGTTGCGCGGCAGAAGATCGTCATCAACAGGGCCGGCCGGCTGCTCCATGCCGCTCGTGGTGTTGAGCGCCAGTTCGGCATTGCCATCCTTTTCATAGATGTCATCGCGGAACTGCACCACGCCGTCCTTCGCCGACCATGCGGTGATGTAGACGAAATAAACAGGTACTTCCTGCGCGAGCTTGATCGGCGTGTTGACGCGGGTGGCGATGACACGTTCCATTTCCTGACGCGACCAGCCGGGCGTGTCGCGCAGCAGCCAGCTTGTAAGGTCGCGCACGTTCTGCACGCGCACGCAGCCGGACGATTCGAACCGCATCAGCTTGTTGAACAGGCCCTGCTGCGGCGTGTCGTGCATATATTCGTTGTTCGGATTGTGGAAGTTGATCTTCGTGGACGACATGGCGTTGATCTTGCCGGGGTCCTGACGGAACATCAGGTTCGGGGCCTTCGGCGCGAACCAGTCGACCGCAGTCGGCGGCACTTCCTGTCCCTTGCCATCGATGAGGCGGATATTGTTCCGCTCCAGATAGGTCGGGTCCTTCTGCATCAGCGGCACGATATCCTTCTCGATGATCGAGCGCGGCGCGGTCCAGTAAGGATTGAGGATGACCTCGTAAATCTTGGAATTGATGACATGCGTCGGGCGGCTGGCGCGGCCGACGACGGCCGTGTTGCGCAGGACGACGCGTTCATTCTCCACCGCTTCAATGGCGGCGGCCGGAATATTGACCATCAGGTGACGCGGGCCGAGATCGCCCGACATGGACTGGATGCGCACGAGGTTGGTCTGCAACTGCGCCAGACGAATCTGGGCCGAAACATTCAGCGCCTTGGTGGTGTATTCACCGCTGACACCATCGGCCGGAAGGCCATGGCGGGCCTGGAAGCGTTTCAGCGCGCCATCGACGTAGCTATCGAAGGCGCTGGAAATGCCGGCTTCGCGCGGCAGGTCGCCGGATACCATCAGTCGCTGGCGAAGCGCCTGTACGGAAGGATCGGAGACGCCGATCTGCAGACGCTGCTGGGAAGCAGGCACTTCCGGCCAGCCGCCATTCTGCACGATCTGCTGATATTGCATGATCGCCTGCTGCATGTAGACAGGCGCTTCGCGTCCGAGAACCGGATTGTTGGAAACGACGCCCACGGCCGAACGCGACGTATTGGCGTCGAACTGGTCATCCCAGTTGCCGCGGCGCGAAGAGCCCATGAGATCGTTGAGCGCGTTCTGCGCAAAGGCGGGCGCGGCAAGCGCGGCAGCACCAACGGAAACGGCCGAACGCAGAAGCGCGCGGCGCGATACGGAATCGGAAACGGATTTCTTTGTCATTCTACCTACCAGCCACTCTCTTCGGCATTCTCAACAATGCCTAAATCAATATGATTAACAAACACGTACAACGTGCCTGCCGGCCGGTAATGCTCGAGGCCCAGGGTCTGGGCGCTACAGTCTGGCAGAACAGTCGGGACTTGCCGCGACAGCAGGAGAAACAGCCGGCTCCCTCACCCTTGCCGGTCCCATATCAATATGGCCAATTCGTGTCACGAGCCTTTTCTCACAAAGCTGTGTTGCCTGAAAATGAAGGCGAAGGCTCAGATAATGGACCGGGCTTGACATGAAAAATGTGGGCCGGCGCTGCTCGGAATCCGCAAGCCGGAGGCAAAGCGATGCCCCCGGCTTAAACAGTGAAACCGTCGCGGATATTAGAGACGATAAGCGATCGAGTCGTTCCAGAAGCGATCGAGGCGCTGCAGCAGCTTGTTCATTTCGGAGAACTCGCCGGTGCCGATGCCGCCGACCTTTTCGATCGAGCCGACGTGGCGTTCATAAAGGCGGGCAACCGTTTCGGCGATTTCCTGGCCCTTTTCCGTCAGGCTGATGCGGACCGAACGGCGGTCGACACGCGAGCGCTGGTGGTTGATGAGGCCGAGATCGACCAGCTTCTTGACGTTGTAGGAGACGTTCGAGCCGAGGTAATAACCACGCGAACGAAGCTCGCCGGCCGTCAGTTCGGAATTGCCGATGTTGAACAGCAGCAGGGCCTGAACGGCGTTGACGTCATCGCGACCCTGACGGTCGAACTCATCCTTGATGACATCGAGGAGGCGGCGGTGGAGACGTTCCACCAGGTGCAGCGACTCCATGTAGAGCGAGCGGATGGTATCTTCATGTGCATCGGCAACAACGGCCTGCGGCTTAACTTTGCTATTGATCATGACTGCCTCACTGTTTTGTTTGGCGGTGTGTTTGTTTGTCTCCCGCCTTGAGTGAGAACCTAATCAATGCGCATAAAATTCTACTTAAAAGCTACGATTAACAAATGGTTACCTGCATTTTCCCTGGAGGGCCCAACTTGTGGCGAAGCGGGAATGGCCAGAGGCCATGCATTATAAATCAATAGCTTAGCGATAAAAAACGGCCTGAAAACAGGCCGAATTGCTTTATTCTTATGGTAAATCAATTCTTGCGCGTTCTTCATTCTGGCGGTGATCCAGCCAGAAAGCGACCAGGAATAGTATATAAATGGTTGCCACAAGGCCGTGCATGACGGGTACCAGCGTGTTGGCGCCGAAGATATGTGGCCATACCTTATACATGGCGATCTGCGCGCCTGCCCCCATGACCCACATGACCGCCCCCCAGGAGGCGCCAAGCCAGAGACCGAGTGCCGCGACGGGGAAAATGACCGCCAGCGCGCTGCCCGCCACCCGCCAGGGCAGGTTCAGCATATCGAACCGCCCCTGCCCGCCCAGCGAATACCCCGTCAGCATCGCCCAATATTGCAGGCCGAACCAGAAACAGGAGACCGCGACCAGCCTCATGAAGACTAGAAAGAGGATTTCCGTAAGCGGACGTTTCGGCAGAGGTTGAGAATCAGGTTCCATGGCCGGAAGATACGGTCTCGACGGGCGGGCGACCAGTCCATATTGAATCTCGCCACCGGCCTTGTCAAAGCATCATCGCGGCGCGGGACGCCAATGAGGGAAGATTGTCGCATTCGCACGGGCGACTCTTCATGTTATGCAGCGTTCCAAATTTGATCGAAGGACACTCTTACATGCAGGACAAAACGCATCTGGTCGACGAGATCACCGGCCATCGCCGCATGCGGCGCAATCGCAAGGCGGATTGGACGCGCCGTCTGGTGCAGGAAAGCCACCTCACCGTCGACGATCTCATCTGGCCGGTCTTCATCGTGCCGGGCAGCAATATTCTCGATCCCATTCCAGCGATGCCCGGCGTCAACCGGATGAGCGTCGACAAACTGGTGGAAGCCGCAAAAGAAGCCGCCGATCTCGGCATTCCGGCGATCGCTACCTTCCCGAATATCGAGATGGAGCTGCGCGACGAGACCGGTTCGAACGCGCTCGAGGCCAACAACCTCATCAATCAGGCGACTATCGCGGTCAAGAAAGCCGTTCCTGATATCGGCATGATCACGGATGTCGCGCTCGACCCTTTCACCAGCCACGGGCATGACGGCATTCTGCGCGGCGACGAGATCGTCAATGACGAGACCGTCGAACAGGTCGTCAGGGCGGCGATCCTGCAGGCCGAAGCCGGCTCCGACATTATCTCTCCATCGGAGATGATGGATGGCCGCATCGGCGCCATTCGTCGCGGTCTCGATGCCGCCGGGCACCAGAATGTCGGCATCATGGCCTATGCGACGAAATTCGCCTCCGGCTATTACGGTCCCTATCGCGAAGCCATCTCCACGGCCGGCCTGCTGAAGGGCGACAAGAACAGCTATTACATCAGCCCTGCCAACGGCATGGAGGCGATCCGCGATGCCGCACTCGACGTGGAGGAAGGTGCGGATATGCTGATGGTCAAGCCCGGCCTGCCCTATCTCGACATCTGCTGGCGACTGAAGGAGAATTTCGGCCTGCCGACCTTCGCCTATCAGGTGTCCGGAGAATATACCCAGATCAAGGCTGCCGCCATGAATGGCTGGATCGACGGCGAGCGGGTGATGATGGAAACGCTTCTCTGTTTCAAGCGTGCGGGCTGCGATGGCATTCTGAGCTATTTCGCCATCGAGGCGGCACGCAAACTCGCAAAGGGCTGAGGCCAGCGCTTATTGTATTCGGTCGTTTTCTTCCCATATTGTCTGCTGACACGGCAGGTTTGCCGAGCTGTCAGACCCTCTCAGGAGAAAACGACCAATGAGCCTCGACCAGAACCCCACCTATATCGCACCGGACGACTGGCGCGCCTATAGCGGCGTCCTGAGCCGGCGCGTCTTCGCGTTCCTGATCGATTACGCGATCGTTCTCCTGTTGTGCATTCCGGCCGCAGTGATCGTCTTCTTTCTCGGTGTGATCACGCTCGGTCTCGGCTTTTTCCTCTATCCGGCGCTGTTCGTCATCGTCGCGGTGCTTTATTTCGGCATGACGCTCGGCGGCCCCTCACAGGCGACCCCCGGCATGCGGGCGATGGGGATAGCCATGGCGCGCATGGACGGACGGCGAATCGATTTCCTGCTTTCGACCGTTCACATCGTGCTTTTCTGGGTCATCAACTCGGTTTTGACGCCGCTGATTCTGCTCGCAGGCCTGTTTACCGAGCGCTCGCGCCTCGTTCACGACTTCCTGCTCGGCACCGTCATCGTCAGAACGCGCTGATATTGCGGAAAGCCACGCAAACGTGGCTTTCATATCAGGCAAATACCGCATCTCGCAGTTGACGTTTTCCGGCATTTTGCCATTCTGTGACATTATGCATGTCGCTTGAAGCGTCGCCGCCAACCCCGTGAAATCGCGGCGCGCTTTCATAACAGACGCAGGAGGCGATCACGGTTCGATGAACACGCAGGCGACGCCCTCTCCTCAATTTTATCTTACGGCGCCGGCCACATGCCCCTATCTGCCGAACCAGATGGAGCGGAAGGTCTTCACCCATCTGGTCGGCCCGCGCGCTTCGGAAATGAACGATCTTCTGACCCAGGGCGGTTTCAGGCGCTCGCAGAACATCGCCTATCGACCGGCCTGCGAAAACTGCCGTGCCTGTGTCTCCGTGCGCATCCTGACCGAGCAGTTCCAGCCGACAAAATCAATGCGGCGTGTTCTGGCAGCCAACAGGGATGTCGTCGCCACGGTGCACGCCGCCGAGCCCTCCACCGAACAATTCGCCCTGTTTCGCCGTTATCTTGACCACCGCCACCAGTCAGGTGGCATGTCCGACATGTCGGCGCTGGACTATGCGATCATGGTGGAAGACACGCATGTGAACACCCGCATCATCGAATATCGCGTGCGCGAACCCGGCTCCGGCATCGATTCCAGCAAGCGCGGCGAACTTCTGGCCGTGGCGCTCAGCGACGTGATGAGCGACGGCCTCTCGATGGTCTATTCCTTCTTCAATCCCGACCTTGAGAAGCGCTCACTCGGCACCTTCATGATCCTCGATCACATCACCCGCACCCGCGCACTCGGCCTGCCGCATGTCTATCTAGGCTACTGGGTCGATGGTTCGGAAAAGATGGGTTACAAGACCCGCTACCATCCGCAGGAACATCTGACGCCGCGCGGGTGGGAGGTTTATACGCCGGAAGAAAAGTAACCCGCGTTTGGAAGTGTCACATCTAACCTCCGGAAATCGTACATTGTGTACGAATTTCAGCCATGTTATAACGACTGTTATAACAGGAGTTATCACCATGAACATTACGATCCGCAAAATCGGTAATTCCGAAGGCATCATCATTCCGAAGGAAGTTCTGGATCGCATGGGTCTCAAGGCCGGCGACGCGCTGGAACTCAGAGAAACTGCCGGCAATATCGAACTCGTTCCCGAGCATGCGGAACTGAGAGAACAGCTTGAAGCCGCCCGGCGTGGTATGAAAAAATACCACACAGCTCTGAGAGAACTCGCCAAGTGAGTAATATAAAGTGGCTCTCTCGTGTCGCCATCGAAGTTATACATCAAGAGCAATTAGCCGAACACGGTGGCTTGCCGGGCCTCAAGGATGAAAACGCACTCGAGGCAGCTTTGGCGCGTCCATTGCACAAAGCTGCCTATGGAGAAGAGGGACCGCTGAAACTCGCCGCCGCTTATCTTTACGGTATAGCGCGCAACCATCCCTTTTCCGACGGCAACAAACGCACGGCTTTTCTCGCCGCCTACACCTTCCTTTTTATCAACGGAATTGAAGTCGTTGCCGAGCAGGCGGACATCGTGGCTTTTGTTCTTGATGTCGCTGCAGGTGAGATCGATGAGGACGGCGCATACCGTTTTCTCAAAGATCACACTATCCCGCTCCATTGAACAGAAACGCCGCATATCGTTTCGATACGCGGCGTTTCATCGATAACCTGTCAATACCGGACGGCTTTACCCACCAAACTTCCCGCTGCGCGGAAAGCCCTTCGGCACGGTGCGGCCCGCCGTTGCGCGGTCGGCCAGCCATTCGCGCAGTTCTTCACCCACCTTGTTGAAGAGACGCCCGGCCGTGTCGGACCAAGACAAGCCTTCGGCAAGCGCGAAACATTTAACGTCGACAACGCCGCCATCCTTGTAGCGCTGCAGGCGCACGCCCTTGCCGCGCGACATTTCCGGCACCTGCGCCAGCGGGAAGGCCAGGAGCTTGCGGTTTTCGCCGACGACCGCGACATGGTCGCCCGTGACCGGCACGGCGAGCTTGGCTTCATCGGGCATCGAGACATTCATGATCTGCTTGCCCTTGCGGGTATTCGCGACCATTTCGCTCTCGGGTACGATGAAACCGTTGCCGGCCGTGGAGACGAGCAGCAGCTTGCGCGACGGATCGTGTACAAAAGCGGTCAGAATATCCTGATCGTTTTCCATGTCGACCATGATGCGGATCGGCTCGCCATGGCCGCGCCCGCCAGGCAGCTTGTCGGCGCCGAGCGTATAGGCCTTGCCGCCTGTCGTCAGCATCAGCAGCTTGTCGGTGGTCTGCGCCGGGAAAGCCAGTTTCAGGCCGTCGCCTTCCTTGAAGGTGAGCGAGGACGTGTCGGACATGTGCCCCTTCAGCGCCCGGATCCAGCCCTTCTGCGAGATGACGATGGTGACCGGTTCCTTCTCGATCATCGCCTGCTGGATGGCCTCGATATCGGCATCCGGCGCATCCGCGAACTGCGTGCGGCGGCGGCCGATCTCGGTTGCCTTGGCGTATTTCTTTTTGACCTCGCCGATTTCCCAGGCGACGGTCTGCCACTGCTTGTCATCGGAGGCGAGCAAACCTTCGATTTCGGCCTTCTCGCTGCTGAGTTCATCGAACTCCTTGCGGATTTCGAATTCCTCGAGCTTGCGCAGGTTGCGCAGCCGCATGTTGAGGATGGCTTCGGCCTGCGTGTCGGTGAGCGACCACTTGGCCATCATCACCTGTTTCGGCTCATCCTCCTCGCGGATGATGCGGATAACCTCATCGAGATTGAGATAGGCGACGAGCAGGCCGCCCAGAATCTCCAGCCTGCGGTCGATGGCCGCCAGACGGTGGCGGGAACGGCGGACCAGCACATCCTTGCGGTGCGCCAGCCACTCGCTCAGCACCTCGTTCAGCGCCATGACCTTCGGCACCTTGCCGAGCGACAGCACGTTCATGTTGAGCGGCAGGCGGCTTTCGAGGTCGGACAGGCGGAACAGCGATTCCATCAGCAGCGTCGCATCGACGGTACGGCTCTTCGGCACCAGCACGATGCGCACGTCTTCGGCCGATTCGTCGCGAATATCCTCAAGAAGCGGCAGCTTGCGGGCAATCAGCAACTCGGCGATCTTCTCGATCAGACGCGATTTCTGCACCTGGAAGGGAATTTCGGTGATGACGATCTGGTAACCGCCGCGGCCGAGATCTTCCGTCTCCCATTTGGCGCGCACGCGGAAACCGCCGCGGCCGGTCTTGTAAGCATCGAGAATATTCTCGCGGCTTTCGACGATCACACCGCCGGTCGGCAGATCGGGGCCGGGAATGAACTCCACCAGCTTTTCCACCGTCGCATCGGGGTGCTTGATGAGATAAAGCGCCGCGTCGCAAAGTTCATGCGCGTTGTGCGGCGGGATCGATGTCGCCATGCCCACCGCGATGCCGGAGGCGCCGTTGGCGAGCAGATTGGGGAAAGCGCCCGGCAGGACGACGGGTTCTTCGTCTTCCTCGTTATAGGTGGCGCGGAAATCCACCGCATCTTCGCCGATGCCCTCGAGCAGCAGCGCCGCAACCTCGGTCATGCGCGCTTCGGTGTAACGATAGGCGGCGGCGCCGTCGCCATCGATATTGCCGAAATTGCCCTGCCCGTCGACGATCGGATAACGCTGCGAGAAATCCTGCGCGAGACGCACCAGCGCGTCATAAACGGACTGGTCGCCATGCGGGTGGAATTTACCGATCACGTCACCGACGATACGGGCGCATTTCTTGAAGGCCGAGTTGGGGCGAATGCCCATTTCACTCATGGCGTGAATGATGCGGCGGTGAACCGGCTTCAGGCCGTCGCGCACATCCGGCAGCGCACGATGCATGATCGTGGACAAGGCGTAAGCGAGGTAGCGCTCTTCAAGCGCCGCCTTCAAATCGACCGGATGAATGTTATCGTCTCCGCCGGACGGAGGTACAAGATTTTTTCCCATGGTGCTTGACTAGCGGAAATGCCGATTCCCGGCAAGAAATTCAGGGGTCTGCCCTGTGGATGAAAGCACCCCTTTCATGCGCTTTTTTGTTAACCGCGTTGCAAATGCCGCAATGCCGCCGTCATGGGAATCGATCTAAATCCTATAGACCTTTGAATAATCGCGAATATAAGTATCAGCATTCGAATTCGAACACGGTACACAGCCGTACGTTGAGGGAAGAAACATCATGAGACTGAAATCCACCCGGCAGGTTCTTTTTGCGAGTGCCGCGCTTCTCACGCTTTCGGCGCCGGCCTTCGCGCTGGACGGCGGGGATGTGCTGAAGAAGATCAACGCCGCCTATGCCACCCAGGGCGGTGAGATCGCCGCCGGCTCCGTTGCCGTCAACGGTACGACGGTGACACTGAACGGCGTGACCTTCAACGCGGCCGCAGATCCGGCCAAGAAAATTCCGGTCGGCAATATCACGCTTGAAGGCGTCGAGGAAAACAACGGCGGTTACACGATCAAGAACGCCCGTTTCGACAATATCGACTACAAGCAGGAAAACGTGGAAATCAAGGCAAGCGACATCTACATGTCGGGCCTCGTCATTCCCGCCGATGCGACCACGGGCACCGTCGATGCTCTGATGTTCTATGACGAAGCCCATAGCGGTCCGGTTTCGGTTTCCATCGACGGCAAGCAGGCTTTCTCGCTTGAGGAAAGCACCGCGACGATGTCGGTCAGCGACGACAAGGCCTCGATCGGTTTCGAACTGGATGCGTCCGGCTTCAAGGCCGATCTCAGCGAAGTCACCGACCCGGCCACGAAGGACGCGATCGAGAAACTCGAACTCAAGGCCCTTTCCGGCGACATGACCATGAGCGGCAGCTGGGAAGTTGCCTCCGGCACCGTCGACGTCGAGGAATATGCCATCAATCTCGACAATGTCGGCCGCCTCAACATGTCGTTCGGCTTCTCCGGCTACACGCTCGACTTCATCAAGTCGATGCAGGAGACGGTAAAGGCGCAGGCCGCCAATCCGAACAAGGAACAGGCGGACCAGGCAGCAAGCCTCGCCATGCTCGGCCTGATGCAGCAGCTCTCCTTCGTCAATGCTGAAATCAGCTTCGAAGACGCCAGCATCACCAAGCGCGCCATCGACTATGCGGCAAGCCAGCAGGGCATGACGGGCGATCAGCTTGCCCAGACCATCAAGGGCATGGCGCCGATCATGATGGCCTCGCTCAACGTTCCGGACCTGCAGAACATGGTCTCGGCGGCCCTCAACGCCTATATCGACAATCCGAAGAACTTCTCGATCACGGCGGAGCCGGAAAAGCCGGTTCCGTTCCCGATGATCATGGGCGCTGCGATGGGCGCACCGAACACCCTGCCGAAAATGCTCGGCGTGACGGTGACGGCAAACGAATAAACAAAAAAGCCCCGGTTTTTCCGGGGCTTTTCTTTTGCACTTAGTGCAGCGGCGCTGCCGCCGCATCCTGCTTGTCGTGCAGGGCGAAACGGTCGATCATATGGGCGCTCGCCTCGTTGACGCCGATCACCTCGACCCGCCTGCCGACTTTACGGAACTTCAGGACCACCTTGTCCAGCGCGCCGACCGCGGAAATATCCCACAGATGCGCCTCCGTCACATCAATCGTTACCGCCTCCACCTCTTCGGCGAAATCGAAGGCGGCGATGAAGCTTTCCGTCGAGGCGAAGAAAATCTGGCCGTCGACGCGGTAGATCCGCTCGCGACCATCGGCTGAAAGCTCCGGTCTGACGTGGAAAAGCTTGGAAACCTTGCCTGCGAAAAACACGCCGGAAAGAAGCACGCCCGCCAGCACACCCTTTGCAAGGTCATGGGTGGCAAGCACCGTGCCGACGGTTACCAGCATGACGATGCTTGACGATGGCGGGTTGCGGCGGAGATCGATGATGGAGCGCCATGAGAAGGTGCCGATGGACACCATGATCATGACAGCCACCAGCGCCGCCATCGGTATGATGCGCACGAGATCGTCCAGCACCAGAATGAGGAACAGCAGGAAAGCGCCTGCCACAAAAGTGGACAAGCGACCGCGACCGCCGGAGCTGACATTGATGACGGACTGGCCGATCATGGCGCAGCCGCCCATGCCGCCGATGAGGGCAGACGCGATATTGCTCGTCCCCTGCCCGATGCATTCCTGGCTCTTATTGCTGCCCGTATCCGTCATGTCGTCAACGATCTGGGCCGTCAGCAGCGATTCCAGCAGGCCGACGGCGGCGAGCGCCACGGAATAGGGAAAGATGATCTGCAACGTTTCGAAAGTCAGAGGCACCTGCGGCAGGGCGAATATCGGCAATGTCGAGGGCAACTCGCCGAGATCGCCGACCGTGCGGATATCCATGCCGGAGAAAACCGCCACGCAGGTCAGGGCGACGATAGCGACCAGCGGCGAGGGAATGATCTTCGTGACCAGCGGGAAGAGATAGATGATCGCAAGACCGGCCGCGATCATGACATAGGTCTCGACGGGCACGCCGATCAGTTCGGGCAATTGCGCCATGAAGATCAGGATCGCCAGCGCATTAACGAAACCGGTCATGACCGAGCGTGACACGAAACGCATCACCCGGCCGAGTTTCGCAAAACCCGCCGCAATTTGCAGCACGCCCATGAGGATGGTGGCGGCAAAGAGATATTGCAGCCCGTGCTCCTTGACGAGCGTGACCATCAGGACGGCGGTGGCGGCGGTGGCCGCCGAAATCATGCCCGGTCGGCCGCCGGTGAAGGCGGAGACGCAGGCAATGGCGAAGGAGGCGAACAATCCCACCTTCGGATCGACGCCGGCTATGACGGAAAAGCCTATGGCTTCGGGAATGAGGGCAAGTGCCACGACGATGCCGGAAAGAAGATCGCCGCGAATATTGGAAAACCACTCACGTCTGTAAGTCTGAAATCTGTTCATCTGATTTTTTCGCAAAGAATGACGCACCGGCCGGAGCCATGTCCGGTAGATTGAAAAGGAATGTCGGTGCTTTGCGTTGTCTGGCGGATCGGCGGCCAGAAGAGCCACCCGGAATTTCACCGGGTCCGTGGTGAGTACCCCACCTATAAACGGCAAAAAAGCGGGCGGCAAGTTGCGCGCCCGCTTTTCGATGGCGTCGATGGCGTCTCAGGCCGCTTCGCATCCGTGATAATCCAGCATCTCCACCTCGCTCAGCCGGAACTGGCAGACCAGTTCCTTGAGGCGTGTGGTCTCGCCCGCCAGCATGGCGCTGGCGGCATTGTTTTCTTCCACCATGGCGGCGTTCTGCTGCGTGCCCTGATCCAGATGATTGACGGTGGTGTTGATCTCGGAAAGCCCGACCGACTGTTCCTTCGTGGCGGCGGCGATGGCTTCGATATGGTCGTTGATCGTCTTCACCGAACCGCCGATGCGCGACAGGGCCGCGCCGGTTTCCCGCACGAAGCGCGCGCCGTCCTTCACCTCGGCGCCGGAGGTCTGGATGAGCACCTTGATCTCGGCCGCCGCCCTTGCGGAGCGCTGCGCCAGTTCGCGCACCTCCTGCGCCACGACGGCGAAACCGCGACCCGCCTCGCCCGCACGTGCGGCCTCAACACCGGCATTGAGCGCGAGAAGATTGGTCTGGAAGGCAATTTCATCAATGACGCTGATGATGCTGCCGATCCGGCCGGATGACTGCTCGATCTTTTCCATGGCCGCGATCGTATCGACGACGAGATCGGCCGTGCGGCTGGCATCCTCATCCGCGGAATGGGCAACCGTGCGGGCTTCCACCGCGCGTTCCGCCGAGATGCGGATATTGGCCGTCAGCTCATCGAGGGCCGCTGCGGTTTCCTCCAGCGAGGCGGCCTGCTGCTCGGTGCGCCGGGCAAGATCGGCAGCGCTCTGGCTGATTTCCTGACTGCCGCCATCAATGGCCACGCTGGACTGCACGACGCCGGACATGGCCGCATCCAGCTGGCGGATGGTGCGATTGAGATCGTGCCGCAACGCCTCGAAATCCGGGGCGAAAGGCTCGTTCAGTTCAAAGGAGAGATCGCCGGCGGCAAGACGATGCAGCGCCGCCGCAAGGCCGGTCGTTGCCTGCATCAGCCGCGCCTGCGCCTCGGCTTCCGCCTCGCGCTGGAAACGCGCCTTTTCCGCTTCGGCCTGCTGTCGGGCCGCAAGCGCCTGGTTCTCCAGCTCGATCTTGGCGATGGCGGCCTGCCGGAAAATTTCCAGCGCATGGGCCATGGCGCCAAATTCGTCCTTGCGGCGCAGACCGGGAACGGCGAAGTCGGTCTCGCCTTCGGCAAGGCGGCGCATCGCGCCGGTTATTGCCGTCGCGGGTCGCGTTATCGAGCGGCCAATGAGATAGACACCGGCAAAAAGGACAAGAACGGTCAGGGCAATGAGGGCGACAACGATCGAAACCGTGCTTTCCGCCGCATTTTTATTCTCGAGCGCGCTGGCCTCCCGCTCCTGCCGATAGGTCGAGGAAATATCCGCGACGACGGGCAGCAGCGCCGTATAGGCGGTGACGACCGTTTCGCGTGCCTTCTGCTCCTCCAGCACCGCCTGCGCGTAGAAGCGGAAGGATGCGGTGTAGATTTCCAGGGCGTCCATGATGCGCTGGCGCTCCACTCCCGGCCGGTATTCCAGCTTCACCAGCGCCTTGAAGGTTTCCACCTCAGCGGCGTGTTTCATCGCATAGGTTTCGTCGCGCCGCAGGATGAAGTCCTTTTCGTGCCGGCGCATCATCAGCATGCTGGCGCGGATTTCGGCATTGGCGACGGCGTCGATGAGTTTTTCGATGGAGTGCACACCATTGCGCATGGCGCCTTCAAGACCGTCCGCGGGCGTGAGACCCAGCTCCCGGTTCCTGGCAACCAGCGTCTTCATGCGGTCACTATAGGCAACGACGCCCTGCGACAGCGCCTCGAGTTTCGCACGCGTCTGCGCCGCCGCGCCGCTATCGAGGGAAGCGATGGACTGCTCGACCTTGCCCATCGTCTGGTCGAACTGCGCGACGGAATTCATATCCCTCGACAGCAGGAAGTCCTTCTGGTGCAGGCGGCTTTCATGCAGGGCATCCACCAGCGTCGTCAACACGCCGTCCCTCTGGATCAGCGTATCTTCAGCGACGCGATAACGCGCCTCCATCTGCCTTTGCCACAGCAGCATGCCCGCGATGACGGCGATACCGCACAGCGCGGCCAGCGCCAGCATAGACACGCGATGCGCTATTTTGAACGTCGAGACCAGCGAAAACATTCAACCCTCGTTTGTGAAACTTCATGGGGGCGATGAATGATCGACAAGGCTTAAGAAGTCCTCTACCGGATTTGTCAGTTCGATTAAGTTTTTATGACAATCCACAGGTCAAATCGGAAGAAGCTGACGTTTCCTGCAAGCAACAGGCCTCTGCGGCCAAGATGCCCGCAGTAGAAAAGAGCGGAGAAGAGACGGGAAAGCAATGCTTTCCCGTCTTGCGCGCTGTCCCGTCCTTCACGCCGGATGCCAAGCCGGATAAGGAAAGGCGGGCGTTGCGGCCATCAGGACGGATGCTCTCGGAGCGGACGGAAACTATGCCATATTGTCCGTGGCGTTGCCTGCGCGTGAGGATCCGGCGCCCGACCAGTCGACCTGCCGGGTGGCATACATGGTTGCCGCAATGGCAATGAAGGAAATCACCGCGCCGGCCAGCAGCGCGTATTCATCCTCATTCAGAACCAGATACATGACGCCATAGGCGACCGCCAAAACCATAAACAGCGCCACACCGCTTTTACGACTATTGGTTGCGCTGCCGAGATAAGATGCGATCAGCGCCGCCGTCGACGCCGATGCAGCGGCATAGGCGATCGTGAAGCCCGTATGTTCGGAGAGCGCGAGCAGCAGAACATAGAATATGACCAGAGCCAGCCCCGTCAGCACGTATTGTATCCAGTGCACGACTTTGCCGCCCTTGAGTTCGACGATGAAGACGGCGAGGAAAACCAGCGAGATGAAACCGATCGAATATTTCAGCGTCCGGG
This sequence comes from Rhizobium rhizogenes, assembly GCF_002005205.3. The sequence continues at coordinate 837,775 of NZ_CP019701.2, read as the reverse complement.
CGATGATCTGGTAGAACTTCACGGGTTCGACGAGATTGATCGTCATCAGGCTGCCCGACAGTGGCAGGCGCGTGCCCTCCACCACCCGGTCTATGCCCCTGGCAAGATAGGGGATGGTCCAGCTGGCCTTGAAATCCGTGGCGGTGACAGTCTTCTGTTCGGGCAGGAACAGGCCTTCAAAGCCCGGATGCGGCCAATCGGCGTTCGCCGCAAAGCTCGTCGTCTGGCCAGCCGGCGCAACGGCGAAACTGCCTGAACCATTCAGGGAAAAGGCGATATCGAAGGCGAAGCCGGTTTCGATGAGGTTTCTCTCAATCGGCCTGTGCACACCGGCATCGGACCTGATGGCGATTTCCGGACCGGCGCGGTTGGTCATCACCGAAATATCCCGCATGCCGGGATCGAAAGGCAGAACCGGGCCGCCATCGATCTTGACGCCGGCGCTGGACCGGATGCCGGTAATATCCTGTATGCTGAGGACGAGAATGGCGTTCTCCAGTCGCGGCGTGCCGGAAAAGCGTGCGAGATCCTGCAGGATACCGGAACCGAAGCGGCCTTTCAGCACGATGTTGCCGTTATAGACCGGCAGGCTGTAGATCGACAGCTGCTTTTCCTCGGTCTTCAGATCGGCCGCGACATCAAGCGTTTCCGGCATGACCAGCACCCATTCCGTCGTGCGGTCGACGATGCTGCGGCCATCCACCTCGCGGCGGCGGTCCACGTCGAAAGGCACGGCAAGATAGGGGCCGTTCACCACCTGATCCCCACCCCAGCCATTGGCGATCCGCCCCGAGACGTCTTCCGCCCGCGAGGCGCGCTCCTCCGTCAGCCCCCAGACGAGCAGGAGCGGCACAAGCAGAACCATCGATATGAAGCCGATCATCAGGAACTTGGCGCCGGGCGAACGCAGGCTGACGGCGAAATTGCTGCGCGGCGGGGCTGGAGGTGCATATCCACCCGCCGGCGCGATATCTTTTTCCGTTTCATGTACCATTCTGAAATCCTTATAAATATGATCGCGCCGAAACCGAAAGCGAAGTTCGGCCGGCGCTGTCCCAAGTTTAAAACCCCGAATAGTCTTGCGTCCCTCAGGTGAACGCGAAGCCTATACTGGAAGCGGATTTCGGCTGATTGTGCGCGGAATTCGGTTTAACGCGCGGTAAAATTGTGACTTTGCCGCGTTCGTTGCAAAAACAAAAAAGGGCCGGCGTCGCCGCCAGCCCTTTGTTTGAACCTGAATAATCCAGATCAGTCTTTCTTGGACGGAACCACCCGCAGCGCCAGTTCGCGAAGCTGCGTCGGCGTTGCCGGGGACGGCGCGTTCATCAAGAGATCCTGCGCCTGCTGGTTCATCGGGAACAGCGTGATTTCACGCAGGTTCTTGGCGCCGACCAGCAGCATGACCACACGGTCGATGCCGAATGCGCAACCGCCATGCGGAGGCGCGCCGTACTGGAAGGCGCGGTAGAGACCGCCGAAGCGCTCTTCCACGTCCGTCTGGCTGAGACCTACCTTTTCGAAGGCCTTGACCATCAACTCGGGCGACTGGTTACGGATCGAGCCGGAGGCGATTTCGAAGCCGTTGCAAACCGCATCATACTGGAACGCCTTGATGGAGAGCGGGTCCTGCCCTTCCAGTGCTTCCAGACCGCCCTGCGGCATGGAGAAGGGGTTGTGGGCGAAGTCGATCTTCTTTTCCTCTTCGTTGTATTCGAAGAAGGGGAAATCGACGATCCAGCACATTTCGAAACGGTCGCGGTCGATCAGGTTCAGCTCGTCGGCGGCGCGGGTGCGCGCTTCGCCGGCAAACTTGTAGAACTTGGCCGGATCGCCGGCGACAAAGAAGCAGGCATCACCCGCCTCGAGGCCGAGCTGCTGGCGCAGCGCCTCGGTGCGTTCCTCGCCGATGTTCTTGGCAAGCGGACCGGAACCACCGACCTTGCCGTCCTCTTCCTTCCAGAAGATGTAGCCGAGGCCGGGCTGGCCCTGAGACTGTGCCCATGCGTTCATGCGGTCGCAGAAAGCGCGCGAACCACCGGTTTTCGCCGGGATTGCCCAGACCTGAACCTTGGGGTTGGAGGCGATCATGTTGGCGAAGACCTTGAAGCCCGAACCGTCGAAGTGTTCAGTCACGGCTTCCATGACGATCGGGTTGCGCAGGTCGGGCTTGTCGGAACCATACTTGCGGATCGCCTCGTCATAGGGAATGCGCGGCCACTCTTTGGTAACCGGCTTGCCTTCGGCGAACTTTTCGAACACGGCCGTCATCATCGGCTCCATCGTGGTCCAGACATCTTCCTGGGTCACGAAGCTCATTTCGACGTCGAGCTGGTAGAATTCGCCCGGCAGGCGGTCGGCGCGCGGGTCTTCATCGCGGAAGCACGGCGCGATCTGGAAATAACGGTCGAAACCGGCCACCATCAGCAGCTGCTTGTACTGCTGCGGCGCCTGCGGCAGGGCGAAGAACTTGCCTTCGTGGATGCGCGACGGCACGAGGAAGTCGCGTGCGCCTTCGGGCGAAGAGGCCGTCAGGATCGGCGTGGTATATTCGGCAAAGCCGGCATCGGCCATGCCGGTGCGCATGGCGGAGATGATCTGCGTGCGCTTGACGATGTTCCTGTGCAGCGTTTCGCGGCGAAGGTCGAGGAAGCGATATTTCAGGCGAACGTCTTCAGGATAGTCAGGCTCGCCGAAGACCGGCAGCGGCAATTCCTTGGCAACGCCGAGAACTTCGATCTCCTGCGCATAAAGCTCGATCTCGCCGGTCGCCATGCCCTTGTTGACGGTGTCCTCCGAGCGTGCCTTGACGAGGCCGTCGATGCGGATGACCCATTCGCCGCGCACGGTTTCGGCAACCTTGAAGGCCGGGCTATCGGGATCGGCCACCACCTGGGTGATGCCGTAATGGTCGCGAAGGTCGATGAAGAGAACGCCGCCATGATCTCGCACGCGATGAACCCAACCGGAAAGGCGAACGGTCGCGCCGACGTCGGACTTGCGGAGAGCGGCACAGGTGTGGCTGCGGTAACGATGCATTTTTATATCCTGGAACGTGCTGCGGGCCAGATGGGCCGCACTGTCGAAATTGGCCGGAAAAGCGCATGGCCAGCCCGATTTGTCAAGGCAAAGCGCAACAATGTCGCCTCCTGGCTGTCCTTTCCCCCGCCTTCGCTTTAGATAGTGCTTATTCAGCCCGCCAAACCGAGTCGGCCCGCAATGAGCCAGATCAGACCTCTTATCCCGCTTCTCGTTACCGCCGGCATTCTGATCGGCGGCAATGGCCTGCAGGGAACCTATATCGCGCTGCGTGGCATTTCCGAGGGATTTTCGGCCAGCACCATCGGCCTCATCAGCGCCGCCTACAGCGTCGGATTCGCGCTCGGCTGCATTTCGGTGACACAGCTCATGCGCCGGATCGGCCATATCCGTACCTTCGCCACCATGGCGGCGGTAGCCTCCGCGGCCTCCATCGCCATGCCGCTTGTCATTCACCCCGTGTTCTGGATGCTGATGCGTTTTGTCATCGGCATTGCGGTCGCCTGTCTTTTCGCCGTGATCGAAAGCTGGATCAATGCGCAGGTGACGAATTCCAACCGGGCGCGCACCCTGTCCATCTATCGCTTCGTCGACCTCGGCTCAGTCACGCTTGCGCAATATATCATTCCCATCGCCGGCATTGGCGGGCCCGTCGTGTTTTCGCTGATCGCCATGGCGCTCTCGCTGTCGCTGGTGCCGATCTCGCTTGCCGACAAATCCAATCCCGCGCCGCCGAAGCAGATTCCCTTCAATCTTTTCGCCGTCTGGCGCATCTCGCCGCTTGCCGTCGTTGGCTGCGTCGCCGTCGGCCTCAGCATGGCGGCCTTCCGCAATATCGGGCCGATCTACGCCGAACAGATCGGCCTTTCGGTGACGGCCATCGCCACCTTCATGAGCGCCGGCATCATCGGCGGCGTGGTGCTGCAATACCCGCTCGGCGTCTATTCCGATCGCTATGACCGGCGCATCATCATTCTCGCCACCACGGCCGGCTCGGTCATCGTCGGTCTGTTTCTCGCCTTTTTCGCCGGCACGGATGAATGGAGCAACATCATCGGCGTCTTTGTCTTCGGCGCCTTCGCCCTGCCGCTCTATTCGCTGAGTTCAGCGCACGGCAACGACCATGCCAGGGAAGGCGAACATGCGATGATGTCGGCCGGGCTTCTGTTCTTCTGGTCCGTGGGCGCGACGGTCGGACCGCTTCTCGCCTCGCTCCTGATCGACCAGTTCGGCCCCAAAGCGCTGTTCAGCTATACGGCCGCGATACAGGTCGTTTTCATTGCCTACACCATCTATCGCCTGCAGGTGCGCGAGGGTGTGCCCGTGGAGGAGAGGAACTGGCGGTTCCGCTCGCTTTTGCGCACATCCGCCTATTTTCAGAAGCTCGCCGCGCCCGCGGCACCCAAAAAGGACGGGCCGGAGCCCAATCCGCCCGAGAAAAACGATCCATAAGCCTTCAAAAGCGGGCTTTGTATTGACATGCGCCCGTCAAAGGGAAAGTAAGACGAATAATTTTCACGAGTGGCCATTTGCAATGATTGAAACGACTGCCGCCCTCGCCGAGGCCTGCACGGAACTGGCGAAATCGGAATTCATCACCATCGACACCGAGTTTCTGCGCGAAACGACCTTCTGGCCGGAGCTTTGTCTCGTGCAGATGGCAAGCCCGACGCTTGAAGTGCTGGTCGATCCGCTCGCCAAGGGTCTCGATCTCACCCCGCTGTTCGAGCTGATGGCCAATCCTGCCGTCGTGAAGGTTTTCCACGCCGCGCGGCAGGATATCGAAATCATCTATCATCTCGGCGGGCTCATTCCGCACCCGATCTTCGACACGCAGGTTGCTGCCATGGTCTGCGGTTTCGGCGATTCGATCTCCTACGACCAGCTGGTGCAGAAGATCAAGAACGTGCAGATCGACAAATCCTCGCGTTTCACCGACTGGAGCCGCCGCCCGCTGACCGAAAAGCAGCTGGACTACGCGCTGGCCGACGTGACCCATCTGCGCGATGTCTATCTCTCGCTGAAGTCGCAGCTCGAGCGCGAAGGCCGCTCGCTGTGGCTGACCGAAGAGATGGATATTCTGGAATCGCGCGATACCTATGACATGCACCCGGACGATGCGTGGCTGCGGCTGAAGTCGCGTCTGCGCAAGCCGACGGAACTCGCCATTCTCAAATTCGTCGCCGCCTGGCGCGAGCGGGAGGCGCGGTCGCGCAACGTGCCGCGCTCACGTGTCCTGAAGGACGATGCGATCTTCGAAATCGCCCAGCAGCAGCCGAAGGACGCCGAGGCGCTGTCGCGGCTTCGCACCATTCCGAAGGGTTGGGAGCGCTCCGCCTCCGGCACCGCCATCGTCGAAACGGTGAATGCGGCGCTGGCATTGCCGAAAGAGGAAATGCCCAAGGCGCCACGCCACAGCCATGCGCCGGAAGGCTCCGGCGCTGCCGTGGAACTGCTCAAGGTTCTCCTGAAACTGACGGCGGACAAACACGGCGTCGCCGCCAAGGTCATCGCCAACAGTGACGATCTGGACAAGATCGCCGCCGAAGGTGAAAACGCCACCGTGGCGGCTTTGACCGGCTGGCGGCGCGAACTTTTCGGTGATGTGGCGCTGAAACTCATCAATGGCGAAGTGGCGCTGCGTTTTGCCGGCAAGAAGGTCGAGGCGGTTGAGGTGAGCGGGTCGTAATCCTCCGCCCTTCACCCCAATTTTGCCCGCATCGCGGTCCATCTGTCTCAAGACAGTTGCGCTTTGAGGGTCTCCGCATGAAACCTGCCCGCACCCTGCTGCTGGCCGCCCTTCTGGCGGCCGCAGGCTTTCTTCCCACTCCGGCCCCTTTCCTGGCGCGCGCCGATGACGGCAAGGTGGACCTGCAGGGCGAATGGACGACCGATTGCCTGACAATCGGCAGGAACGACCGGCACGGCATCGTCACCCGCATCACGATACATGGCGGCCGCATGCACGCCATCTCGCAGATCTATGCCCGCAATGGCTGCCAGCAGCCAACGGTGCAGGTGCGTTACGAAGGCACGCTGGATGGCGGGCTGAAAGACCATGGCAGCCTGCTCTTTGCCCATACCGTTAGCGCCATCACCATGACGCCGAATGATGGCGACGTTGTCGCGCACTATAATGGTGACCCGAAAGGCACCGGCTGCGGCTTGAGCGGCTGGAAGGAGAATATTCCATTCGACGTCGACGGGCGGACCTGCGCCGCCATCACCTTCGCCCGCAAGGGGGAAACGCTGTTCGACCGGGCCTGGATCGATGGTAACCGGCTGCGTTTCGCCGCCTTTCCACTCAAATGGTCGAACCGCTCACCGGACGACCGGCCGCAATCCCCGCTTGAAACGGTCTATTACAGAACATCATATTAGACGTAGCAGCGTCTCTGCGCCGGTTTTGCGGCAACAGGGCAACAACCTTTCCAATCCTTCATGTGACCTTACCGAAAGGTCACTTTTTGCAGCGCTTTTTCCGCATTAATGTCGCATATGACCACAATAGAAGCTTCGCCGACGGGAGCGGCGGACCTTCCCTTCCCGAGATCAAGAACCGACATGAGAAAATTGCTGCCCATTCTGGATTACGTGGTGCTCTTCGTTGCCGTGGCCGGCAGCGGCGTGGCCTACGCCTTTCTGGAATATGGCGGCGGCGCGCTGATCGGCGCGACCTATGCGCTGTTCGCCTGCGCGCCCATCCTCGCTTTTGAGCGCGGTTACATCATGCCCGGCCTGTCGCGGCGGGTCAGCGCCCTGCCGACGCCGGTCTATATCGCCGTCGGCCTCATCATCTATGCCGTTCTCGTCTTCTGCGGCTTCGGGCTTGGCGGCACCATCCTGTGGCTGAGCGGGATATTTCCCGGCACCTGGAAACGGGCGGTGCATGCCGAGGTGCAGACGCTCGTCTTCACCCTCATCGTCTGCGGCATCATCGTCTTCATCATGCGCGTGCGTGAGCTTCTCGGGCGCGACATCTTCATCGATCTCATTCTCGGGCGCTATCGCCGGCCTGTCAGCGAGGACCGCGTCTTCATCTTCATCGATCTCGTCGGCTCCACCTCATTCGCCGAGACGCATGGCGACCTGAAGGCCCAGGAATTTCTCGGCGAAATCTTTGCGAGCTATGCCGCGCCGGTGAGAAAACACGGCGGTGTCATCGACGATTATATCGGCGATGCCGCCATCATCACCTGGCCCTATCACATGGCGATCCGGCGGGCCGCCTGCGTGCGCTGCGTTTTCGACATTCAGGCGACCATCGAGGAAAAGCGTGACATGTGGCTCTCGCGTTTCGGCGAAATGCCGCGCCTGCGCTTCGCCATCCATGGCGGGCCGGTCATAACAGCGGAAATCGGCGTCGATCACCACAAGATCACCTATTTCGGCGATACGGTGAACACGACCTCGCGTCTCGAATCACTGAGCAAGATGCTCGGCCACCCGGTGTTGATTTCCGCCGACCTTGCCCATCAGCTGGTGCTTCCCAAGGGCGTGCGCAGCGAATATCTGGGTGAACATGCGGTCAAGGGCCGGGGCCAGACGCTGGGCGTGTGTACGCTCAGCCAGTATCAGGCCTCCGCCGCCTGAGGGGATACGCCGGAAAAGGCCATGCTATTCCGCTGTCGCCGGCGGCCGTCATCAAAATTCATCAAAGCTTCAAACGACAATCACCTGCCTGTCATGCGACGACCCTATCGCCTCAATCCTGTCTTCAACAGGTATCGAGGGGTCTCCATCATGAAGCACATTCTTTTCGCCTCCTGCGCGGTTCTCGCGCTTGCCACCACGTCTTACGCGGCTGAGAAGGAGTTTCCGGCGAAGCTGGTCTCCCACGCCATCCTGCCGGCCAACACCATTATCGCGGCACCCGCCGATGCGCCGGAACACCTCAAGACCTCCGCCAAGTTCACGACGGCCGACCGCAAGCGCGCGGAAGGTACCGGCACCGTTCCCGGCAAGGATGGCGTGCGCCTGACCGGACTTTCCATGCCGTTCAACGGCCAGGCGATGCAGGGCTTTTCCGGCATCAAGGCGATGCCCGACGGCAGCTTCTGGAGCCTTTCCGACAACGGCTTCGGTTCCAAGCTCAATTCCAGCGACGCCATGCTGATGCTTCACCACCTGAAATTCGACTGGGACGCCGGCAAGGTCAACGCGCTTGAAACCGTGTTCCTCTCCGACCCGGACATGAAGGCACCCTTCCCCATCGTTCTGGAAGGCACCGAGAAGCGTTACCTGACGGGCGCGGATTTCGACGTCGAATCCATTCAGCCCGTCGCCGACGGTTTCTGGGTGGGCGAGGAATTCGGCCCCTACATCCTGAAATTCACCCGCGACGGCAAGCTGACGGACGTCATCGCCACCAAGGCTGGCGACATCGAGGTGAAGTCTCCGGATCACCCCACCCTGGCCCTGCCCGGCAACCCGACGCAGAAAATGCCGGCCTTCAACCTGAAGCGATCGGGCGGTTATGAGGGCATGGCGCTTTCCAAGGACGGCTCCAAGCTCTACGGCCTTCTCGAAGGCCCGCTTTACATGGCCGATGGCCAGGTGGAAAAGACCGAAGACGGCGCGACCGCGCTGCGCATCATCGAACTCGACACCGCCAGGAAGGAATGGACCGGCCGCACCTGGCTCTATCCGCTGGCGCAGGGCGGCGAAGCCATCGGCGACTTCAACATGCTGGACGACAGCACGGCGCTGGTCATCGAACGTGACAATGGCGCCGGCACCGCCGACAAGGCGTGCGCCGATCCGAAGAAGCCGGAAGCAAACTGCTTTGCCGTGCCTTCCAAGGTCAAGCGCATCTACAAGATCGAGTTCAACGACGCCAATGTCGGCAAGGCCGCACGCAAGATCGGCTATATCGATCTTCTGAAAATCTCCGACCCTGATAACAAGAAGCGTCAGGGCGGCGGCGACGGCTATTACGACATGCCTTTCGTCACCATCGAGAATGTCGACCGCGTCGATGCCACCCATATCATCGTCGGCAACGACAACAACCTGCCCTTCTCGGCCGGCCGTGCGCTGGACAAGGCTGACGACAACGAGTTCGTCCTGCTGGAAGTCAAGGACCTGCTCGACGCCAAGTAAGCATAGTGGCGCCGGAATTCGTTCCGGCGTCCTCCTGCGCCCTGCGCAGGTTCGACAGGACGGAGCGTCCTCGCAGCCTCTGGAGAAGGCGCGGCGCTCCGTTTCTCTTCAGATCATACCTGACCCGGACCCCGGCTCCGTAACAGGAAAGACCCCTTATGCAGGATCATGCCGAACGACTTTATTATGCGCTGAGGAAAAGCTGGTCTGACGAAACCAGCAGCCTGTGGTCGCGCGAAAATCCCGCCCGGGGACAGGGTGGCGTCACCGCACTGGTGGTTCAGGATATTTTTGGTGGCGAGATTGCCAAGACCGCAATCAGCGGCGCCGACCACTTCTATAATATCGTTGAGGGGATCCGCTGGGATTTCACCTTCGCCCAGTTCGATATTCCGATCGGTTACCAGGACAGACCCTCCACCCGCGTGGAAGCGATGGCGAAGATCACGCCGCTGCAATATGCCTATCTCAGCGCCTGCATCAGAAAGGCGCTGGGGCACGGTTAATCCACTTAAAAATGTATTGATCCCGGCTTTTCCCGCAATGCGGACACAATCCATGACATATGATCGGTCAGCGAAACGAGGCGCACCAAGAGGAGAATTGCCCCGTGAATGAAAGCTGCCCCATCCTGACACCGGCCGAACGGCAAGCGCAGGACATATTTGAACAGACACAAGAAGCAATGATGGCTGCAATTTACGCGGCGCTTGAGCAGGCCAGCAGGAAGGCCGCGGAAGAACTCCAGGCCATTGGTTCAGAGATCGAGCCACCACCCTATGAATATCTTGTCGCCACGGCGCATCAGCAGCTCTTCCTGCTATTGTGCGGAGCCGACCGGGAAACATTCGAGGGCGGAGACCCTGAAATCGCCGCCCACATCATCCGGAATGCTCAAAACATATCCGACCATTATTGGCGCAAAGGCCAGGTGGATGCCTCGAGCGACTGACGGCCCTCCTTCTGCCAACGTTTCTGCCTGAAGGCAGGGTTTTGCACGACACGACGTGACGCCCACGATTCATCTTCAAATGGAGCAACCGGCGCGACCGGGCTCCTGTGCTGTCCCAGCCGTCACAGGCCCTTCATCATCCCCGGTTACGCAGGCGCAAATCCGGAGGCAGAAATGGATTCGACCGCGCAACTCAATCGCCCGAAAATTGCAGAAACCGTTGTCCACGCGACGGCCAGCATCAGAGATTCAAACATCGGCAGATGCTGCGAAATTCTGGCGGATAGCTCGCTGCACAATGTCGAGCTTGGCGATTATTCCTATCTTGGCCCCCGTTGCATGGCAGGTGACGCCACCATCGGAAAGTTCTGCGCCATCGCGGCGGAGGTCAGGATCGGTGCGCCGAACCATCCGATGGACCGGCCATCCATGCATCGTTTCAGCTATTGTCCTGAATATTATTCCGCGACTGCCGTGCGTGACGATGCCTTTTTCGCCCAGCGAAAGCAGGACCGCACCGTCATCGGGAACGATGTCTGGATCGGACACGGGGTTATTGTCTTGCCCGGCGTAAAGATTGGCGACGGTGCCGTACTCGCAGCGGGCGCCGTCGTCAGCAGGGACGTGCAGCCCTACACCATCGTCGGCGGTGTTCCCGCGAAAATCATTCGCGAGCGCTTTTCACGATCGATCGCGGAGAAGCTTGCTTCCATCGCCTGGTGGGACTGGCCATTCGAGACGATCATGGCGCGTCTTGCCGATTTTCAGTCAAACGATATCGAAGCCTTTTGCGAGCGCTGGTCCTAGCCTGCGCCCACGACCCTTTTCATCGCAAAATAACACCGTGCCGTTGCGTTATTCGAACACGAATGCCAGCCGCTTGCCCGTCAGCTTCGCCAGCTGCTGCAAACGCCCATCCAGACGCTCGCCGGCAAAATCGCAATATTCGTGCGGCACCACAAATTCCAGATCGAGATCCGGATTATCGGACTTGCGGAATTTCAGGTGATCAACGACGCCCGGCATCGAGGCCGAGAAGAGGTAAACGACACGCAGCAGGCCGCCGAGCAACTTGCCGAGTTCGAGCAGGCGCTCTCCCGCCATGGCCGCAAGCGGCTCCGTGGTGCCGTTGTCGTTCAGTCCCTCAAAACGATAATAATTGGCAAGCGCGATATAGGCTCGGCCCGGATGGGTGATTGCGACGAAGGAGGAATGGGCGATGATGTTCAGCGCCTGCAGGCCGCGATAATCCGGATGGGCGCGCCAGCTGATATCGGCCAGCAGGCAGGCCGCCTGCCGGTAACGGCTCTCTTCTTCCGTCTCGTTGATGCCGAAGACCGGAAAGGTGCGGCCGCTCCAGTCCGCCAGTTCACGCGCATGTTCGGGCGAACGGGCACGCAGAATGGCAAGCTCATCGGCCGTGACCAGCAGCGGGTCCAGATCCCGTTCCGCTTCCGTCAGCAGCGAATAGAGATAACCTTCGCGCACGCCCTGCGCGGAGAAGGCAATCTTCGCCGGTTTCATCACCTTCAGAACCTCGCGCATGGCGATGGCGCCGAAAGGCAGAAGCGAGCGGCGGCTCTTGGAAACCGCCTGCCACGCCGGGTCCTTGCTGTCCCTGGAGAGAATGACCTCTTCCAGAAAATTCAGCATTTCCTCCAGCGGCAATTCATATCCCTGCATCATATGCAGCGGATAACCGGTGATTTCCATGTGCAGCTTGGCGATGTTTCGCCAGGTGCCACCCACCGCATAAAAGGTGCGCCCCTCGCCCGCCGTCAGCAGCTTTGCGAAGGATTTGACGTGTTTCCTGGCAATGGTGGCTGCTTTTTCCAGCGAGCCATCGGATTGTTCGGAAAGCCTCAGGCCACCGAGCGGCAGGGTAATGCCCTCGCCGCAGCTCTTGCCCTTGATGTCGATGAGTTCGAGCGAACCACCGCCCAGATCGCCCGCGATGCCGTCCGGATCGTGGAAACCGCTGATCACCCCATAGGCGGAATAAAGCGCTTCCTTCTCGCCGGACAATACCTCGATTTCACAACCGAGAATGGCTTCGGCCTCGCGGATGAAATCCGGGCCGTTTTCCGCTTCACGCGCCGCGGCGGTCGCCAGCACGTAGAGTTCCTGCGCCTGCGCCTGTTCGGAAAGCGCATGGAAGCGTCTCAGCGCCATCAGCGCCCGGCTGACACCTTCTTCATGCATCCTGCCCGTAAGCGCCAGCCCTTTGCCGAGACCGCAGAGGACCTTTTCGTTGAACAGCACGGCGGGCGCGCGGGAGAGACCTTCATATACGACGAGACGAACGGAGTTCGAACCAATATCTATGACGGAAACGGGGGCAAGGCCGGTCAGCCGCCCCTGTGCTTCTGATCGAGTCATTCAGCCTGTTTCTTGCGGGAAGAAATCAACCCGGCAATCAATTTGGGCGCACTGGATTTCAGGGCTTCACCACGTCCGGAAAGGCTGGGATTGGTCATGAAATAGTGCTGCGCGTTGAACGGTTCTTCGCCTTTACGCACCTCGATGCGCCTCGACGTTCCGTCCGCAAGTATCTCGTAGCTCTGCTGGTTGTCAATGAGATTGCCCAGCATAATCTGTGAAAGAACCTGCTCATGCACGGTGGGATTGGTAAGCGGTACCAGCGTTTCCACGCGCCGATCAAGGTTGCGCGGCATCATGTCGGCCGAGCCGATATAGACCAGCGCCTTGTCCGACGGCAGGCCGAAACCGTTACCGAAGCAGAAGATGCGGCTGTGCTCGAGGAAGCGGCCGACGATCGATTTGACGCGGATATTGTCCGAGAGGCCGGGCACCTGCGGGCGCAGGCAGCAGATGCCGCGCACGACGAGATCGATCTCCACGCCCGCCGCGCTGGCGCGGTAGAGCGTGTCGATGATCTCGGGATCGACCAGCGAATTCATCTTCATCCAGATCGCCGCCGGCGCGCCGCGCTTGGCATGCTCGATCTCTTCATTGATGTGCTTCACGATGCGGGCGCGCAGCGTATAGGGCGAAACGGCCAGCTTCATGCCCTCTTCCGGCTCGCCGTAACCCGTGATGAAGTTGAAGATATTCGCCATGTCATGGGCGATCTTCGGGTTGCAGGTGAAGAAGGACAGGTCGGTGTAAATCTTGGCCGTGATCGGGTGATAGTTGCCGGTGCCGAGGTGGCAATAGGTTCTGAGCTTGCCATCCTCGCGGCGCACCACCATCGACATCTTGGCATGGGTCTTGAGTTCGATGAAGCCGAAGACGACCTGCACGCCGGCGCGCTCCAGGTCGCGCGCCCAGCGGATATTCGCCTCTTCGTCGAAGCGTGCCTTCAGTTCGACCAGCGCGGTGACGGACTTGCCGGCTTCGGCCGCATCGATCAGCGCGCGAACGATCGGGCTGTCATTGGAGGTGCGGTAGAGCGTCTGCTTGATGGCGAGCACATCGGGGTCGCGGGCCGCCTGCAGCAGGAACTGCACGACAACGTCGAAGCTCTCATAGGGGTGGTGAACCACCATGTCCTTTTCGCGGATCGCGGCGAGGCAATCGCCGGCATGTTCGCGCACACGCTCGGGGAAACGGGCGTTATAGGGTTCGAACTTCAGGTCGTCGCGCGGCGCACGCACGATTTCCGAGATGGTGTTGAGCGCAAGAAGACCGGGCAGAACGGCAACACGATTGTCGGGCACGCCAAGCTCATGCACGACGAATTGCCTGAGCGACTGCGGCATTTCGCTGTCGGTCTCGATGCGGATGACGGAACCGCGGCGGCGGCGCTTCAGCGCGCTTTCGAAGAAACGGACCAGATCTTCCGCCTCTTCCTCCACCTCGATATCGCTGTCGCGGATGATGCGGAACGTGCCGGAACCGCGCACGGTGTAACCGGGATAGAGCCGGTGAATGAACAGGCCGACCACGTCTTCGAGCGTAATATAGCGGATGGCGTTCTTGTCATCCGGCAGGCGCACGAAACGGTCGAGCGCCGGCGGCAGGCGCAGGAGTGCCGTCATCGGCTCGCGGCCGTTGACGCTGTCGAGCTGCAGGCCCATGGAAAAGCCGAGATTGGGAATGAAGGGGAACGGGTGCGCCGGGTCGATGGAGAGCGGCGTCAGCACCGGGAACATACGTTCCTCGAACTCCGTTTCCAGCCAGGTGCGGTCCGCATCCGACAGCGCGGCGGGGCGCACGATGAAGATTTCTTCCTTGGCGAGATATTGCTGCAGAACGGCAAGCGAGGCCTGCTGCTCCATCTGCAGGTTGTCGATTTCCTTCAGAATGTCTTCCAGCTGCTCGGCCGGCGTCTTGCCGTCGGGCGTCTTGACGGTGATCTTCTGGCGCACCTGGCCTTCGAGGCCGGCGACGCGGACCATGAAGAATTCATCGAGGTTGGCGGCAGAAATGGACAGGAAGCGCAGCCGCTCCAGCAGCGGATGATCCGTGTTCAGCGTTTCCTCGAGAACGCGGCGATTGAACTGGAGCCAGGAGAATTCGCGGTTGACGAAACGTGCAGGGCTGTCCCACAGGCTCTCGCCCTCGGTCACCGGCTGAACCTTGTTGAAGTCTTCCTGCGCGATAGCGTCCATGCCCTGTTCCATCCCCTGACCAATTTCCAATCCGTGATCCTGTTGCATCGCGTGATCGTCCTTCTTGCCCGTATAACAGTTTGACGACGGAACTGTGACAGTCAATCGACGTCCAGCCCGGGGCCTGCCGCTGCGCTGTCCATCGCATTGAGGACCTCCGCCGCCAGCGGGCGTGTTATTCTCGTTCCGCGCGCCAGCGCCAGCCTGTCGATCCGCTCCACGATCATCTGCGCCGTATCGAGCGAACGCTCCATTCTGTTGACGATGTAACCTATGAGTTTGTCATCCATGTAAAGCTGCCGGTCGGCGAAGAGTTTTACCAGCACCTGCGCCAGCAGCCCCTCGTCCGGCTCACCGGTCTCCACCACCGTCACGGCCTTCAGGCGCGAACGCAGGTCCGGCAGCGTCACCGGCCATGCGGCCGGCCATTGCCGGCTTGTCATCAAAAGCGTCGTGCCGTGCTGGCGCACGCTGTTGATGACATGGAACAGTTCGGTATCGTCAAAACCGCGGCGGTCGGCATCCTCGAAAAGAACGGCTCCGCTCTCGGCCACGCGTGCGGCGTCCGCGCCGGCCTGCGGGTGGATATCGCGGGCGCCGGCGATGTTCTTCCAGATATTGGCAAGGTGCGACTTTCCCGAGCCCGGCGGCCCGGCCAGCACGACGACCGGCGCGCGCCAGTTCGGCCATTCATCGACGAGGCTGACGGCGGCCTCAAGCGATGCGGACACGAGAAGATCGTCCCTGCCGGAGGCGGGCTGGTGCGAGAATGCGAGCGGCAGCTGCTCGGCCTTCGACCGGGCGTTGTCGGTTTTGATTTGGTCAGTCATCGTCAGCTCTGAGAGTCAACCTTGCCGGAGGACGTTTCCCCTTCTTCCAGGGCAGAATTGGTGTCCCAGGGAAGGTTGGCGGCATGCCCGTGGTAAAGATCGCTTTCAAGATACCGCGACAGGGCGAAGCGGACAAGCACACCGACAGCGGCCGCCGCCGGCACCGCGACCAGCAGGCCGACGAAACCGAACAGCGCGCCAAAGGCGAACAGGGCGAACATCAGCCACACCGGATGCAGGCCGACGCTTTTGCCGACAAGCTTCGGCTGCAGGATGTTGCCTTCGATGAACTGGCCGGAAAAGAACACGACGAGCGTCAGAAACACATAGATATAGTCCGGCCAGAACTGCACGATGGCGACGCCGACGGCAAGGATGAGGCCGACCATGGAACCGATATAGGGAATGAAGCTGATGAGGCCGGAGAAAAGGCCGATCAGCAGGCCGAAATTCAAACCCACCAGCGACAGGCCGACGGCGTAATAAACACCGAGAATGATGCAGAGCGACCCCTGCCCGCGCACGAAGCCGGCAATGGTCTTGTCCATGTCGCGGGCGATCTGGCGAACGGTATGCACGTAATCGCGCGGTATCCAGCTGTCGACCTTGTCGATCATGCGGTCCCAGTCGAGCAGCAGGTAAAAGGCCACAACGGGCGTGACCACCAGAAGCGACACGACATCAACCAGCGATTTGCCGGAGTTCCATATCTGCGTCAGCAGGGTGCCGATGAAGCCTGCACCTTCGGTCAGGAGCTTGGAGAAGTTCTCCTTCACCGCATCGATCTGGTTGCTGACCCAGTCCGGCAGGAGGTTGGTATCCGCACCGGCGATCAGCTGCTGCAACGACGAGATATATTGCGGGATGCGCGTGATGAATTCCGAGGCCTGGGCGGCGATCAAAGGAATGATGATGATGAGCGACAGGGCGAAAATCAGCACGAAGGAGACGAGGATAACGACGGTGGCCATCAACCGGCTCAGGCCTCGCCGCTCCAGCCAGTCGGCAACCGGATCGAGAAAATAGGCAAGCGCCATGCCCGCCACGAAGGGCAGGAGAATGGAACTGAAGACCATCAGGAAAAGGACAAAGACGGCGAGCACGCCGATCCAGAAAAACACCTGCCGGCGCAGGTTCGTACCGCTCACATGGGGTTGCATTCATTCATCCTCTTGTCGCCGTGCCGTCACCGCCCATGATGGAGATAGGACGCCCATATGCATATGGTCAAGACCGGCCTTGCAGCGCACAGGCGGCTGCGCCCCGCAGGTTCACCGGCGTTTTTTGGCGCGAAAGCCTCCCGCGCGCAAAAAACCGCCTTTCCGGGACCTTCTGCCGCAACGGCAGGTTGACCGGCGGATAGTCTTGGACAAATATCAAATATTATCGGGCGAGCCCGCTACGCTCCGTCATGCCCGATGGCCGGAGGCACGATGCAAGGCACCAGTGAAAATGGCATCGCGGAATATAATGCCGGTCTTTTCGACAACCCCGAAGTTGCCGAATGGTACGACAACCAGCAGCTTTACCCGGCCGAACGCATCATTCTCGACCAGTTTCGCCATGCCTATGCGGGCAAGCGGCTGCTTGACCTCGGCGTCGGCACCGGCCGGACGACAAAGCCGCTTCTGCCGCTGGTGGGTGAATATATCGGTATCGACCGTTCCCAACCCATGCTGGCGCTCGCGCGGCGCAATTTTCCCACCGCCACGTTTCTCGATATGGATGTGCGGGCAATCGGCCAGTTCGGCGCGGAGCGTTTCGATTGCGTGCTCGGCGCGCTCGCGATCTTGAGCGCCTTCGGCCATGAGGACCGGCTTGCCATCATCCAAGCCGTCCGAAACATCCTGTCACCGGGCGGTTACTTCATCTTTTCGTTTCATAACCGGCAATGGAGGCGGGCCGGCGGCATGCCGCTGCATCGGCGTTCCTGGCACCCGCGCGAGGTGGTGAATTCGCTGCATCCGCAAAGCTGGATCAACTATCTGCGCCTGCAGCCTTCGACACGGCGGACACCGGAATATGCAATTCTGGCCGATCAGGCGCACCGCTGGAGCGGCCTGTTCTATTTCATCGACCTTGCCGCCCAGACCCGCCAGCTGGAGGCGGCGGGCTTCGAGATTGTCGGGCGCTACGGTGAAAACGGTCGGCCGATCGCGGAAAATTCCGATACCTCCAATGACGGCCTGCTCAATCTGGTCTGTCGCGCCGCGCCGCGGCCATCGTGACCACCCAATCCGGCAAGCCCCGCCAAAGCCGTTAAAAACCGGAGCTTTTGCCACTCAAACCCTTGCATCAGGCCCCGTCCCGTGCGAATGGCGACGCGAACGGAACCAGCGGAGACGAGAGCCATGAGCCAGTCGGGCAAGAACGGTCTTACCTATAGTGACGCAGGTGTGGATATCGACGCCGGCAATCTGATGGTCGAGAAGATCAAACCGGCGGTGCGCTCGACACGACGCCCCGGTGCGGATGGCGAAATCGGCGGCTTCGGCGGCCTGTTCGACCTGAAGGCCGCAGGCTTCACCGATCCGGTTCTGGTGGCCGCCAATGACGGCGTCGGCACCAAGCTGAAGATCGCCATCGACGCCAGCTATCACGATACCGTCGGCATCGACCTCGTCGCCATGTGCGTCAACGACCTTGTCGTTCAGGGCGCGGAGCCGCTGTTCTTCCTCGATTATTTCGCAACCGGAAAGCTCGACCCCGACCAGGGTGCGGCCATCGTTTCCGGCATCGCCGCCGGCTGCCGCGAATCCGGCTGTGCGCTGATCGGCGGCGAAACCGCCGAAATGCCCGGCATGTATTCCGATGGTGACTACGATCTCGCGGGCTTTGCCGTGGGTGCGGCCGAACGCGGCCAGCTTCTGCCGGCCGGCGACATTGCCGAAGGCGACGTCATTCTCGGCCTCTCCTCTTCCGGCGTTCACTCCAACGGCTTTTCGCTGGTGCGCAAGATCGTATCGGTCTCCGGCCTCGACTGGGACGCGCCTGCCCCCTTCGCCGAGGGCAAGAAACTTGGCGAAGCGCTGCTGACACCGACCCGCATCTATGTGAAGCCGCTTTTGAAGGCAATCCGCGAGACCGGCGCGCTGAAGGCGCTGGCGCATATTACCGGCGGCGGTTTCCCGGAGAATATTCCGCGCGTTCTGCCAAAGCATCTCGCTGCCGAAATCGATCTCGACGCGATCAAGGTTCCCGCCGTCTTCTCATGGCTGGCGAAAACCGGCGGCGTTGAAGCGAAGGAAATGCTGCGCACCTTCAACTGCGGCGTCGGCATGATCGTGGTTGTTTCGGCTGAAAATGCCGGCAAGGTCACCGATGCGCTGACGGCGGAAGGCGAAACGGTTTTCCCGCTCGGCCGCATGGTCGCCCGCAAAGAAGGCGCGCATGGCACGATCTACAAGGGCGCGCTTGGCCTATGATGCGCGCCGCCCTGTCGTCCGGCCGCAAGCGTGTCGTCGTTTTCATCTCCGGCGGCGGCTCCAACATGGTGTCGCTGGCCAAGGCCTGTCAGGCAGCGGATTTTCCGGCTGAAATCGCCTGTGTGATCTCGGACAAGGCTTCTGCGGGCGGGCTGGAAAAAGCCCGGGAACTCGGCATTCCGACGCTCGTCTTCGAGCGCAAGACCTATGCCAGCAAGGCCGAGCATGAGGGCGCCATTCTGGCCGCACTTGGCGAAATCGCGCCGGATATCATCTGCCTTGCCGGTTACATGCGGTTGATATCGGGGGATTTCATCGCTCCCTATGAAGGCCGCATCATCAATATCCACCCTTCCCTGCTGCCGCTTTTCCCCGGCCTGCACACCCATCAGCGCGCCATTGACAGCGGCATGAAGATTTCCGGCTGCACCGTGCATTTCGTCACCGAAGGCATGGATGAAGGCCCGACAATCGCCCAGGGCGCCGTACCGGTTGTTCCGGACGACACGGCCGAGACACTCGCGGCCCGCATCCTGACCGTCGAGCACCAGCTTTATCCGCTCACCCTGAAACGGCTCGCAGAGGGCAAGGTGCGGATGGAAGGCAGCAAGGCTGTCTTCACAGGCCACGACAGTAAAGCAGAGTATTCCAGCCTGATTTCCGCCTTCTGATAAAGTAATCACTAAAGTACACCCGCACTTAAAGTGGTATTTTTCGTAAAATAAACCGATCATTTACCATAATCATCTCTAATGCCCGCAACGGCCCCGTATTTCAGGCCCTCCGGTCATTCAGGAGCGATTATGCTATTTTCGAGATTTTCCCTGCCGCTTTTTGCGGTCATGCTGATGAGCGCAGGTCCGCTCGCCGCCGAACAGGGTGGTATTACCGCTTCGCTGGATGCGGGCGTTCTCAATCTTCGGGCGACGGAAACCGTTCATATCGGCGGCAGCAAGATCAGCGAACTCGAATGGGAAACCAAAAACGCCATGGCGCTGCGCGGCTCGCTCGGGCTTGAACTTGCGCCCGGCTGGCGGGTGAAGGCAGAAGGCCGCGTCGGTTTTGAGGGCGATGGCTACATGACCGATTACGATTGGGTGTGGCCGTTTTCCAGAGACTCATCCAAAGAGAACTGGAGCCATCGCTCCCAGCATGACGATACGCGGCTTGATCACTATTTCGCGGGAAGCCTGGAACTCAATCGCATGTTGCTGGATGATCCCCAGCAATATCTCAGCGCCGGTGTCGGCTTTCGCTACACGGATGTGCAATGGTCGGCCTATGGCGGCAGCGCCGTCTATAGTCTTTTCTCGCGAAGGGATCTGAACATCCGGTTCGAGGACGGTGAGAAAGGCATTACCTACCGCCAGCAGATTCCGGTCTTCTACGGCAACCTGACGGGCGGCCAGAGGTTCGGCAACTGGTCGCTCAATGCCGGCCTTGAAGGCGGCGCGATGGTATTTGCCAAGGCGACGGACGATCACTGGATGCGCGACATGCGCTTTACCGACAAATTCGACGTAGCCGGCATGTTCGGGGTAAAGGCGGGTGTTGCCTATGACCTGACCGAGAATGCCTCGATCTATCTCGACGGCGCCTATGAATATACCAGCCTGGGGCGCGGCGACACGCACTACAGCGGCGCGGGTGCGGGAGGCCTGTCATCGGAAAAGAACGCCGGCGGCGGTGACTTGCAGTCTATTTTCGTGGGGCTGGGCGTCAAAGGGCGCTTCTGATTGCGGAGATTGCCCCCTGCCCTTAAAGCCGGGTGCGGTTCAGCATCGCCCATTGCAAAAGAATGATCGTCTTGGAGTCGGTAATCTCACCGGACGCGATCATCGCGAAGGCTTCGTCGAGACCGTAAGTCAGAACCTCGATATCCTCGCCTTCGCTTTCCAGCCCGCCGCCGCTGCCGGCCTGCACATCGAGATCGATGTGCGCAACGAAGAGGCTGACCTTCTCCGTCAAGGTTCCGGGGCTCGCATACATGTCGAAGAGATAGTCGACCTTCTCGACCGCGTAGCCGGATTCTTCCATCGCCTCGCGGCGGATGGCATCGGCGGCATTGTCGTCATCGAGAAGTCCCGCCGGCACCTCGATCATGAAGCTTTGGTCTCCGTTCACGAAGGCCGCGGGGCGGAACTGGCGCACCATCACCACGCTGTCGCGCTTTTTATCATAAAGCAGGATTGCGGCGGCGCTGCCGTGATCGTGCACTTCGCGCACGATGCGGATCGTCCTGCCATCCGGCATACGCTGGTCGAAAACGAGCTTCTGCATATGCACGAAGCCCCTCCAGACCGTCTCTTTTTCCACCAGCCGGATCCTGTCCGCGTCGCCGGTGGAAGCCATTTTCAGTGAACGGTCCATAATCACTCCGTAGGCAATCCCGTCACAGGGTGAGGGACGATTTGTTCAGGGCCGCCCATTGCAGCAGCATGATCGTCTTTCCATCGCAGATATCGCCGGTTTCTATCATCTTCATGGCATCCGCCAGTGAAAACTCCAGAACCTCGATATCCTCGTCCTCATGGGCGGCACCGCCACCCTCCTCCAGCCTGTCCGATGAATCGATGACGGCAGCAAAAAAGTGGAGAATTTCGGTCACGGAGCCGGGTGACATGAAGGACTTGAACAAAAACCGGACGTCTCTCACGACATATCCGGTTTCCTCCATCACTTCACGGCGAATGGCCTCGGCCGGGTCGTCACCATCCAGAAGGCCGGCAGGCGCTTCCAGAAGCCAGCCGTGATAGCCGTTCACATAGGTCGGCATGCGGAACTGCCGCACGAGGACAACGGTGTCGCGGCGCGGATCGTAAAGCAGGATGGCGGCGCCATTGCCGCGATCATAGGCTTCGCGCCTGATGACCTTCGTCTCACCCTTCGAATTGGTGTAATTATAGGTGATGTTGCGGAGATGATACCAGTTCTTCGAGAGCGTCTCGTCCTTGAGAATCTCGATCTTCACATTATCGAACCTGCTCATTCCATGTCCTGTCAGTCTCTTCGCAGCCACACCTTGTTGTCATGGAAAGCCGCGCCGCCATAGGGGGCGACGGCATCGGCGCCGGTAAGAACATTGATGCCCTCACCGTCCAGATGCGCCTTGTTGGGCCACAGCCCTTCGGCGATCAGCACGCCCGGCCTTGCACCCTCCACGATCTTCGCGTGGAGACGCACTTCGCCACGTCCGTTGCCGATACGGACGATATCCCCATCGACGACACCGTGACCGGCGGCATCCACGGGACAGATCATCAATTCCGGACGCCCTTCCTTCTGCACGGAGGTTTTGGTTTCCGCGAAGGTGGAGTTCAGGAAATTGCGCGCCGGCGATGTCGCCAGCCGGAACGGATGCTCCTCATCAGCAGCTTCGATGACATCGACCTGGTCAGGGAATTTGGGAAATTCGGATACCGGTCCCATGACACCGATGTTCTTCGGCGGTTTGTTCGGAGACGGTCCGCTCGCCCAATCCGGGCTGAAACGGAATTTGCCATCGGCGTAACCGAAGCCTTCGAGATAATGCGCCACTTCGAAAGACGGCTGCGCATCGATCCATTTCTCTTCGGCCAGCCTATCGAAATCGCCCCAGCCGCTGACTTTCAGCAGACGGTCGACATGGTCGCGGGCCGAAAGGCCGAAGCCCGGCATGTGGTCGATGCCGAGGCGTTTCGCCAGTTCCTCGATGACGAAGAGGTTGGTACGCACCGTTTCCGGCGGCTCCACCAGTTTGGGCCCGAGCAGAATATGGTTCTGGCCACCGGCACGGTAGATATCGTCATGTTCGAGGAACATGGTGGCCGGCAGCACGATATCGGCAACGTCGGCCGTCTCCGTCATGAACTGCTCATGCACGGCGACGAAAAGATCGTCACGCAGGAAGCCCTGCTTTACCAACCTTTGTTCGGGCGCAACATTGACGGGATTGGTGTTCTGGATGAGCAGCGCCGTCACCGGCCCGCCGTGGCGCAGTGCTTCCGCGTCACCCGTCAGCACGCGGCCGATCTGCGACTGGTCGAGCTGGCGCACGTCAGGATCGGCATAGGCAGTGCCCATCAGCTCCGCCTTGTTGAGCCGGAAAATGTCGCCGTTGTTGTGGAAGGCGCCACCCCCCTCATATTGCCAGGAGCCGAGAACGGTGGCGATGGACAGGGCCGCGTGCATGGAGGCTGCGCCGTTGCGCTGGCGGGCAAAACCGTAACCCAGCCGGAAGAAGGTCTTTTTCGTGGTGCCGACCAGCCGCGCGAAATCTTCGATCTCGTCAACGGAAAGACCTGTTATCCCTGAGGCCCATTGCGGGGTCTTCGTTTTCAGATGTGCTTCCAGCCCTGCCGGATCGTCGGCAAAGCGCGCCATGTAATCGCGGTCGGCATAACCATCGCGGAAGGCGATGTGCATGATGGCGCAGGCGAGCGCGGCATCCGTGCCGGGGCGAAGGACGATGCGCATGTCCGCCTGTTTCATGGTCGGATTGTCGTAGATATCGACGACGACGATCTTTGCGCCGCGTTCCTTGCGAGCCTTGACCGCATGGGTCATGACGTTGACCTGCGTGGCGACCGCATTGGTGCCCCAGATAACGACGACATCGGCCTTGCCGATCTCGCGCGGATCGGGGCCACGCAGCGCACCGGTGCCCATCACGTAGCCCGTCCAGGCCATGTTGGTGCAGATCGAGCCGAAGAAGCCGGAATATTTCTTGGCATGGCGCAGCCGCTCGATGGAATCGCGCTGCACCTGCCCCATGGTTCCAGCGTAGAAATAGGGCCAGACGGCCTCGGCACCATGGCGGGCTTCCGCCTTTACGAAAGCATCGGCCACCTCATCCAGCGCCGCTTCCCAGGAAATCTCCTGCCAGTCGCCCGCGCCTTTGGCGCCCTTACGGCGTTTCGGGGTCAAAAGACGGCCGGGATGGTAGATGCGTTCGGAATACCGCGCCACCTTGGCGCAGATCACGCCGGCGGTGTATGTATTGCTATTGGCGCCGCGCACGCGGCCGATACGGCCTTCCGCATTGATATCGACCTCCAGCGCGCAGGCGCTCGGACAGTCATGCGGGCAGACCGTATGACCGATACGGAGTTCGGCCTTGGTGGCGGCTTTTTCAGCGGAAATCGGGGTCGCAACGTTCATGGCTTTTGTATATTGCATCAATGATGCGGCAAAAAGGCCGAAGTGACGTCCATCAAGAATATTCATCCTGACCATTCATCCGGATAAACGGCAAGCGAGACACATCCATGAACTACCGCCACATCTATCACGCCGGCAATTTCGCGGATGTTCTCAAACACGCGGTTCTCGCCCGCCTCGTGCGCTACCTGCAGAACAAGGACAAGGCATTTCGGGTGCTGGACACCCATGCCGGCATCGGGCTTTACGACCTGACCTCGGAAGAGGCTCAGAAGACCGGCGAGTGGCAGACCGGCATAGGCAAGCTGGTGGAGGCCGACCTGCCCGCCCCCATCGCCGAACTGCTCGAGCCCTATCTTGCCGCCGTGAAGGAACTCAATCCGGAGGGCGGCATTCAATTCTATCCCGGCTCGCCGAAACTGGCGCGTATGCTGTTCCGCCCGCAGGACCGGCTTTCGGCCATGGAGCTGCATCCGGATGACAGCCGCGCGCTGTCGCGCCTGTTCGAGGGGGATTATCAGGTGCGCGTCACCGAACTGGACGGCTGGCTGTCGCTCGGCGCGCATCTGCCGCCGAAGGAAAAGCGCGGTCTCATCCTTGTCGATCCGCCATTCGAGCTTGAAAACGAATATCAGCGGCTGGCGGACGGGCTGAACAAGGCCTATCGGCGTTTTTCCACCGGCACCTATTGCCTGTGGTATCCGCTGAAAAAGGGCGCCCCGATCAAGGATTTCCATGAGCGGCTGCAATCCTTCGACATTCCGAAGATGCTGTGCGCCGAGCTTTCCGTCAAAAGCGACCGGCTGGATGGCCTGAGCGGCTCCGGCCTCGTCATCGTCAACCCGCCCTACACGCTGAAGGACGAGCTGCACACGCTCCTGCCCTTCCTGAAGACGGTGATGGCGCAGGACAGATATGCTTCCCACCGCGCCTTCTGGCTGCGCGGCGAGGAAAAGCATGAAGAGGATTGAGGGCTACCTCAACCCTTCCCGCCTCTGTGCCGCCGCAAGCTGTGACCGTTCGAAGAACAGGATCACGAACAGGGCCATGATAAAGGGAATGATGAGGTAGAACAGCCGGAAGACCAGCAGCGCCGCAATCACATCCGCGGGGTTCATGTCCGGCAGGCCGGTGACGAAAACCAGCTCCAGCACGCCGAGCCCGCCCGGCGCGTGCGAGATGAGAGCCGCCGAAAAAGACACCAGAAAAATGCCGAGAATGACCATGTAGCCGGGATTTCCGGCTTCCGGCAGCGCAAAATAGATTATGCCCGCTGCGCCGATCAATTCGATCGGGCCGATGACGAGCTGCTGCGCCACCAGCTTCGGTGCGGGGTAAGGCAGCACGAAGGAGCCGATTTTCAGAGGCTTCAGCCTGAGCAGGCTGCCTAGAACATACAGGCCAACGAAAAGAAGCAGCAGAACGCCCGTGGTCGTGGAGGCTTCGACCGGCAGGATTCCGGTAAACCGTTCGGTGATGTCGGGCTCGTACAGCAGCACCAGACCGATCAGCATGATGGTACCGATGAGGAAGGTGAAGGAGCAGAGGCCGACGAGGACGCCCACTTCCGCCACGCTCAGCCCTTTGGATGTATAGGCCCGGTATCGCACCACGGCGCCCGAGAATACGGACGCCCCGACATTGTGGGACAGCGCATAGGTGGTGAAAGAGGTGAGCGTGATGAAGAACCAGTTCACCTTGCGGCCGAGATGCTGCAGCGCGATGCGGTCGTAACCGGCAAGCGCGGCATAGGCCAGCAGAGTGGCAAGACCGGAACACAGCCAGTCACGCACGCGGATTGCCTTCAGACTGTCCCAGAGGTCATCGAGCGACAGGCCACGCAGTTCGTGGAAAAGCAGCCAAGCGGAAAAACCGATCGTCGCGAAACCAACGACAGGCCAGATGTATTTTTTGAATTTCATGCGGTCATGCCGCCTATTTCCTCCAGATTCACCCCTGCCCGGCTTCCGTCTTTTGCGGAAGATTCGTTCGACTCTATTCGTTATGCGGCGAAGCTTTCAACCTTTTTGCCCGTTTGCCTCGTTCACAAATTTATGTAAGACCGATTTGTCGCCGACGGCGATATGAGGTCGTCCACTTTCCGGGAAACGAGCACGGAATGAAGCGTTATGCGGGTTTCATCGCCTTGGGTCTTCTGTCGCTTGCAGCGCTGTGGTTTGCGCAGGAAAATCCGACACCGAACGCTTCCGTGAACAACCGGCAGACGCAGGCCCCGTCGCAACCCGCAGGACGTCCCGGGCCGGAAATGTCCCGGCGCGATGCGGGCAATAATCCTGCGTTCAAGGGAACGGGATTCGATTTTTATGTTTTGTCGCTGTCTTGGTCGCCGGCCTTCTGCGCCAGTTCCGAAGGTTCCGGCAACCGCCAGCAATGCGGCAGCGACAGGCGCTACGGTTTTGTGGTGCACGGGCTGTGGCCGCAGAACGAAAACGGCTATCCCGAATTCTGCCAGAGCCGCGAACCCGACCGTGTTCCGGATGCGATCGGACGGACAATGTTCGACATCATGCCGTCCATGGGCCTCATCGGCCATCAGTGGCGCAAGCACGGCTCCTGTTCCGGCCTGTCGCAGAAGGATTATTTCTCGGCGACGCGGGCTGCCTTCGAGGCCGTGAAGCTGCCTGAGACGATCGCTTCGGGCACCCGGGCCACCACCCTTTCCGCCGATGCGATAGAAACCGCCTTCACCGACGCCAATCCGGGCCTGTCGAAACGCGGCATTTCAATCAGCTGCGACGGCAAGCGCCTGGAGGAAGTACGCATCTGCCTCAACAGGGACCTGACATTCCGCGACTGCCCCGAACTTGACCGCAGGGGATGCCGCGCCGGCTCCGCCGAAATCATCCCGATACGCTAATCACCAGATATCAAACCCACAGGACCCGATCATGGAACTGCTCTATTCGCCCGCCTCCCCCTATTCCGCCAAGGTGCGCATGGCCGCCCGCCATCTGGGAATCGACATCACCTCCGTGCGCGTCGACGCCAGCGCCGAACCCGCGACGCTGATGGACAACAATCCGCTCGGCAAAATCCCTGTCCTGCTTCTGGATGACGGCGGCTCCGTCTATGACAGCGTGGCGATCATGCATTATCTCCACCGTCTTTCGGGCGGCAAGCTCTACCCGAAAAAGGATGGCAAGCGCACGGAAGCGGAAATTCTGGAAGCGCTCTGCGACGGCATCATGGATTGCCTGCTGGCCATCGTTTACGAGCGCCGCTTTCGCCCGGAAGACAAAATTCACCAGCCGTGGATCGACAAGCAGTGGAAAAAAGTGGTCCGGGGTCTCGATCATCTGAACGCGAACCTGCCGAAGACCGGCAAGAAGCTGCATGGCGGCCATTTCGCCCTGGCAGCGATGATCGGTTATCTCGACCTGCGTTTCGCGGGTGAATGGGCCGAAGGGCGCGAGGCGCTTTCGCAATGGCCGGAGACTTTCGGCAAGCGCTTCGACGCCTATGAGGAAATGAAGGCGGCCTGATACCGGGGCGGAAGCGTGCCCGGCCTCCGCGCCGGGCGACCGCCGCAGACGGAAAAACAAAAAAAGCCGGGGCGCAAACCCCGGCTTTTCCTTAACCGATCCGGAAAGGATCAGAACTTGACGCCGATACCGGCCTTGACGGAGTGATCGTCGAAACCGCGCGAGAATGCGCCGGAGTCGAGACCGTAGTCCTTCTTCTGGTAGTCGCTGTAGCGATATTCCAGACGGGCGGTGATGTTGTCGGTCACCATGGCTTCAACACCGGCACCAACGGTGTAACCGAGGGCGGTGGCGCTGTCCTTGGAGGTCGCGTCACGAACCTTGTTGTCGGAGACAGCAAGACCGGCCGTGCCGTAGAGCAGGAACGGGTTCATGTCGTAACCAACGCGGCCACGCAGCGAGCCGTTGACACCCTGCTTGCCTTCGATGGCATTGCCGGCAACCGTACCGGCGGAGCCCTTCTCGTCGCCCAGGTTCACGTCTGCTTCAGCACCGTAAACGATCTGGCCGCTCTGCATGTTGTAACCACCGTAGAGGCCGCCACCGAAGCCCTTGGCGTCACGACCGTCATTGCTGGAGCTGAAACGGCCCCAGTCATAGTTGACGGTACCACCGAGGTAGGCGCCGGACCAATCCTTGACCGGTGCGGGCTGGTCGTAGGACACCGGTGCCTGCGGCACTTCATTTACGGCATCAGCGGCGTGAGCAGCCGAAAAGCCGGCGGCTGCAATGGTCGAAGCCATAAGGGTTGCTACGAAAATACGCATGCTATTCTCCTTTCAGGACCGCTCTGTACTCAAAACATCGTTTTCAGACGCGGTGTAAACTCGTCGGGTTAATCGCCCCTCTGGAAACTGAATTTGATGGGAGAATGCGGAGATCAAAGAGCCAAAATGTGAATTGTTTGGGGCAGAGGCGTGACTAGAATTAGACGTTGCCTAATTGCCACAAGGGTTTTATTAACCCTAACGGGAGCCTAACCAGCAATAGATCAACTTTAAACTTAGTTATATTTAAATTAAATCAAAATTTCTTTTCGAATAAAAAATCGCCCAATTCTTTTAGGGCTGACGGACAGCTTGCGATTTGCATTTATATCCAGCACATAGGGCGTGTATGAGCAAATGCAGGTCCGCCGTGAAAGAAAATATACAAAAGACAGTCTTGATAACGGGAGCCGCCCGCCGGCTCGGGCGGGCAATCGCGACCGATCTGGCCGCTCACGGCTTCGCAATCGCCGTTCATGCCAATGAATCGATGGCGCAGGCCGAGGAATTCGCTAACGAAATAAGGCAAAAAGGTGGCAAGGCCGTTGCCGTTCAGGCGGATCTGACACAATCCGCGCCAACAATGGCGCTTGTCGACAAGGCCGCTTCCGCTCTCGGCCCCATCGGCGTGGTCGTCAACAACGCGTCTGTTTTTCTGGACGACACGGCGGACAAACCCGATCCGGCAATCTTCGATACGCATTTTTCCGTGCATGTGCGGGCGCCGTCCCTCATCGCCGCCGCCTTCGTCGAACAATTGCCGCGGGATAAATCCGGCCTGATCGTCAACATCATCGATCAGCGCGTGCTGGCGCTCACACCACGCTTCTATTCCTATACGCTTTCGAAATCCGCCCTCTGGACCGCGACGCGAACGATGGCGCAGAGCTTTGCGCCGCGTGTCAGGGTCAACGCCATCGGGCCGGGCCCCTCCTTCAAAAGCGAAAGACAGGCGCCCGAGGACTTTCAGGCGCAGATCGACGGCCTTATATTAAAGCGTGGTCCTGAACCCGACGAGTTCGGGCGGACGATTCGCTTTTTTTATGACACGCCGTCGGTCACCGGACAAATGATCGCGCTCGATGGCGGCCAGCATCTTGGCTGGGAAACCCCTGACGTGGCGGAGATACCTGAATGAACGGAAAGAAGCTGCCTGATGGCGGTATTCTCTTCGATGAAACCGATGACGAAGACGACGATGCCAGCCTTGCCGCGACGGATGCGGGCGAGGTTTCGCGCGATGTCGCCGGCATGGACTGGAATGCGGGCTGGAAGAACGAATCCGGCCTGAAGGGCATGGACCTCATCGGCGAATTCGTCAAACACCTGCCGAATGCGCCGGGCGTCTACCGCATGTTCAACGAGGCGGGCGACGTGCTTTACGTCGGCAAGGCGCGGTCGCTGAAGAAGCGTGTGGGCAATTATGCTCAGGGCCGCGTGCACTCCAACCGCATCGCCCAGATGGTGCGGCTGACCACCCATATGGAATTCGTCACCACCCGCACGGAGACCGAGGCGCTTCTCCTGGAGGCCAACCTCATCAAGCGCTTGCGGCCGCGCTTTAACGTGCTTTTGCGCGACGACAAATCGTTTCCCTATATTCTCATCACCGCCGACAATCGTGCGCCGGCGATCTTCAAGCACCGTGGTGCCCGGGCACGCAAGGGCGATTATTTCGGCCCCTTTGCGTCGGCCGGCGCCGTGGGCCGCACGATCAATTCGCTGCAGCGTGCGTTTTTGATCCGCACCTGCACCGATAGCGTTTTCGAGACCCGCACCCGCCCCTGTCTTCTGTACCAGATCAAGCGCTGTTCCGGCCCCTGTACGCATGAGATCAGCGATCAGGGGTATGCGGAACTCGTCAAGGAAGCCAAGGATTTCCTGTCCGGCAAAAGCCAGAGCGTCAAGACCGCGATTGCGCGGCAGATGAACGAGGCGGCGGAGGATCTCGATTTCGAACGCGCCGCCGTCTATCGCGACCGGCTGGCCGCACTTTCGCATGTCCAGAGCCATCAGGGCATCAATCCCGCCGGTATCGAGGAGGCGGATGTCTTCGCCATTCATCATGAAGGCGGCATTTCCTGTATTCAGGTGTTCTTTTTCCGCACCGGCCAGAACTGGGGCAACCGCGCCTATTTCCCGAAGGCCGACCCTTCCCTGCCCGGCTCGGAAATCCTCAATGCATTCCTCGCGCAGTTTTACGACGACAAGCCGGTGCCGAAACAGATCCTGCTGTCCGAAACCATCGAGGAACAGGAACTGCTGGCCGCGGCACTTGGCGAAAAAGCGGGACACAAGGTGACCATCAGCGTGCCGCAGCGCGGCGAAAAGAAGGACATTACCGACCATGTCCTGGCCAATGCCCGCGAGGCACATGGCCGCAAGCTGGCGGAAACCTCGTCTCAGGCACGGCTGCTGAAAGGTTTTGCGGAAACCTTCGGCCTGCCCTACGTGCCGCGACGCATCGAGATTTACGACAACTCCCACATCATGGGCACCAATGCCGTTGGCGGCATGGTGGTGGCGGGGCCGGAAGGCTTCGTGAAGAATCAGTACCGCAAGTTCAACATCAAATCGACCGACATCACCCCCGGCGATGACTTCGGCATGATGCGCGAGGTGATGACCCGGCGCTTTTCACGTCTCCTGAAGGAAGAAGGAAAACCGGATCGCGAACGGACGCCGACAGCCGAAGAAGCGGCCGACATGCCCTTCCCCACCTGGCCGGACGTGATCCTGATCGATGGCGGTCAGGGGCAGATGACGGCCGTGCGGGCCATTCTCGACGAACTCGGCATTCGCGATTGCGTGACGGCGATCGGTGTCGCCAAAGGCGTGGACCGTGAGGCCGGGCGCGAACGTTTCTTCGCCGACGGGCGCGCCGATTTCTCGCTGCCGCCGCGTGATCCCGTGCTTTATTTCATCCAGCGCATGCGTGACGAGGCGCACCGTTTCGCCATCGGCTCTCACCGGGCGCGGCGCAAGAAGGAAATGGTGCGCAATCCGCTCGATGAAATCTCAGGGATCGGCCCGGGGCGCAAGCGCTCCCTGCTGCAGCATTTCGGCACCGCCAAGGCCGTGTCCCGCGCCGGCCTCAACGATCTGATGGCCGTCACCGGCATTTCCGAGACGGTGGCACGACAAATCTACAATCACTTCCACGAGAGCGGCGGCGATTGATACCGCACCGTCGTGGCGAACTGCTAAAAAAACATAATCACATGTTGACCCTATGCGTCAGGGGCGGCATCAAGACAGCTGATCTTTGACTGACAGGTTTCCCATGGCTTCGCGCGCATACAGCATTCCCAATCTTCTGACCTATGGCCGCATATTGGCGGTTCCTGTCATCGTTTTGTGCTTCTTCATCGAGGGCAAGCTGGAAAGCTCGGATTTCGCGCGCTGGACGGCTTTGTGGCTGTTCATCATCGCGTCGCTGACCGATTTTCTCGATGGTTATCTGGCCCGCATCTGGAACCAGACCTCCAATATCGGCCGGATGCTGGACCCGATCGCCGACAAGCTGCTGGTCGCTTCCGTCCTGCTCCTGATGGCCGCGGACGGCACCATTGCCGGCTGGTCGCTCTGGGCGGCCATCACCATTCTCTGCCGTGAAATTCTGGTCTCCGGCCTGCGCGAATATCTGGCGGCGCTGAAGGTCAGCGTTCCCGTCACCCGCATCGCCAAGTGGAAGACGACGATCCAGATGGTCGCCATCGCCTTTCTTCTCGCCGGTCCTGCGGGCGACAAGGTCCTGCCCTATACGACAGAGATGGGCATCACGCTGCTCTGGCTCGCGGCGGCGCTCACCATGTATACCGGCTATGACTACTTCAAGGCCGGCCTGAAGCACATCGTGGACGAAGACTGATGACACGGATCGTTTATTTCGCCTGGGTTCGCGAAAAGATCGGCACGGACGAAGAGGAACTGGACATCCCCTCCTCCGTCACCACGGCCGGTGAGCTGATCGCATGGCTCACGACCCGTGGCGAGAATTACGAGGCGGCCTTCGAATTTCCGGATGTGATCCGCGTCGCCGTCAATCAGGAACATGTCGAGCATGACGAGAGCATCGCCGGCGCACGCGAGATCGGTATTTTCCCGCCGATGACCGGGGGATGAGCGGATGCAGAAAGCCGTGCAGCCGACGATCCGCGTACAGGCAGGGGATTTCGACGCCACTGAGGAAACGCGACGGCTGACGCAAAGCGACAAGGGCATCGGCGCGGTGGTCGCCTTCACCGGGCTCTGCCGGGACGATGGTGGGACGCTTGCGGCACTGGAACTCGAACATTACCCCGGCATGGCGGAAGCGGAAATCGGCCGCATCGCCAAACTCGCGATAGAGCGCTTCAACCTTCTCGGCCTCACCGCCATCCACCGCCACGGCAAAATCGCTGCCGGCGAGAATATCGTTCTCGTCATCGCCGCCTCCAGCCATCGGCAGGCGGCCTTTGACGGCGCGAATTTCGTTATGGACTATCTGAAGACCTCCGCCCCGTTCTGGAAGAAGGAGCATGGCAAGGATGGTACGGCGGGCGACTGGGTTGCGGCAAAGACAACCGACGATACGGCCAAGGACAAGTGGCGGTAATCCATCGCCTTTTCCGCCTTTCCGGGTGGAAGACCGCAATCCGCTTTTCCCGGAAATGCCTCAGGGTGCCTCCACCCTGCTGCGCATGATGATCAGCCAGCCGACCAGAAGCGCCAGCACCGCCGCATCGCGCCAGACGACCGGGCCATAACCGGCCCACAGGGTTTCCGCAAATCCGACGGCAGCAGCTCCCAAACCGCAAATAAGCGGGCTGGCATAACCGCCCGCCGCTGAAATCAGCACGACCTTGAGGCCGAAAACAAGTCCGGCGCCAAAATCCATGGTGCCGTAATAAAAGGTGGCGAGCACCCCGGCGATGGCGGCGACAAATCCCGCCGCGCAATAGGACAGCAGGAACAACCTGCCCGCATTCACGCCGCAGAACGATGCCGCAAGCGGATCATCGCAAACGGCCTTCCAGCGCCTGCCGAAAGCGGAACGGCCGAGATAAATGGACCCTGAGAGGATGAGTAGTCCAAACACCGCCGTGTTCAATATCTGCATCGGCGTCAGGGTCACGGCAAAGCCGCCATCGCTCCAAAAGCGTACTGGCTGCGACAAAAGTGGTGGCAGCCATAATTGCCGGGTGCCCGCGGCAAGCCTTGCGCTTTCGGTAAGCGCGATCAGCACACCGACGGAGGCGACTGTCACCGCATTGGGAGAGGCCTTCGCCAGAGGTCGCATCACCGCCCTACCGACGAAGCCCGCCGCCCACAGCCCACCGAACAGGCCTGCTCCTGCCCCGAGCGCGAGCGTTGCCGGCAGAACCAGCCACAGCCGGTTCCAGCCGAAATCGGCAAACAGCAGGCACGTCTGGCCGGCAAAAGCGAAGATGGCGCCATAGGTGACATCGGCGCGCCTGGTGATGGAAAAGGCGATGGCATAACCGAAGGCCAGAACCGCATAAAGGGCTGCGACCGGCACGGCATTCAGCAATTGTTGCAGGAAATAGGCCATGCGCGTCCTCCCGTCATTATTATAACTGTTAAAACACATTTTGACAGTTATAATGTGCGGCATGAGTTTTCGCTGGACAGAACATCGTTTCGCGGGCGGCGCCCTGGCGCTGGATGTCGCCAATAGCGTGATCCTGCGCTCGGACGCGGCAAAATCGATCGATCGTTTTGCCGTGCCGGAGCAGATCGTCGCCTTTGCCGAAGCGGCGACACGGCTTGGCGCGGAACGCGGCAGGTTTCCCGCACTCATTGCCCCCCAAGCGGCCCAAAAGCCGGATTTTCTGGAGTTGCGGGAAGCGATCGACGATTATTTTCGTGCATCCATCAGCAATGGCGGCGATGACGACGGCAGGCTGGCGCGGCTTCTCTTCGCCTGTGGCACGGCACTGCGCGCATTTCCGCTGGCCGAAAGTCTCGGCAATGCCACCGCCCATTCCGCTCTGTCACTGCTTGCGGCGCAGACACGGGAAAGGCTGCGAATCTGCAGCAATTGCGGCTGGCTTTTCATCGATCGCAGCAAGAACAGAAGCCGTATCTGGTGCGACATGGCGGTGTGCGGCAACCGGCGGAAAGCCAGCCGGCACTATCACCGGACAAAGGAGGCACAGGAATGAAGGCAATTGCCTTGCCATTGCTGGTAATTACGGCTGCACTCGGCCTTTCGGCTTGCCAGCGCGACGAACCGCGCGAAGTCGCGAAGGTTTCGGGCCGCATGTTCGTCTTCAACTATCGCGTCGCCGTTGCCACTTATCTGGTCACGCTTCAGCGCATCGCCCCCATTCGCGACGGCAGCACGCTTGAGGCAACATTCGAAAATCCACGCGGCGGCCCTGACCTCACGACAAGCGACAGGATTTTTCCGGCAGACGAGAAGATCGCCGTTCAAAGTCCGCCAGTCGAGTGCGTGAAGCAGGACCGGCCTTACCGGGTCACCATCCGCATCAAGGGGCCGGAGGGCGACATTCTCCAGACGATCGAGACCACGATCCGTTCCGACACGGACCAGTCGCTTCTTCCCGCCAAGCCGCTGGTGATCGGGCCGCTCTATACACCCAATCCGGAGGTGTTCAAACCTGACGGTACGACGGACATGCGGCCGGTTCAGGGGTGCCCGGCGTCGTGAAGACTTTCTGTGCTTGAGTTCCCGGAGCGAAGTAACAAGCTCTCATCCGTCATGCCGGGCTTGACCCGGTATCCAGCAGCCGCGCGTCTGCGCGACGTAAAGAGTCTTTCGCGATCAAAGACTTGATCGCGCTGGACCCTGGATCTCGTCCGGGGTGACGGAGTGTGGAGGCCCGTACCTGTCACCCAACAAAAAACGGAGCCTTTCGGCTCCGTTTTCTCGAGTCTTTTCAACGGCCTCGCGCAATCGCCTGAAAGGACGATTCAAGCCGTTGATATTTTGAATCAGCCGACGATTTCGGTTTCGGCGAACCAGTAGGCGATTTCCTGTGCGGCGGTTTCCGGAGCGTCGGAACCGTGAACGGAGTTTTCGCCGATGGAGAGCGCGAAGGTCTTGCGGATGGTGCCTTCAGCGGCCTGTGCCGGGTTGGTGGCGCCCATGATTTCGCGGTTCTTGAGGATGGCGTTTTCGCCTTCCAGAACCTGAACGATGGTCGGGCCGGAGGTCATGCCTTCAACGAGCTCGCCGAAGAAGGGGCGCTCCTTGTGAACGGCGTAGAAGCCTTCGGCTTCGCGCTTGCTCATCCAGACGCGCTTGGAGGCGACGACGCGCAGGCCGTTGTCTTCAAATACCTTGGTGATCGCGCCCGTCAGGTTACGCTTGGTTGCGTCCGGCTTGATCATCGAAAATGTGCGTTCAATCGCCATGTGTCCGTTTCCTTTTCCTTCAGAGAAAGTGGGCGGTCTTTACCCGCCCAAAGGCCCGAAAACAAGGGGGATCGACGAGATTGCGACGATGACGCCAGACATTTCACGCCGCTGTCACACTGCGGCCTCTCGCATCATAGAGATCGAGGCAGCCTTCAAACCAGTCCCGCACCGGGTCATTGTCGGAAAACAGATCGGCCCCGGTGGTGATCCTTGCCCATTGCAGCGCGCCGAATACGATATAATCGGCAAAGAGCGGCGACGTACCGCCGATGAAAGGCTGGAAGCTCAACATGCGGCGGATCGGTGTCAGCAATGCGGGGAAGGCCGCGATTTCCGTCTCGCGATTGGCCACCACATCCTCAAGCGGGCGGCCGAGCACTTTCGTGCGGCTGTCGCGGAAATAACGGCGATCCGGCTCATCCAGCATGTTGTGGATATCGAGGACGGCGATGCGGGTAATCGCCGGGTGAAGCACCGTCTGCGACCAGCTTTCGACGAAACGGGCCATTGCCTTGCCGCCCTCCCCGTCAAACAGCGAGGGGCGCTCCGGATAGGCGTCGTCCAGATAAAGCGCGATCTCGAAGCTGTCGCTCACGAGCTGGTCGCCATCGCGCAGGATCGGCACCGTCTTCGAAAACCCGTCCTCAACTGTCGGAATGATGGTGAAGGGCAAAGGGCGCTCCTCGAAATCCAGCCCCTTATGCGCCAGCGAAAGAACGGTTTTCCAGCAATGGGGAGAAAAAGGCCGGGAGATATCGCTTCCGCACAGTGAATATAAGGTTCTGGAGGTCGTCATGATAAGCACCCTCTTTGGCAATCTCGATGGAACGATATAAAAACGCCCGCCGTCCGAAAGCAAATCAGCATTTGTCATATTATCGATCAAAAGCCGTTCGGAAGACGCCGGCTGCAACGGCGGGAAATAAAACCTGAAGGCGATCAAACTCCCTCCAGGGTTTAGCCAATTTTAAGCCGTTGGCGGTATGAATACGCCATTCAAAAACGATTTTTTCGTTCAATTCATACAACCATCGATATTGGAGCTGACAGCGATGGCATCTGCTGGCGATCAAAAACGCGAACAGGCAAGGAATAGTCTTGTCTTTACAAAGATCGCGCAGTTCATCGCCAAGATGAATATCGCGCCGCTGCCGCGCAATTATGAATTGATCTACGAAATATTGTCGGGACACAATCCGGCCATGGGCCGCGACATCCTCGCACTCGGCAATGCGCCGCAACAGCATGAGATCGATCTTGTCGGCCAGCGGCATAATCTGCCCGGTTTTTCCCGGATCGAGGCGGAACAGATGGCGAGCGAGGCCTTCGACACCCTCAAGCAAATCTCCGCGCGGCTGGAAGCCGGCCTGCAGCGCACCGAAACCTTCATCGACAGCCTCTCCGATGACGAACATCGCGGCTCGACGGCAACGGAACGGCTGGCGGGATTGCTGGACGACATTCAGGAAGAACAGACAAGCCTGAAACATTTCATCGCCATGGGGCTGATGAAAATCCGCGAGGTTGAGCAACGCAGGGCCGATCTGCAGGCAAGCTCCCTTCGCGACGCGCTGACGGCGCTCCCCAACCGTGCAGCCTTCCTTGAAAAGCTCGGAGATATCTTCGCCGGCGATCAGGCGGCATCCGCCACCTCGCTGATGCTGCTCAACATCGATCATTTTCGCGAAATCAACGGCAAATACGGCCCCACCGCCGGCAACAAGGCGTTACGGCGGCTTGCCGCCCTCTTCCGCAAGACGATCAAGAAGGACGATTTCGTCGCACGCATCGGCGGCAATGAATTCGCCTTCCTGTTTGCCGGTGTCTCACAGCATACGGCCGAAGCGATTGCCGAACGCCTGCGACAGAGCGTTGGGTCGCTGCGTTTCGTGACCAGCGAAGGCGATGGCGAGCACCTGACGGTTTCAATCGGCGTTGCGGCCGTTGACGGCACCGCCACGCCCGCCGAATTTTTCAGCCATGCCGAACTTGCCCTGCTTTCGGCACGCTGCGGCACGCGCAATTGCGTGGTCGGCTATTCCCGTGAGGTGGCTCAGCACAGCCGCGGCAGCTATCTGGCCCAGCTCGGCTGCTGAAACATCTCCAGCGAAACGGCACCCTTGTTTCCCCCTGGAAAACGCATGAAACCGAAGACATGGGATGCGCCCGGAGGGCGGCCTGCAAACCGGCTGCTTTTCCGGCGCCATATCTGCCCTGGTGTGTCGTCGCGGCTCTTGCCTTGGCTTCCCAGTTCAGCCAAAACGACGCCATGATTACGATTACCGATCTTTCCGCCCGCATCGCCGGGCGCCTGCTTCTCGACCATGCGAGCGTGACACTTCCTGCTGGCGTGAAGGCGGGCCTTGTCGGCCGCAACGGCGCCGGCAAATCCACCCTGTTCCGGGTCATCACCGGCGATTTTTCGGCCGAAAGCGGTTCGGTGACGATCCCCAAACAGGCGCGCATCGGCCAGGTCGCGCAGGAAGCACCGGGTACGGAAGATTCGCTGATTTCCATCGTGCTTTCCGCCGACAAGGAGCGCAGCGCGCTTCTGGCAGAGGCCGAAACCGCGACCGATCCGCACCGGATCGCCGAAATCCAGATGCGGCTCGTCGATATCGACGCCCATTCGGCGGAAGCGCGCGCATCGAGCATTCTCGCCGGCCTCGGTTTCGATCACGAGGCGCAGCTGCGCCCCGCCTCCTCCTTCTCCGGCGGCTGGCGCATGCGCGTGGCGCTCGCCTCCGTGCTGTTTGCCGAACCGGACCTTTTGCTGCTTGACGAGCCGACCAACTATCTCGACCTCGAAGGCACGCTCTGGCTGGAAGACTACATCCGGCGTTATCCGCATACCGTCATCATCATCAGCCATGACCGCGATCTTTTGAACAATGCCGTCAATTCCATCGTGCATCTGGACCAGAAGAAGTTGACCTTCTATCGCGGCGGGTACGACCAGTTCGAGCGGCAGAAGGCAGAGGCCGACGAATTGCAGATGAAGGCGAAGGCGAAAAACGACGCGGCACGCAAACATCTGCAAAGTTTCATCGACCGCTTCCGCGCCAAGGCCACCAAGGCGCGGCAGGCGCAGAGCCGCATCAAGGCGCTGGAGCGCATGGGCACCGTTGCCGCCGTGATCGAGGACCATGTCCAGCCAATCACCTTTCCGGAGCCGGAAAAGCAGCCCGCCTCGCCCATCGTCGCCATCAATGGCGGCGCTGTGGGTTACGAGCCGGGCAAATCGATCCTGAAGCAGCTCAATCTCAGGATCGACAATGACGACCGCATCGCGCTGCTCGGTTCCAACGGCAACGGCAAATCCACCTTCGCGAAATTCATTTCCGGCCGGCTTGCCCCGCAGGCGGGCGATCTTCGTGTGGCACCCGGCCTGAAGATCGGTTTTTTCGCGCAGCACCAGCTGGATGACCTCGTACCGGATGAAACACCGGTCGAACATGTGCGCAAGCTGATGCCGCTGGCGCCAGAAGCGCAGGTACGCGCACGCGTGGCGCAGATGGGTCTCGCAACCGAAAAGATGGCAACGGCGGCGAAGGACCTGTCCGGCGGCGAAAAGGCACGGCTGCTGATGGGGCTTGCGGCCTTCCATGCGCCAAACCTCCTCATCCTCGACGAACCGACCAACCACCTCGACATCGACAGCCGCCGGGCACTGATCGAGGCGCTGAATGATTATAGTGGCGCGGTCATCCTCATTTCGCACGACCGGCACCTCATCGAAGCGACGGTGGACCGGCTGTGGCTGGTGGCCGACGGCACGGTCAAAACCTTCGAAGGCGATATGGAGGAATATCGCGACATCGTCGTTTCTTCCGGCAGGAAAAAGGAAGACAAGACCGAGGCCGCTCCCGATCAGGCGTCGAAGGCCGATCAGCGCAAGGCAAGCGCGGAGAAACGCGCCCAGCTTGCGCCGCTGAAGAAAAAGATCAACGAAATCGAATCCCTGACGGCAAAGCTTGAGAAACTGATTCAGGCGCTTGACACCGAACTGGCCGATCCCGCCCTTTATGAAAAAGCACCCGCCAAGGCGGCGCAGAAAGTCAAGGAGCGCGGTGAAGCCGCAGCAAAGCTTTCCGACGCGGAAGAGCAATGGCTGCTGCTTTCCGGCGAATATGAGGAAGCAATGGCGGGGTGATGTTCGGCAGCGCAACGCCGGCACGCGGTCCGGCGGCCTTCTGCGAAGCCGCCGGATTACATTGACGCTGCTTATTTCGCGCCGATTGCATTGAGACCTTCACGGGCGCATTCGGCATCGATGGCGCCCGACGGCGCGCCGCCAACGCCAATGCCGCCGACCAGCGCTTCACCGATCTTGATCGGCAGGCCACCCGCCTGGATAACCATGCGTTCATCCATATTGCGAAGACCATCATTGGCTGGCTTGGAAGCGATGAATTCCGCGATCTCGCCGATGTCGCGACCGAGCGAAGCGGCCGCGAAGGCCTTGCCCGTCGCGCTGGAAACCGTGTGCGGGCCGGAGTTGTCCGCTTTCAGCATCGCCTTGGTGGCGCCGTCGCGGGTAACGATGGCAACAGTGACGGCATTACCCTTGGCGACGCAGGCCTGAAGCGCGGCTTTCGCTGCCTTCTCCGCCATTTCGAGCGGCAGATAGGGAGCGGTTGGCAGCGTCTGGGCCAAGGCGGCCGCAGGAGCGAGCAGAACGGAAGAGATGAGAAGATTGCGGATCATGAAAAGGTCCTCTTGCTTGATGAGGACTGCAACCTAGGCAATTGGAACGGGACTGCGAATCCGTAAGACTTGCCGGCCAGTCGGTAGTTCTACCGATCTTCGCCGGCCTCCAGCCACAGCCTTGTCATTTCCGCCTGGGAAGTGGTGCCAAGCTTGAGGCCGATGGCGGCGCGGTGGCTGTCGACCGTGCGCGGCGAAAGGCCGAGCCCGTCGGCGATCTGGCGGCTGGTGAAACCCAGTGCGATGCGCTCGAGTATCTCACGCTCACGCGCGGTAAGAAGCGACAGAAGCGCCATCGTTTCCGCCTGCAGCGCCCTGGCATCCAGCGTGCGCGCAAGCGTCCGGTGCGCTTTCTGGATCGCATCGATGAGATCCTGCTCATCCACCGGCTTGGAGAGAAAATCGACGGCGCCGTTGCGGAAGGCGCGGCGGCAGGCCTCGATATTTCCATGGCCGGAAATGATGATGACCGGCCAGTCGATGCCTTCCTCAACCAGTTTTTCCTGCAGTTTCAGGCCGGTGATGGCCGGCATGCGGATGTCGAAGATCAGGCAGCCGGGCTCGAGACCCGGCAATTGACCGAGAAAAACCGTCGGATCGGCAAAACCCTTCGCCTTGATGCCGACGGTGGACAACAGCAATATCAGCGCCTTGCGCACGGCGTCGTCGTCATCGACCAGATAGACGGGCAGCGTCATGGCTTCGTTGCCTCCGCCATGACCGGCAGGACGACACGGAACAACGCGCCGTTTTCCTGCTCTATGGAGAGGATTTCGCCCCCGGCGCGCTCCACCAGCCGCTGGCTGAGCGCGAGGCCAAGTCCCATGCCGTTGTTTTTCGTGGTCGCGAAGGGCGTAAAGAGCCGGTCGCGCAATTGCGGCGCCACGCCGGGCCCGTTATCGGCGACTTCGAATATGGCGAGATCACCATCGCGGCTGAGCGTGGCGGTGATGGCCCCCCTGCCCTCGGCACCGGCCAGCGCATCGAGGGCATTGCGCAGCAGATTGAACATGACCTGCTCCATTTCCACCGGATCAACCCGAACCAGAAGCGGCGCCTCCGGCTGCCGGATATCTATGACGACCTGTTGCCGCGCCGCTTCGCCGGCCAGCAACGCATCGACATTGCGCAGCGCGACGCGCAAATCATGCGCCGTGGCAGGATGGCGATGCGGCAGCGACCAGTTGCGGAACCGGTCGAGCATGTTGGCGGCGCAGCGCGCCTGCTCGATCATGTCGTCCAGAGCACCGGACAGCGTTGCGACATCCTGACGGGCAAGAAGCCGCCGCCCGGCCTGCGCCTGCGCCAAGATGGCCGTCAGCGGCTGGGTCAGCTCATGGGCAAGGCCGCTGGCCATCTCTCCCAGCGCATTGACCCGCGATGCATGGGTCAGCCTCGCTTCCATGCCGCTCAGTTCGGCCCGCCTTTCGGCGGCGCGCATACGTGTCCTCTGCCTTGCCATAACGATGCCGAATACAAAAACGACGCTGGCGCCGGCAAGCCCCGCGAGCAGGACGCGGCCCGGCAGAAGTTCCCGCCAGGTGATGGGAAGGGCGACTTCCAGAAGCAGCGGCTGGCTGGCGCTGCTGAGCTGCCGGGCATATTGCGGCTGCGCGGGCAGTTGCGGCGGGCCGTATAACAAGCGTCCATCGGGCATTTTCAGACGGATCACGGCGTGCTGTGCCGACCAGAAGGGAGCATCGGAGGCCAGCAGCTGCGCGGCGTCGACGGCCAGCACAAGCGCCTGCAGCGCCGTCTCGCTGTTGGGGCTGCGCTTGACGATCAGGTAGTGGCCGGGCCTCAGCGCACTCGCCAGCAAAGCCGGCCGGCCTGAAAACACCGATGCCGCCTCGCGGACCGCTGCGGCCAGTTCGTTTTCCAGCGGCCGGGTGCCGACAACAGGACCTCCCTCCGTGAGGGAGACCAGCTGAACTTCGTCGATACGCGGGTAAAATTGCAGGATGGGCGCGGCAATGGCGAGCAACAGACTATCGCCCGGTCCCTGCTGCGCCTGCGCCGCCGCCGAAAGTGCCGTGACATGGGCATCGTGCTGGTCGGCCCGGCGCGACGCCTCGGCCTGCAGGGCGTCGCTCTGCCGTTCCAGCTCACCCAGCAGGCTGACATATTGGTAAGCCGCCAGAGTGGCGACGACCGCAGCCATCAACAATGCCCAGACAGCGAACACCCTTAGCAGCGGCCAGGCCACCGGAGGATTGGGATATCCCAACACAGGCCCTGCGCCGAATTCGGCATCGGCGATGGCGCCGAGCGACTGCGCGACGTCCGCTCTTGCCGTCTTCGCTTCCGGCGGGGACCGGCCGGATATTCCGGGCTGCCTGTTCCATGCATCGTTATTTTCAAGCATCGGTTCGCTCGCGTGACCGGAAAGCACGGTCGGACCACTGGTTCGTCATGGTACCTCCTCAGCACAGACGCGCCAAACATTCAATCCGGCCGAAGCCCGCTTCGATGTCGCTGGAGCCGCAACATGGCGAGGTAACGCCGGGCCTGGTCCTGCCGGAAACCCTCTAGGCGCATTCCCTGCGCGGCTGCAAGCGATCGAGCGGCACCGCGGGCGAATAAAGATAACCCTGCCCGAAGCGGATGCCCATCTGCATGAGAAGCAGGCTCTGTTCTTCCGTTTCTATGCCTTCCGTCACCAGCTTGGCGCCGTAACGCTCGGCGCTTTCAAAGGCGAGCGCGATGGCGTCCCTGAACCGTGACTGATCGAGCCGGGACGTCATCCAGTGGTCGACCTTGACCTCCTCGAAAGGAAACCGCGCAAGCAGGGTGAGCGCAGAATAACCCGTGCCGAAATCATCAAGCGACAACCGCACGCCCGCCTCGTTCAGCGTGTCGAAATTCTGCTGCACGATATCGATGGCCGGTATGCGGCTCATCTCCGTTACCTCGATGGACAACCGATGCGCCGGGACCGCCATTTCCCTGAGGAGCGCCACGACCCGGTTTCCGAAACGTGGGGTCGCCAAGGACGAAGCGGAAATATTCACCGCCAGATGAAAATCGGGGTCGAGGCCGCGCAGGTCGGCAAGGTCACGGACAACCGCTTCGATGGTCGACCATTCGAACTCCACCAGCAACCGGTGGCGCTCGGCAATCTCCAGCACGTAATAGGGTGAAAGCGCCTGCCCGCGCCCATCGGTTGCCCGCAGAAGCGCCTCCGCGCCGATCATGTGGCGATTGTGCATTTCAAATTTCGGCTGGTAACATATGGGCGGCCTGCCGGACTTGATCCAGTGGACCAGCATCTGCCGAACGCCCTCGTCGCGGCTGGCTTTTTCGGCAAAGGAGAACGGGAAAATCTGCACCGGATTTTCACTTCTTCCCAACTCCAGGCTGAGATGCCGGAGGAACGAAGCCACATTCTGGTGGGAAAGCATATGCAGATTGGCCGCGCCGATCTTCAGATGCGGAACAGGCCCTGCCTCCGCGGATCGGCAAAATGCACTCAGCCCTTCATGAAGATGCATCATGAGTCTGGCGCTTTCCGATTTTTCCAGCGCAATCCCCTCGACGACCACCGCAAGCGTCGTATCGCCGAACATGAAACCGCATGGCGCATTGGAACTCGACAGCAGGCTGGTATTGCCTTCGCAGATCTCCCGCGCCAGTCGCGGCCAGAAAAGATCGGCCCAGTCCTCGCCTTCGCAGGCGGCGACATCGGCAATA
Source organism: Rhizobium rhizogenes (assembly GCF_002005205.3). The sequence goes on along the minus strand of NZ_CP019701.2, from coordinate 793,664 downwards.
TTGACGATTTCGATGAGAAGGAGCGCGCGTGGAACGGCCGGCTCCCGCCGTGCCGCCGTTTCGATATGATCCTTCAGCGCGCGCCGGTTGGGCAGGCCGGTCAGAGGATCCGTCAGCGCCGCGATCTCGCGCTTCCTCACATCTTCCCGCGCCCGCGCCTCGCTGCGCAGGAGAAGAAAGAGGCAGGCAATCATCGGCAGACCGACGACGACCGCCCCGAGAGTGCGGCGGCCGACCGCGTCCAAAAACAGCGACTGCTCGACAAGACCAAGGCCGAACGACACGGAAATGGCGAACAGCACAGCAACAAACCGAACGGCGAACACGGCAAGAATATCCCGCATTCCCAGTTCGGCGAGGCTGCGCCTGCGCATCCAGCCATACATCATGATTCCGAAAGCCGAGATGATGGCCATGTCCTGAAAAGCGGCGAGAAACAGCACGGGGCCACCGACCAGGTAGCGCGCGGACGCAACGAGAAACAGCGCGATGCCGCCGCCCTGCCATGACCCCAGAAGCCCGGCGAGAAACAGCAGATCCGAACGGATATAGGGTTTGGAGGGCAGCCTGATGAACTCGGCCACCAGAAGCGTCAGCAGAAAACCGGCCACGCCGAAAACGACGCCATAATAAATCTTGTAACGCGGGTCATCGAGGGCAATGTTGCGGCGCATGAGGATCAGCAGGGAGACCATGCCGATCACCGCGGCTGCCTGGAGCAGCAGGAATGGAAGCTCAGCGGCAGCCGCCGCCGCCTGGATGGCGATCAATTCCATCATCTGCACCCCCCGATTGTCATTTGTCTCACAGCCGTAATTCCGGCATTTGCCCTTCACACTTTCTGTCTCTGCGGAGCGCAATATAACACGCCGCCGATGCGACAGGCCGCCGACAAGCGGACGGCACTGATACGTATCCAATATTCACTCGCCGACGCAGTACGGGCACTGGCGAAGGCGGACATCAGTGGCGCCGTGACCAGCATGCACACCGGCACACGCGGTATTTCATGCGGGATCGCATCCGGAGGTTCCGGCACCGCATAATGCCGCGCCGGCAAATAAGTCAACCGGAGTGGCGTGACAACAGAAAGCCACAGGACAATGTCCGGCCGGATAATCTACTCCCCGCCCAATTCATATCGACATAGCTACAGACTATCGATAGCCTTGCCGAACTCGGTCCATACATATTGAACCGATGATTGATTTCATTCATCTTGTAAAACAAAATACAAGAGATTTTCTTCTCAAAATAAAAATATCATCCAAACGCGATTCGAAGAACTCACAATAAAAAATAAAATCGACTATTAAATTTCCACGATGAATATCAAAGAACGATCTTCTAAAACCATCTGAAGTTGAATTTTTCAATCAATTCTCAATTCATTATTTAATTTCAAGAATATTACTTTATTCATAAATAACGCTTCTACGTTTTCAACGCCTGATATTGTTAGCCAAAAAAGCCGTTCCAGGTCTGGATGATCACCTTGCCCCTTCGGCCGTTTCTGCTAAAAAACTTGTAAAGTCACACTTTATCTCATGAAGCACTCAAACGGGTACCTCTCCATGTCAGCCACCAAGCTTGCCATCGTCGGCGTCGGCAAAATCGTTCGCGACCAGCACCTTCCAGCCATCGCAGGCAATCCGGATTTCGAACTGATCGCCACGGCAAGCCGTCACGGCACAGTGGACGGCGTCGCCTCCTATGGCACCATCGAGGCGATGCTCGAAGCGGTTCCGCAAATCGACGCCGTGTCGCTGTGCATGCCGCCGCAATATCGCTACGAGGCGGCCTATGCGGCGCTGAATGCCGGCAAGCATGTTTTCCTCGAAAAGCCGCCGGGTGCCACGCTGTCCGAAGTGCAGGATCTCGTGCGCCTCGCCGATTCGAAGGGCCTTTCCCTGTTTGCCAGCTGGCACTCGCGTTACGCGCCGGCAGTGGAAGCCGCCAAAGCGTTTCTGGCTGCGACAAAAATCGACAGCGTGCATATCATCTGGAAGGAGGATGTGCGCCACTGGCATCCGAACCAGGCGTGGATCTGGCAGGCGGGCGGCCTCGGCGTGTTCGACCCCGGCATCAACGCACTCTCCATCATCACCCACATCCTGCCGCGCGCGCTGTTCCTGACCAAGGCAACACTGGAATTCCCGGAAAACCGCGACGCACCGATCGCCGCCGACCTGCATTTCTCCGACGTGACGAAAATGCCCGTTCATGCCGAATTCGACTGGCGCCAGACCGGCAAGCAAAGCTGGGATATCGTTGCCGAAACCTCATCCGGACGGATGGTGCTTTCGGAAGGCGGCGCGAAGCTCTCGATCAATGGCGAAGAGAAGCTCTCTGAACCGGAGCGGGAATATCCGGCGCTTTACGAGCGTTTTGCGGAGATCATCAAGGCGGGCCGTTCGGATGTGGATCTGGCGCCATTGACCCATGTGGCGGACGCCTTCCTTCTCGGCCGCCACAAATTCGTGGATTCCTTCTACGACTGAGACGCCGAAACGCTTTTCGAAGAAGCAGACATCACAGGGCGCAGCTGACGAAGCGGTCGCGCCCTGATTTTTTGGCCTGATACAGAGCCTCGTCGACGCTGCACAGCAACGTCGCTCGATCGGCGCCCGCCTGCGGAGCAATCGCGCCGCCGATGCTGAGGCGTGCCTCGACCTCCTGGCCCTCGACATCGAAAGGTTTGCGGAAGGCGGATAAAAGCCGGTCGGCCATTGCGCGCATCACCTCCGGCGCGCCGGGTCGCGGTATGAAAATAGCGAATTCATCGCCGCCCATACGCACCGCGATATCCTCGCTGCGAATGGCACCGCGAATGCGCCCGGCGGCGGCAGTCAGCACACAGTCACCGGCCGGGTGGCCGAACGTATCGTTGATCGTCTTGAAACCATCCAGATCGAGATAAAGCACGCCGAAGGTCTCGCTCGCCTGAAGTGCGGCGCCCAGTTGCCCGTCAACGATCGCTTCCAGCGCCTTGCGGTTATAAAAGCCGGTCAGAGGGTCCGTCATCGCCGCGTCGCGCAACTCGCGCTCGGCAAGGATCATGGTGAAATTGGCTTTCTGAAGCCGCAGGAGCGCCGCCGCCAGCATCGCAAAATGTCTGAGATTGTCGATTTCGGCGCGGGAAAACTTTCTCGGCACCGTATCGACCAGACAAAAGGCCCCGACGACGAGGCCGGGTTCCAGCTCGATCGGCGCACCGGCATAGGAGCGCAGTTCAGGCCCCCCCTTTGACGTAGGACATGAAGCGGAAATCCGGATGCGCCGTCAGATCGGAAATGGCCACGACATCCCGCCTGTCAATGACGCGGTTGCAGATCGACAGATCGCGCGGGCATTCCGACAGCTGCATGCCCGCCTGTTCGGCAATATGCAGCCAGTCCTCGTCAACGATGTGGACGGCGGCGCGCGGCACGCCAAAAACGCCCTGCCCCAGCTGCGAGAGCACCTTCAGCTCCGGTATTTCCGCATTTCTGAAGGACATGACGGACCTTACCGCGACCAGACGTTCCGTTTCCGCTTCCGGTCGCGATATCGCCTGTCCCATGATGATGTCCTTCCGCTGCTTCCTCTGAGGCCTCCGGGCCGGCCGGCACATAATGCAAAAACCGGCATGCGACGCCACGTGCGAGTTTTTGCCGGTCCGTTTATGGGCTATGCCGGCGGGCGAGATCGATACCGGCCCGCGCTCACGCCTTCTTCTGCCAGCGGCCCTCCGGCGACTGTTGCCAATAGGTCAGGGCATGACCTTCGCTCTTCAGTCTCTTCCAGTGATTTCGCGCCATTTCGAGCTGATAGGCATCATATCCGTCAAACATGAAGACGATGCGCTCATAGGCTTCCACCGCCGGCGGTTCGGCGCCGTCCACCAGAAAGCGGACATTTGCGCCGTTACCGTTGGCCTCCGAGGCAGTCAGGAGAATCGGCTGGCTTTGCGGTGCCGAAGACGTATCCGTGGCGTGCGGCAGAAAGCTGTCGTCACGAAAGGTCCACAGATGCGTCTCGAGGAAGTCGCGACGCTCCTCGTCAACCGTCTGGATCGCGACCTTCCAGCCGCGTTCCAGCGATTTTTCGAGCAAAGGCGGCAAGGCATCCTCGAGCTTCGATTCCGTCAGATGGTAGAACAGAATTTCAGTCATCCGCAGACCTGGAGCTCCGGCCGTCTCAATCTTCGTAATGCGCGCGAACGAGTTCGTTCAAAAGCCGCACGCCATAGCCCGATCCCCAGGACTGGTTGATCTCTGTGAGCGGCGACCCCATGGCCGTGCCGGCAATATCGAGATGCGCCCATGGCGTTTCGCCGACGAAACGCTTGAGGAACTGGGCGGCGGTGACGGAGCCGGCCAGACGACCCGAGCTGTTCTTCATGTCGGCGAATTTGGAATCGATGATCTTGTCGTAATCCTTGCCGAGCGGCATGCGCCACAGCTTTTCAGCCGTCACCTCGCCCGCATCTGCAAGGCGCGTGGCCAGTTCATCGTCATTGGAGAAGAGGCCCGCCTGCAGATTGCCGAGCGCAACCGTGATCGCGCCCGTGAGGGTGGCGAGATTGATCATGAATTTCGGGTTGAAGCGTTCCTTGGTGTACCAGAGCGCATCGGCCAGAACCAGCCGGCCCTCGGCATCGGTATTGATGATCTCGATGGTCTGGCCGGACATGGAGGTAACGATGTCACCGGGGCGCTGGGCATTGCCATCGGGCATGTTTTCCACCAGGCCGATGACGCCGATCACATTCGCCTTGGCCTTGCGGGCGGCGAGCGCATGCATGAGGCCGGTCACGGCCGCAGCCCCGCCCATGTCGCCCTTCATGTCTTCCATGTTCAGGCCGGGCTTCAGCGAAATGCCGCCGGTATCGAAAACCACTCCCTTGCCGACGAAAGCAACGGGTTCATCTTTCTTGGAGCCGCCATTCCACTGCATGACCGCAATCCGGGGCGGACGGGCCGAACCCTGCGCCACGCCGAGAAGCGCGTTCATGCCGAGTTTCTTCAGTTCCTTCTCGCCGAGAATTTCCACATCGACGCCGAGCTTGCGCAGCTCTTCGGCCTTTTCGGCAAATTCGACGGGACCGAGAGCATTCGGCGGCAGGTTCACGAGATCGCGCGCCAGAAGAACGCCGCCGGCCACGGCTTCGGACACGGCGAAGGCCTTTTCCGCTTCCCGATGGGCCGCGGTGACGATGATGACATCGACCTTCTTCGGGGTCTTTTCGTCGTCGGACTTCTTCTTGGTCTTGTAGGCATCGAAGCTATAGGCGCGCAGCAGCAGGCCGAGAGCAAAATCCGCCGCCGCCTGGGCACCGACCTCAATGCCGGGAGCGTCGAGATAGATGGCAACCTTGTCCGCCTTGCGGAAACCGGCGGCAGCCGTGCCGCCGGCGCGCAGCCAGTCGTGCGCCACGAGTTTCGACGGCTTGCCGAGACCGATGACGAGCAGCCGGTCGGCCGCGGAACCCTGCGGCGCGATCACGTCGAGCGTCGTCATCGACTTTGCGGAGAAGCCCGATATCTTCGCCGCCCTGTCGATCACCCCACCCGGATCGGCCTCGGAAGCACCGGCGACGGCCTGTGCCTCACCGGAGGCCTGCAGCACAACGGCCAGAGCGTTTTCAAGCGAAGCGGAATTGGCGAAAGAAATATCGAATTTGGCGGACATGTTTTCCTGCTCTTCGTGGACGACCTGCATGATGCGCACAATCATGGCCTTTTCGGCCCCGGGCGCAACCCTGCATTCTTTAAAGGCCTACAGTCTTTAAAGGAAAGGCATTTTTGTGAAACAGGAAATCACGTCATGAAACCGACAGCTTGTTCCACAAAAAGACACAGGCGATGGAAAAATCGTCGCGCAAAACATATTTGTGAGCAAGCCGGAATAGCCAATTGCAAACGATGCGATTAGATAGGCGGAAATCCGGCGGGCGATCGTGCGGAAAAAACAATGTCGACAAGGGCAGTATGAAGCTTCTCGAGAACTATATCCTGCGGCGGACAACGCAGATGTTTCTGGTCGCGCTGCTGCCGGTGCTGGCCATCATCTGGACCATCCAGGTTCTCCAGAGAATCAATCTCGTCACCGATACGGGCCAGTCGATGGGCTCCTTCATGGCGCTTGCGACCATGATCCTGCCGACGCTCATTCCCGTCGTCCTGCCTTTCGCCCTCGTCATCGGCATCACCCAGATCTTCACGGCGATGAACAATGATTCCGAGCTTGCCATCATCGATGCGGCCGGGGCGCCGCGTTCGGTGATGTTTCGCCCGGTTCTCATTCTGGCCGCCGTTCTGAGTGCGTTTTCCTTTACCATCACCAACTTCATCGAGCCGCCGGCGCGCAATTCCGCCCGGCAGATGGTGGCTGCGGCCTATGCCGACCTGCTCTCATCCGTGATCGAGGAAAAGACCTTCCGCACCATTCAGGACGGTCTTTACGTGCAGATCGCGCAGCGGCAGGGCCGTATTCTCAAGGGCCTGTTCGTCGCCGACCGCCGCGATCCGAATTTCGATCTCATCTATTACGCCAAGGAAGGCATGATCGATGAGAGCGGCACGTCGCTGACCATGCGCGACGGCGAAGTGCAGCAGAAGACGCCTGACGGCAAGGTCTCGATCGTCAAGTTCCTGTCCTATGCCTTCGATCTCTCGACCATGTCGGAAAAGCAGGATTCCGAGCCGTCGCTGTCTCCCGGCGATGCCAGCCTCAGCTTCCTTCTTTCTCCCGACGAGAACAATGCAAGCTACAAGCGGTCGCCGGAGAACTTCCGCAGCGAATTGCACAAGCGGCTGTCGGACTGGATGTTCGCCTTCTCCTTCGCGCTCATCTCGCTGGTCATCGCCGCCGATGCCCGCTCGCACCGCGAAGCGCGCATGCATCCGATGGTCGCCGCGCTGGTAACGGCCTTCATGCTGCGCTGGCTCGGTTTTTACGTCACCAATCAGGTCAAGCAGAGCGCGGCCTTCATCCCGCTGGTCTATGCCGTGCCGGGTCTCAGCGGCGCCGCGGCCGCCTTCATCCTGATAACCGGTCGCAAGCCGAAAATGCCGAAGGTGATCGCGGATGCGGCAGGCCGCCTGCGCCGTCAGTTCTCCAGCAGGCTGGCACGCAATTCGGGGAGCGGCAACGCATGATTTTCAACACCCTCGCCCGGTATTTCCTGAAACGATATCTGATAACCGCCGTATGGTTCGTGCTCGGCGTATCGTCGATCATCTATCTCGCGGATTTCAGCGAGACGGCGCGGCGCATGTCCAGTGTGCCGGGCTATTCGGTTCCGGGCGCACTTGGCCTGACAGCACTTCGCCTGCCGCTGATCCTGCAGCAGACCGTTCCCTTCATCGCCCTTTTCGTGGGCATGACGACGCTGATCTCGCTCAATCGACGTTATGAACTGGTTGTCACGCGCGCAGCAGGTGTTTCCGCCTGGCAATTCATCCTTCCCTTCGTCCTGGGAGCGGTCCTTCTCGGCATTCTGTCCGTCGTCGTTTTGAACCCCATCGCCGCATGGGGCCAGAACCGGTCGCTGGCGATGGAAGCGGGATGGCGCAACGAAGCCAATGGCGGCCGCCAGCAGCAGATCATTCCGTGGATGCGTCAGGCGAGCGGCGGCCAAGACACGATCATCGGCGCCAAGAGCTTCGAGGACAATGGAACGATGCTGCTCGATGTGGTTCTGATCCACCTCGACAAGGACGGAAACATCGTCTCGCGGCAGGATGCCAAGTCGGCAAAGTTGGAAGATGGTTACTGGCTTCTTAACGGCGTAACGGAAACCCGCGCGGGACATGTGCCAGTTCGGCAAGAGAGCACGCGGATCAGTACCAATCTGAGACGGGAATTCGTGCAGGAACGGATGACGCAGACGGAAACCGTTGCTTTCTTTGATCTTTCTCACAAGATCGAAGTTGCAAAGTCTTTTGGACTGTCTTCAAAAGCGCTTGAGACGCAGTATCATTTCCTGCTATCGACGCCCCTGCTTCTGGTTGCGATGACCTTGATCGCCGCGACCGTTTCATTAAAGTTCAGCCGCTTCGCCCAGTCGCGCTCCGTGATTCTGGGTGGAATCGTTTCCGGCTTCGTGCTTTATGTAGTAACCGTGCTCGTAAGGGCATTCGGGAGTGGTGGTGTTGTCCCTCCCACCGTCGCGGTCTGGGTTCCAGTTATCGTGGCGTTGGCTTTGGGGGCAACTATTCTGCTTCATCAGGAGGACGGCTAGTGGCGGTATATGACCGCGGGAATATCAGGCGGCTTTGGACGGCCCTTCTGACAGGTGCCGCTGTGTGCGCGTATTTGGCATCCAGCCCGGTCGCTTTCGGCCAGGATGGTTTGCTTGCGTCGGCAAGCCAAGACGATTCGAAACTCCTGCTTACAGCAAATGAACTGACCTATAATCGCGATTCCCAGCGCGTCATCGCGAAGGGCGTGGTTCGCATGAAATATTCGGGCTACCGCATGGTGGCCCAGCAAGTGGAATATAATCAGCAGACCGGTCGCGTGATCGCCCATGGCAACATCGAACTGATCGAGCCCGGCGGCAACAAGATCTATGCCGACGAGATGGATGTCACTGACGATTTCGGTCAGGGCTTCGTCAACGCGCTGCGCGTCGAGACCCCGGACAATACCCGTATCGCGGGTGAGAGCGCCGAGCGTCTCGAAGGCGATCTTATGGTCCTCAACAACGGCGTCTACACTGCCTGTCTGCCCTGCGCCGCAAAGCCTGAAAAGGCGCCGCTCTGGCAGGTCAAGGCCGAGCGCGTCGTCCAGGACGGAAAGACCCATACGATCCGGCTGGAAAAAGCCCGCCTGCAGCTTTTCGGCCATTCGATTGCCTATGTGCCGTTCCTGACGGTTCCCGACAATACAGTGAAGCGGAAGTCCGGCTTCCTGTTCCCGCAGATGAGCATTACCGACAATCTCGGTTTCGGCATCGGCGTTCCCTATTTCCAGGTCCTGTCCGATACATCGGATGTGACGGTTACGCCGACCTATTACACGACGCAGGGCCTGCTGTTGCAGGCGGAACTGCGCCAGCGTTTCGAAACCGGCATGCACACGGTCACGATCGCCGGCATCAGCCAGCTGAAATCCGAAACCTTCACGGCCGGAACCAGCGACGCGCTGAACGACAATCGCGGCATGATCGCCAGCAAGGGCGACTTCACCATCAATCCGCGCTGGGCCTTCGGCTGGGATGCGATGGTGCAGACCGACAACAACTTTTCACGCACCTACGGGCTGAAGGGTTACAAGAACGACGTCCAGACCAACCAGATTTACCTGACTGGCACAGGTGAACGTAACACCTTCGAAGCTCGCGGTTATTATTTCAACGTTCAAGACACAGACAACACCGAATCCCTGGAGCGCAAACAGGCGATCGTCCATCCTGTTGTCGATTACCGTTATTTCGTGCCGGATCCGGTCTATGGTGGCGAGCTCTCGCTGACCACCAATCTGACCAGCATCACCCGCCTGAAGCAGGATTCCTACGCGCTTGGAGGTTATTCGCGCTTCAACGGACTCGAGGGCGATTATACGCGCCTTTCCACCGAAGCCGAGTGGAAGCGCACCTTCACGATGGATAGCGGTCTGCAGATCACGCCTATCCTCGCTGCGCGCGGCGATGCGCTGTGGACGGACATGTCTCCGTCAAGCTTCACGTCGGGCGGCACATCCTATGCCTATGAGGGCATGATGCATGACGATGCTGCGTTTCGCGGCATGGTCACGGGCGGCCTGGAAGTGCGTTATCCTTGGCTCTTCACGGCGCTCAACAGCAGCCACGTGATCGAACCGATCGCACAGATTTTCGTGCGCCCGAACGAGCAATATTCCGGCCGCCTTCCAAACGAAGATGCGCAGGCATTCGTATTCGATGCGACCAATCTGTTCGAGCGCGACAAGTTCTCCGGTTTCGACCGGATCGAGGGCGGCACCCGCGCCAATCTCGGCTTCCGCTATAATGGTACCTTCGACAACGGTTATGGTGTTCGTGCCATTGTCGGCCAGTCCTTCCATCTGGCGGGTGAAAACTCCTTCGCCTCCTACGATCTGGCCAATGTCGGCGCCAATTCCGGTCTGGAATCCGACCGTTCGGATTACGTCGCCATGGCTGCCTTCGATGCGCCGATTGGTCTTTCGCTGTCGTCGAGCCTGCGTCTCGACAAGGACGATCTCGATATCAATCGCTCGGAGACAGGCCTCAGCTATTCGGACCGCCGTATCACCGGCAAGCTCAGCTATACGCAGGTGAAGGCACAGCCGAAATATGGCTATAACGAAGACCGCGACATCGTTCAGGCCTCCGGCATGTTGCGCATGGATGACAACTGGTCGCTGTTCGGTTCGATCAACTACGATCTGAACGGCAAGTTTGCCGCCGAGCGCCGGATCGGCATTCTCTACCAGGATGAATGCACGATCTTCACCGTCAGCTATTCCGACGAGGGCAACATCAATTCCAGCCGGCAGTCCGCCAATGACTGGTCGATCAATGCCCGTCTGGCGTTCCGCACGCTCGGCGACATCAGTGTCGGCTCCGCAAACGAAGACTGGGCCGATATGGATATCGGCTGGAAACCGAACAATTACTGAGTTTAAAGGCAGGTCACACAGCATCGTGGCCTGCCTTTTTGCCATTCAGCCAGTAAAAGTCACGGTTTTGCCGCAACAACACGCCAGTGTCGGCTGCGTTTAAACCTCCATCGGGGTTTTCTTTCAACAAACCGACACATTGCCGTCCTGCGGATCACGATGATATATACGTGGCAAAATCGTGGTGCGGATACAAAAATGCAGCTCTGAAAGCCGGGAGTGCCGCACTCCTGAGCGACAGACGAACAGATTGGCGGGACAGGGAAACAGGACCCGGCCCGACGAAAGGGAGAAGGATATGATGAATTTCGGAAAGACGGCTTTGCGTGGCGCTGCTTTCGCCTTTGCGATATTCGCCGTCCCCATGGCCGTCGTGCCCTATTCCGGCCAGGCCCTTGCCGACAGCGCGGTCAAGATCGTCGTCAACAAGACGCCGATCACCAATGACGATATCGCCAAGCGCGTCGCCTTCCTGAAGCTGCAGCGCCAGTCCGGCAATCTTAACGAAAAGGCCCGCGAGCAGCTGGTGGACGAAGCGCTGAAGCGTGAAGAAATCGGCCGCGTGAAAATGTCGGTCAGTACGGACGATGTCGACGCGGCTTTTGCGCGCTTTGCCGCCAATAACAAAATGAACCCGCAGCAGCTGACACAGATCCTTTCGAAAGCCGGTGTTGGCGCCGATCATTTCAAAGCCTTCATCGCCGTACAGATGAGCTGGCCTCGCCTTGTCAACGCCCGTTATGGCGCACGCGGCAAGATGTCGACCCAGGATCTCGTCACCCGCCTGAAGGAACGCGGCGACAAGCCGGTCACCACGGAATATTTCCTGCAGCAGATCATTTTCGTCATTCCGGAATCGAAGCGTAACGCCATTACCGGCAAGCGCAAGGCCGAGGCCGAAGCCTCGCGCAAGCGTTACCCCGGCTGCGATCAGGCCATGAGCTTTGCCGCAACCATGCGCGACGTGGCGATCAAGGATCTTGGACGAATTCTCGCGCCCGAACTGCCGGAAGACTGGAAGGCGCTGGTGGAAAAGACCAAGGAAGGCGGCACCACCGGCACCCGCGTGACCGAAAAGGGCGTCGAATATCTGGCGATCTGCAAGCAGCGTCAGGTATCCGACGACTATGCCGCGGAAATGGTGTTCAAGGCCGAAGACCTGATGAAGGCCAAGGGCGGCGAAAACCCCAACGAGAAGAAATATATGGATGAGCTGCGCAAGAAGGCGCAGATCGTCAACACCTGATACTGAGACGAAAGCCGGGTCTTTCCGTGACACATGCATCCCTGCCGCTTGCCCTGACACAGGGAGATCCAGCCGGTATCGGCCCTGATATCGCCATCACCGCCTGGGCAAAGCGCCGGGAGAACGGTCTGCCGCCCTTTATCTTCATCGGCGATCCCGATGTGGTGGCGAGCCGTGCGGCGTTGATCGGTATCCCGGTCACCATCGAGACCTGCGAAGCGGGTGATGCCGTAGGCCTGTTCGAGCGTGCTTTCCCTGTGCTTCCGCTTCCCGTCGGTTTCGAGGTACAGGCGGGCCAGCCGCATGTCGGAGCAGCGCACGCGACGATCAAGGCCATCGAGACCGCCGTGTCCCTGACGGTTGAGGGCAAGACTGCGGCTGTCGTCACCAATCCGATTGCGAAGTCCGTGCTTTACGAAGCGGGTTTCGGTTTTCCCGGTCATACGGAATTTCTGGCCGATCTTGCCTTGCGCCAGACCGGCGCGCAGGTAACGCCGGTGATGATGATTGCCGGCCCCAAGGTCCGCGTCGTGCCGGTAACGATCCATATTCCGGTAAAAGACGTGCCGGCGGCGCTGACGGAAGAGCTGATCGTCAAGACCTGCCGTATCATCGATACCGATCTGCGCGAGAAATTCGGCATTGCGGCGCCACGTCTGGCTGTCGCCGGTCTCAATCCGCATGCGGGTGAAGATGGCGCGCTGGGCACCGAGGACCGCGATGTGGTTCATCCGGCAACCATGCGGCTGCGCAAGGACGGCATCGATGCCTTCGGCCCCCTGCCCGCCGACACCATGTTCCATGATGCCGCCCGCAAGCGCTACGACGTGGCGGTCTGCATGTATCATGACCAGGCACTCATTCCGGCCAAGGCGCTCGGCTTTGACGATTCCGTCAATGTCACGCTCGGCCTGCCCTTCATCCGCACGTCACCCGACCATGGCACCGCCTTCGGCATTGCCGGTCAGGGTATCGCCAATGAAGCGAGCCTTGTCGCGGCGCTGAATATGGCGGCAGAAATCTCTGCCCGCAGCCGGGTTGGCGCATAATGGCGGCCATAGACGGACTGCCACCGCTGCGCGATGTCATCCAGCGCCACGGGCTCGATGCGAAGAAATCGCTCGGGCAGAATTTCCTGTTCGACCTCAATCTCACCCAGAAGATCGCCCGAACGGCGGGACCGCTTGAGGGTGTGACGGTGATCGAGGTCGGCCCCGGACCTGGCGGCCTTACCCGCGCCATTCTTTCACTTGGTGCAAAAAAGGTCATCGCCGTCGAACGCGACAGCCGCTGCCTGCCGGCGCTGGCGGAAATAGAAGCACATTATCCCGGACGTCTTGAGGTCATCGAGGGTGATGCGCTGAAGACCGATTTCGAGACCTTGCTTCCCGCCGGCGAACCCGTACGGATCATCGCCAACCTGCCTTATAATGTCGGTACGCAATTGCTGGTCAACTGGCTGCTGCCGAAACAATGGCCGCCCTTCTGGCTCTCCATGACGCTGATGTTCCAGAAGGAAGTCGGTCAGCGCATCGTGGCGGAAGAGGGCGACAACCATTACGGCCGCCTCGGCGTTCTCGCCGGCTGGCGCACGGTATCGGAAATGGCCTTCGACGTGCCGCCGCAGGCCTTCAGCCCGCCACCGAAGGTAACCTCCACCGTCGTGCACCTGCTGCCGAAGGACAAGCCGCTGCCTTGTGACGTTGCCAAGCTTGAAAAAGTGACCGAGGCCGCCTTCGGCCAGCGCCGCAAGATGCTGCGCCAGAGCGTGAAAAGCCTTGGCGGCGAAACACTGCTGGAAAAAGCGGGCATCGATCCGACACGACGGGCGGAAACACTGTCGGTGGAGGAATTCGTGACATTGGCGAATTGCCTGTAAATGCGCCATATGACGCACTGTTCTGAACGGTGGTGGGCCGCAGGTTCGTGGACCTGGCGAATAGAGGAACAAGCGCGTGGAGAATGTCGGTTTTCACTACAAACTCGACATTCCTGCCGACACGACCGATTGCGCGGTTGTCTTGCTGCATGGATCGGGACGAACGGAAGACGACCTCATCTCCTTTGGCCGTGCCAGCTTTCCTAAGGGCGTCTTATATGCGCCGAGAGGGGCTGTTCCATGGGAGAATGGCTTTGCATTTTTTCGCAGAAAGCCTGACAGACAGCTCGATATCGACGATCTGAAACACCAAGCTGCCAGACTATGCCGGTTTGTCACCTTCGTCTTTCAGCAGACGGGGCAAAAACCCTTTCTCGTCGGATATTCGAATGGTGCGATCATCGCGGCTGAAACGATATGTCAGGACCGCCATCTATCAAAAGGCGCTATCCTGCTTCGCCCACTATCCCCGAGGAATGAGCAGCCTCTTCCAAATCTAGCAGGATATCCCATACTTCTGCTGGCGGGCACCCGTGACGACCGGCGTCACCCCTCCGATGCTCCGCATCTGGCCGCACAACTGGCTTCAGCCGGTGCGGATATCGCCCTGGAGACGATCGACACCGACCATGGCTGGGCGGAAGACGCGATGGACGAGCGACTGTCCCGCCAATGGCTGGCACGCGGACCCGCAACGTAAATCAGAGCTTCGGCTCTTCCTCAAGCAGTCCACGCACGAAATCAAACATACCGTGGCGGCGGTCGCGGCGGACGCGTTCGGCCTTCACGATGGCTTCCACGGCTTCGAAGGCGGCCTGCAGGTCATCATTGAGGATGACATAATCATAATCGCGCCAGTGCTCGATTTCGGCGCGGGAATTGACGAGGCGCGTCTTGATGACCTCTTCGGTGTCCTCCGCCCGGCGATGCAGGCGCGATTGCAGTTCGGTCATCGTCGGCGGCAGGATGAAGATCGACACGACATCGGCCTTCATCTTGTCCTGCAGCTGCTCGGCACCCTGCCAGTCGATATCGAACAGCATGTCACGGCCGGCGGCCATGGCATCTTCCACCGGCCCACGCGGCGTGCCGTAAAAATTACCGTGAACTTCCGCCCATTCCAGCAGCGCGTCACTGTCGCGCAGACGCTCGAATTCACGGGTGGAGATGAAATGGTAATGGATGCCGTCAATCTCGCTCTGGCGGCGCGGACGCGTCGTGACGCTGACGGAGAGGCCGATATTCTTGTCCTTGTCGAGCAGGTTGCGGGCAATCGTGGATTTACCCGCGCCGGATGGTGAAGAAATCACCAGCATCAGCCCTCTGCGGGCAATCGTGACGGGAGAATCATTCACCGGGGCCATGGGGTCTACTCCAGATTTTGGACCTGCTCGCGGAACTGGTCGATAACCACTTTCAGCTCTATGCCTGCTGCGGTTACCGCACTGGCGTTCGATTTGGAACAGATTGTATTCGACTCGCGGTTAAATTCCTGTGCAAGAAAATCGAGCTTGCGGCCGACAGGCCCGCCATTCGTCAAAAGCTCCCGCGACGCCTGCACATGCGCGCGCAGGCGGTCGATCTCTTCGCGCAGATCCGCCTTGGTGGCGATCAGCGCCGCCTCGGCATGGAGACGGTCGCGATCAAGCCCGTGCATGCCATCGCCGATCAGGGCAATCTGCTGGGCAAGCCTTGCCGCGATCTGCTCCGGCTGACGGGAAGGGTCGCTCTCGATCACGTCTACAAGCTGCTCGATCCGGTCGATATGGCCGGACAGGATGGCAAACAGCGAAGCCCCTTCCCGCTCGCGCATATCCTTCAGCTTCTCGACGGCGGCCGCGAAACCGGCCAGCACATCGCCGTTGCGTCTCGCCTGCGCCTCTGCGTCGTCTTCCGCCTCGCGGAAATCGACAAGGCCGCGCAGCGTAAGCAGCGTATCGAAACTCAACGGCCTGTCGTCAACGACATCACCAAGTTCCTTCTTGAGCGCCAGAACCGCAGCGAGCGCATCGCGGTTGATGACGGCCTCCAGCCGGTTTTCCGCAATCGTCAGCGTCAGGCCCGCCTGTATATTGCCACGGGAGAGATGCTCGCCCGCGATTTCCCGCAGGCCGGTTTCCAGCGCTTCAAGACCGTTGGGCAGACGCAGGCGCACATCGAGCCCCTTGCCGTTCACCGAACGCAATTCCCACGCCCAGCGGTAACGGCCGGAGGTTCCTTCGCTGCGCGCAAAGCCGGTCATCGATTGCAATGTCATATCCAGATTCCCCCCGTCATGCCCTGCGAAACCGGGCCTTGCGATGACAAGGCCCGGTCACGATTATCAGTTGTTGGCCGGCTTTTCCGCCTCTGCGCCACCCGGCTGGCCATCCACGGCCACATCGGGATTGGCGCCCGCTGCCGCCTTTTCCGCCTCGATCTTGCGCCAGCGGCGCACATTGGCGTTGTGTTCGTCCAGCGTCTTCGCAAAGACATGGCCACCCGTGCCATCGGCAACGAAATAAAGGTCATCCGTGCGCCATGGATTGGCGACGGCTTCAAGCGCCGCGCGGCCCGGATTGGCGATGGGTGACGGCGGCAGGCCCTTGATGACATAGGTGTTGAACGGCGTCTGCTTCTGCAGGTCCGACTGGTAGATCGGCCGGTCCGACGGTTTGCCGTCGCCGCCGAACAGACCATAGATGATCGTCGGGTCGGACTGCAGGCGCATGCCCTTCTTCAGGCGGTTATAAAAAACGGAGGCGACGTGGGCGCGCTCGTCATCCTTGCCGGTTTCCTTCTCGACGATCGAGGCAAGCGTCACGAATTCCTCGACGGTCTTGATCGGCAGGTCGGGATCGCGCCGTTCCCAGATCATGTCGATCAGCTTGTCCTGCGCCGCACTCATCTGGTTGATGATCTCTTCGCGCTTGGTGCCGCGGGTAAAGCGATAGGTATCCGGGCGCAGGCTGCCTTCCGCCGGCAGGGCCGACGGCAATTCGCCGTCCAGTACCTCGTCCGCGGCAAGACGTGCAAACATCTGCTTGACGGTCAGACCTTCTGGCAGCGACACGGAATAAAGGATCGACTTGCCGGATTCCAGCAGCATCATGATGTCCTTCATCGACGCGCCGGCCTTGATCTCATATTCACCCGCCTTCAGCGTCTGGTCCTTTTGCAGGTAGCTGCCGGTCATCAGGCGGAAAATGCGGGCATTCGAAACGACGTCGTTGCGTTCGAGATTATTGGCAATCTCGATAATGCCAGCGCCGTTGCGCACCGTGAAATGTGTGTTCGTCTGAAGCGGACCGGGCTCCTGGAACGCATTGATCATGTAATAGAAAGCGGCAATGGCCAGGACACAGACGGCAACCGCAAGCGTCATCAGAAAATTCAGGAAGATCACCAGCTGGCCATGGGCCTTGCGGGAGCGCTTCGGCGGGGCCGGCACCTTTTCCGGGCGCAGCGCCTCGGTTGGGGATTTCGGAATGATCGGGCCGCGATTGGATTCGCCCGCGCCGTTCTGTCCGTATGGTCCCTGGCTGTTCTGGTTCGTGTCGCTCACCGTCGGTCCTTTTCAGTTCGGCGTTGTCAGCGCTTTTTGCGCAGGTAATGCGGCAAAAACAGGTTCGGAATATCTTCCTGTACCACATGGAGACATTGTGAATGCCTCTTTTCCGGCTTCACGAAACATCGTTTCGGGCAGAACCCGGTCAGCTATAGCCGTCTGTCATCTGAAATCCGCCGGCAACGGGGAAATTCCCTCGAGACCGGCAAATCATCTCCCGTCAACGACTACAATATCGGCGCGAAAATCGAAATGGCTTTCGCAGACCGCAAGGCGTTCTTCAAGGGAAGAGCGCCCTGTTTCAGCACCCGGCAGGAGAAAGGCGCAACCACCCGAGATGGCTTGCGGCGGGCGCGCCATCGCGACGGCAGATCCGTCGCGATTGTTTTATGTTTCAGGCGAGTCTTTATCCCAAAACCGCGCAGCGGTTTTAAGAGACATGCTCTAGGCTTCGTAACGGCGCAGCACGAGGGAGGCGTTGGTGCCGCCGAAGCCGAAGGAGTTCGAGAGCGCCACGTTAACCTGACGCTTGCGCGCCTTGTGCGGCACCAGATCGATCTTCGTCTCGACATCGGGATTGTCGAGATTCAGTGTCGGCGGAACGATGTTGTCACGGATCGCAAGCGTGGCGAAAATCGCCTCGATGGCACCCGCCGCACCGAGAAGATGGCCGGTGGCCGACTTGGTGGAAGACATGGAGATCTTCGATGCCGATTCGCCGACAAGCCGCTCGACCGCGCCAAGCTCGATCGTATCGGCCATGGTGGAGGTGCCGTGGGCATTGATGTAGTCGATATCGTCAGGCGTGAGACCCGCGCGCTTCAGAGCCATCGACATGCAGCGATAGGCGCCTTCGCCGTCTTCGGAGGGCGCCGTGATGTGGTAGGCATCACCGGAAAGGCCATAACCGACGACTTCGGCGTAAATCTTCGCGCCGCGCGCCCTGGCATGTTCCAGCTCTTCCAGAACCACGATGCCCGCACCCTCGCCCATGACGAAACCGTCGCGGTCACGGTCATAGGGGCGCGAGGCCTTTTCGGGATTGTCGTTGTGCTGGGTGGAAAGCGCCTTGCAGGCGGCAAAGCCGGCAAGCGCGATGCGGCAGACCGGCGATTCGGCGCCGCCGGCAACCATGACATCGGCATCGCCAAGCGCGATCAGCCGGGCGGCGTCACCAATGGCGTGCGCGCCGGTCGAGCAGGCCGTTACCACGGCATGGTTCGGTCCGCGCAGCTTGTGGCGAATGGAAACCTGGCCGGATACGAGGTTGATCAGACGGCCGGGAATGAAAAATGGTGAAATGCGGCGCGGGCCCTTGTCGCGCAGCGTATAACCCGCCTCGACAATGCCTTCCAGACCACCGATGCCGGAGCCGATCAGCACGCCGGTGGCAATCTGGTCCTCATCCGTTTCCGGATGCCAGTTTGCATCGGCAAGCGCCATGTCGGCGGCGGCCATGCCGTACAGGATGAAAGGATCGATCTTGCGCTGTTCCTTGGGCTCCATCCAGTCATCGGCATTGAAGGTGCCATTGGAGCCATCGCCGACGGGAATGCGGCAGGCGATCTTTGCGGGCAGGTCCTCGACTTCGAACTCAGTTACGAGACGGGCACCGTTCTGGCCGGCGAGCAGCCTTTCCCAGGTGACTTCCGTTCCACATCCAAGAGGAGATACCATGCCGGTACCGGTGATAACGACACGCCTCATCGCCAATGCTCCGCCCTTATCCAAATCATCGGTCTTTCTGCAACGCCGGACATCACAGGGGTGACGCTCACGGAATGCTGCAGCATTTCAAATGTCCGCATTATTCGCCGGGCACCGCCTCGGGGCCGGAAATCCATGCAATCTACGGGACACACACCCGTTCGGGCGCGTACCGTCTCTCTATAAAACATTGGCCCGGACAAGCCGGGCCAAGACGGGAAGATATTTCACCTTCCCGATGAAGGTCGATCAGGCCTGGGCCTTTTCGATGAACTTGACGGCGTCGCCAACGGTCAGGATCGAGTCCGCTGCGTCGTCGGGAATTTCAACGCCGAATTCTTCTTCGAAAGCCATGACCAGTTCAACGGTGTCGAGCGAATCAGCGCCCAGATCGTCAATGAAGCTGGCGCCTTCGACAACCTTGTCGGCGTCAACGCCAAGATGATCAATTACAATTTTCTTTACGCGTTCTGCGATATCGCTCATGTCGGTTTCCTCGACCTTTATTTTGAAGGGAATGCCTCGCGGCACCCTGCCCTGTTAGAAGCCCTCATGCGCCGTTCAAATCCGGCACTGCGGGCAAACCCGTTCAACCCGGTCCAAGCTAGACATCGTCACGCAAAATCGCAACGGCTTCCTGTCTCTCCGGGACGACTGTTCACAGTCTTGGCCCGCTTAACACGGTTTCAATCGGTCGAAAAGCCTGAAAACGCGCTAAGCACAGCGTATGACAGGCAATTTCGCCGGAAACCGGCATCCGGGGCCTTGCGGCGCCAGCTACCCAAGAAGGTACTGAAATCGCGCCGCAATCCTTTTCACAACGGCTGATGGCGCCGTCAGATCATTGCCATACCGCCGTTGACGTGCAGGGTCTGGCCGGTCATGTAGGCGGCTTCATTGGAAGCCAGATAAAGAACGGCCGACGCCACTTCGGCACCGGTTCCCATGCGCTTCATGGGAATGGCGCCCATGATGGCTTCTTTCTGCTTGTCGTTCAGCTTGCCGGTCATGGCGCTTTCGATGAAGCCCGGCGCCACGCAGTTGACGGTGACGTTGCGGGTGGCGATTTCCTGGGCCAGCGACTTCGAAAAACCGATCATGCCGGCCTTGGAGGCGCAATAATTGGCCTGGCCGGGATTGCCGGTGACGCCGACGATGGAGGTGATGTTGATGATGCGGCCGAAACGGCGGCGCATCATCGGATGCGTCAGCTCACGCGTCAGGCGGAACATCGCGGTCAGGTTCACTTCGATGACGTTATCCCAGTCCTCGTCGCTCATGCGCACGAAGAGGCCGTCCTTGGTGATGCCGGCATTGTTGACGAGAATATCGACGCCTTCCAGCTCGGCTTCGGCCTTTTCGCCGAGCGCCTTGACCTCGGCGCGGTCGGCAAGGTTGGCCGGGAATATCTTGACGCGATCGCCAAGTTCCGCCGCCAGGGCCTCGAGCTTTTCAACGCGGGTGCCGTGCAGGCCCACAGTTGCGCCTTGGCTGTGGAGAAGGCGGGCGATTTCTTCGCCGATGCCGCCGGTCGCGCCGGTTACGAGAGCCTTGCGGCCTGTCAGATCAAACATGTCCTATTCCTTCTTTAGAGCTTCGGACTGAAAATGTTCAGCGCTGTTGCGCCCGATGAATGCGGCAGCCGGAGTATCCGTCTCAGCCGATGAGGGTGGCAAGAAGCTGGTCGATATCGGCTGCACCGTTGACGGCAACGCCGTTCACCGTCTTGTCGATACGGCGGGCAAGGCCCGTCAGCACCTTGCCGGAGCCGATCTCGTAAAGCTGCGTGACATTGTTGGCGGCGAACCACTCAACCGTTTCGCGCCAGCGCACCTGACCCGTCACCTGTTCGACCAGCAGGGCGGCGATCTCGTCGGCATCGGAAACCGGCGCGGCGCGCACATTGGCGATGACGGGCACGACGGGGGCCTTCTTTTCGACCTTGGCCAGCGCCTCGCGCATCGCGTCCGCCGCCGGCGCCATCAGCGCGGAGTGGAATGGGGCGGAAACCGGCAGCATGATGGCGCGCTTGGCGCCCTTTTCGGAGGCGATTGCCGCCGCCTTTTCGACGGCCGCCTTGCCGCCGGAAATGACCAGCTGGCCGCCGCCATTGTCGTTGGCGATCTGGCAGACGCCAAGAATGCCGGCTTCCTCGCAGATTGCCGAAACCACGTCATGCTCCAGCCCGATGATCGCCGCCATGGCGCCCTCGCCCACCGGCACGGCAGCCTGCATGGCGTTGCCGCGGATGCGAAGAAGACGCGCCGTATCGGCAACCGAGAAGGTGCCGGCGGCACAGAGCGCCGAATATTCGCCGAGCGAATGGCCCGCGACATAGGAGACGGCATCCGAAAGCTTGAAACCGCGCGCTTCGAGAACCCGCATGACCGCCATGGATACGGCCATCAGCGCCGGCTGGGCATTGGCCGTCAGCGTCAGCGTCTCTTCCGGGCCGTTCCACATGATATCGGAAAGCTTCTGGCCAAGCGCCTCGTCCACTTCCTCGAACACGGCACGCGCCTCGACATAGGTATCGGCGAGTTCCTTGCCCATGCCGACAGCCTGGCTTCCCTGACC
Source organism: Rhizobium rhizogenes (assembly GCF_002005205.3). The sequence goes on along the minus strand of NZ_CP019701.2, from coordinate 772,100 downwards.
GGGAAATGTGAATGCAATACCCATGGGATGTGGTCCTTCTTTTCTGGCCTTGCCTTTATTCCTGCGACTTCCATTCACATTCCCGGAAGCGAAGTCAAGGCTTGAGGCCCTATGGCAGGCCCTTCTCCGAGGTTTTGCCGTGCTGTTTTCCCCTGTCTTTTCATCATATTTTTTCTTGCACTGCGGCAATTCCCCATTACTTTCATGCCACCTTTCAAACCATCTCGCCTAGCACCGGGACATTTCCATGAAACAGAGACTATTGGGCCGCACGGGTATTTCCGTGTCCGAAATTTGCCTTGGCACGATGACGTGGGGCACACAGAACACCGAAGCCGAAGCGCATGCGCAGATGGATTACGCCGTCGAAAACGGCGTCAATTTCTTCGACACGGCTGAACTTTACCCCACCACCCCCGTTTCCGCCGAAACGCAGGGCCGGACGGAAGATTATATCGGCACATGGTTCGAAAAGACCGGCAGGCGCGATCAGGTCGTGCTGGCCACCAAGGTCGCCGGTTCCGGACGCGATTATATTCGCGGCGGCCGTGATATCGACGCCGCCGCCATCCGCGAGGCTGTCGACACCAGCCTCAAGCGCCTGAAGACGGATTATATCGACCTTTACCAGATCCACTGGCCGAATCGCGGTACCTATCATTTCCGCGGCGTCTGGAGCTTCGACGCCTCCGGTCAGGACAAGGAGCGCACGCTCGCCGAAATCACCGAAAAGCTCGACACGCTCGGCGAGCTGGTGAAGGCCGGCAAGATACGCGCCATCGGCCTTTCCAACGAAAGCGCCTGGGGCACGCAGAAATATATCGACATCGCCGAGGCCCGCGGCCTGCCGCGCGTCGCCACCATCCAGAACGAATATAACCTGCTCTATCGCAGCTTCGATCTGGACATGTCGGAAGTCGCCCATCACGAGGATGTCGGTCTGCTCGCCTATTCGCCGCTGGCGGCAGGGCTGCTGACCGGCAAATACCAGAACGGCGCGTGCCCGGCGGGATCACGCGGCAGCATCAACAGCAATCTCGGCGGCCGCCTGCAACCGCTTCAGGAAGCCCCCGTCAGGGCCTATCTGGAACTTGCCGCGGCCCATGGGATCGACCCGGCACAGCTCGCCATCGCGTTTTGCCTCACCCGTCCGTTCATGGCGTCAGTCATCATCGGTGCGACGACGATGGAACAGCTGAAGGTGGATATTGCCGCCGCCGACGTGACGCTGTCGGATGACGTGCTGAAGGGGATCGCGGCGATCCACCGGCAATATCCGATGGCGATCTGACAACCGGACGGCGCGCTTTTTCGCCCCTTGCCCTTGCATTCCGGGCAAAAATCCGTATAAGCGCGCTGTTCACAACACCCGGTCTTATGGCTGGTGGCTGAACGGAGGGCTGGTTCCGGTGACGGAACAGCAGGAACCATAAGGTTTTTCCGGCCTCCCGTGTCTCCGCTCTCGACCGTCTCGAACAACGCTTTTCTTGCTTTAAGGCCTTACGGCCTCACCCAAGAGCAGTCGTTGAGGCTTAGCGCCGTTGCCGGGTGAAGGACGAAACGCAAGAAAGGCAAAGCTTAAATGGCTCTTTACGAACACATCTTCCTTGCCCGGCAGGATATTTCTGCCCAGCAGGTCGACGCACTTGTCGAGCAGTACAAGGGCGTTATCGAATCGTTCGGCGGCAAAGTCGGACGCATCGAGAACTGGGGTCTGAAGTCCCTCACCTACCGCATCAAGAAGAACCGCAAGGCTCACTACGCTCTCATGGACATCGACGCTCCGGCGGCCGCCATCCATGAAGTCGAGCGCCAGATGCGCATCAACGAAGACGTTCTTCGCTACATGACCATCGCCGTCGAAGCCCACGAAGAAGGCCCGTCCGCGATGATGCAGAAGCGCGACCGTGACGACCGTCCGCGCCGCGATGGCGACCGTCCGGACCGTGGCCCGCGTGAAGATCGTGGCCCCCGCGCACCGCGCGAAGGTGGCTTCGGCGACCGCGAAGACCGTCCGCGCCGTCCGCGCGAAGACCGTGCATAAGAAGGAGTTTTGACCAATGGCTGACGCATCCTCTTCCCAGGCACGCCGCCCGTTCCACCGCCGTCGCAAGACGTGCCCCTTCTCCGGCGCAAACGCTCCGAAGATCGACTACAAGGACGTACGTCTGCTGCAGCGCTACATTTCCGAGCGCGGCAAGATCGTTCCGTCCCGCATCACGGCCGTTTCCCAGAAGAAGCAGCGCGAACTCGCCCAGGCGATCAAGCGCGCCCGTTTCCTCGGCCTGCTGCCCTACGTCGTAGCGTAATGAATTGAAGCGAGGCTGCGTCTTGGCGCGGCCTCGTTTTCTCCTTTGAAGCAACTGACTTTTAATCAGTAGGTTGCGAGTTCAAATCCTTCCGCGTTGGGCGCGGATCGATACCATAAAACCCATGTTGAGGATGAGGCTCTCAGGGGCGATCCTCTAACTGCTTTCGTTTCAGCAGGACAGCGAAGTGCAAAAGTTGAACCAGACAGTGCTGATTTCCGGCGTTCTCGCCGGCATATGCGCCGCGTTTTTGACGCTTGGCGCAACGGCACAGTCGTCCTTTTCCTTCCTGCTCTATGCCGGTTCCGCCATGCCGATCCTGATTGCAGGCATGGGCTGGGGTAACCGCGCCGCCATCGTCGCGATCATCACCACGGCCATCATCGGCGCTCTCGTCATGTCGCCGCTGTTTGCGCTGACCATCGCCATCTTCACGCTGATCCCGGCGGGCTGGCTTTCACATCTTGCCAATCTGGCGCGCCCGGCTTCCGAACTCGGCGGCCCGGATGATCTGCTCGCCTGGTACCCGCTGTCCGGCATCGTCCTGCACCTGTGCATTCTGGTCTCCCTCGCCGTTGTCATTCTCGGCTGGATGATCGGTTACGGTCCTGATCTCGTTGCCCGCATGGTCGATATCATGATGACCTCGGTGCAGAACCGCGAGCCCCTGTTCGAACCCAATGCCGAGGCGCTCGCCCAGACGAAATCGCTGCTGGTGCTGATGCTGCCGATCGTTCAGGGCGGCCTGTGGGTCATCCTTTTGTTTGCGGCCTATTATTTCGCAACCCGGCTGGTCGGCTCCTTCGGCAAGGGTCTTCGCCCGCGTGAGGATATTGCTTCCGCGCTGCGCATGCACCGCAACGCCATCTTCATTTTTCTGGCCGGCATCGTCGCCATGTTCCTCGGCGGCGTCGTGGCCATGATCGGCGCGGTCATCTGCGGCACCTTCGGCGCGGGCTTCCTGATGGCGGGTTACGCCTCGCTGCACAAGCGCGCCCGCGGCAAGGACTGGCGGCTGCCGGTTCTCATTCTCGCATATCTCTCGGCGGTCTTTGTCTTTCCGCTGTTCATCATTCTCGTGTTCGGCCTGAGCGACGTGCGCAGCACGATCTCTCTTACTCCGACGCGGAAAACCGACAATACGAACGAAACCAAACCATAGAAAGGATCAAGAAGATGGACGTCATTCTTCTCGAACGCATCAACAAGCTCGGCCAGATGGGCGAAACCGTCAAGGTTCGCGACGGTTATGCCCGTAACTTCCTGCTGCCGCAGGGCAAGGCGCTGCGCGCCAACGCCGCCAACAAGGCCCGTTTCGAAACCGAGCGCGCAACGCTCGAAGCCCGTAACCTCGAGCGCAAGTCGGAAGCCCAGAAGGTTGCCGAGGCTCTGGAAGGCAAGTCCTTCATCGTCGTCCGTTCGGCTGGCGAAACCGGTCAGCTGTACGGTTCTGTCGCCGCCCGCGACGTCGTTGAAATCCTCGGCGCAGAAGGCTTCAACATCGGCCGCAACCAGGTTGAACTGAACACGCCGATCAAGACCATCGGCCTGCACAACGTTACGCTCCACCTGCATGCCGAAGTCGAGCTGCAGGTTGAGCTGAACGTTGCCCGTTCGGCTGAAGAAGCAGAACGCCAGTCCAAGGGCGAAAGCCTCACCTCCGCCGACGCCATCTACGGCGTTGACGAAGACGCCCTGCGTCCGGAAGACTTCTTCGATCCGGAAGCAGACCGCGACGGCGACGACGAATAAGATCTGGCTTAACGGTCAAAGGAAAACCCCGGATGGAAGCATCCGGGGTTTTTTGTTTGTTGGGTCGCGGAGAGTATGCGGAGAGGTTACCCCCCTCTGCCCTGCCGGGCATCTCCCCCTCAAGGGGGGAGATCGAATCGTGGCGACCGTTCGACCACCTCAACGTTGCGATTATGGCGATGTAGTCCCTCCTTGCCGATCTCCCCCCTTGAGGGGGAGATGCCCGGTAGGGCAGAGGGGGGTGCCTCTCGGCACACTCGACGACAAGACTACTTCGCCGCCGTCTCCGCCCCCTCCGGCGCCACGCTCTTGTCCACATGCACCACCACCGACATGCCCGGCGACAAATCCGCGGCCAGCGGCTGATCGGCATCGATGGCGATCCGCACGCCGAGGCGCTGGGCGATCTTCACGAAATTGCCCGTCGCATTATCCGGCTTGATGACGGCGAATTCCGAACCCGTGGCGGGCGAGAACCGCTCCACATGGCCGGTAAGCTTGCGGCGATGCAGGGCATCCACCGAGATCGTCACCGGCTGGCCGACCTGCATGCCCGCCAGCTGGGTTTCCTTGAAATTGGCGATGACCCAGACATCATGCGGCACGACGGCCATCAATTGCGTTCCGGCGGTGACATATTGGCCGGTGCGCACGCCGACTTCGCCGAGCCTGCCGTCCACGGGCGCGTGGATTTCGGTATTGGCGAGGTCGATCTTGGTGAGTTCGACCGCGGCCTCGGCGTTGGCGACAGCGGCCTGCAGGGAGCTGCGGTTGACGATGATCGTCTGCAGATCCTGACGCGAGACCTCAAGGGCGGCTTTGGCCTGCGACAGCGACGCCCGCGCCTTTTCAAGCGCGGCGTGGGCTTCTTCCTGCAGGCTGGAGGTTCCGACCCCGCTTTTGATGAGATTATCCTGCCGGTCGGAGGCAAGCTGCGCCTGCTTCAGCGAGGCTTCGGCGCTGTCGACCGCCGCCTGACTGGAGAGGATGTTGGCATTGGCGGCATTTTCCTGCTGGCGGGAATTATCCAGCGCCGCCTTCTGCGTATCGAGCGTGGCAGCCGCCTGCGCCTGTTTCTGCCGGTAGATGCGGTCATCGATCTTCGCCAGCAGCGTGCCCTGCTTGACTTCCTGATAGTCCTTTACCGGGACATCCACGACATAACCGCTGACCTGCGGGCTCATGGTCGTGACGTAACCGCGCACAAAGGCGTTGTCGGTCATTTCGACGGTGGAGAGAAACGGCGGCAGCCGCCACGCATAAAGCACCAGCGCGACACCGGCGAGACCGCCGAGCAGCACGAGAATGGAAACGGGGGTAAAAAACTTCTTCAGCATTGTGTCACTCTTGGAAGGTTCAAGACTGTGGTGCCGGCGCGGCATCGATGTCACTCCGGAGGAGGAAGGGACGGATGCGCATCCAGGCAAGGTGGAGTAAAAGCGCGACAAGCGCCAGCGCCGAAACGACTGAGATCAGCAGGAAGGTATCATTATAGGCCAGCACATAGGCTTCCCTGCTGACCTGCTGGCCAAGCAGCGCAAGCCCTTCTGCCTTCAGCAGCGCCGGATCGGTGATGACGTGGCTGTAGGCGCCGGAAAGCTGCGACACGCGCTGGGCAACCAGGGGATTGGTGAGCAGGATATTTTCCACCAGAACATTGGAATGGAACTTTTCACGCAGGGTCACGAAGCTGCCGAGCAGTCCCGTCATCAACATCGAACCCGTGATCTGCGTGAACAGGAAGATGGTGATGAAGTTCACCAGATAGGGCACGCCTCTGGCAAGTGCTGCGGCAAATCCCTTGGACATGACCGGGGGCAGGAACATGGCGGCGCCGAAGGCGATCATCATCTGGCTGAGATACATCTCACCCGGCCGTGTCAGATTGGTGGACTGGCTGTCCATGAACGAACCGGCCGCAATCAGCGTCAGCGCGATGACATGGGCCGTATCGACATATTTCGTCAGCATCAGCCAGGCGCAGGCCGCACCGCCAAGCACGGTGGCCAGCAGCACCAGCGCATAAAGCGTGGTGGTCTGGTCGTTCAGCAGGCCGAGCTGCTGGTAGAAGCTGACCGCCGTGGAGGATTGCTCGGAGGAAACGGCGCGGTAGACGAGTAGCACCGCAATGATATGCAGATTGGTTTTCGAGAAAATCCAGCGCAGGTCGAGCAGCGGGTTCTTGCGCGGCAGTTCGATGAAGGCCATGAGGGTCAAAAGTGCGATCGATGTTGCCAGAAGCACGCCCAGCCACCACGTTTCGAACCACCAGTAGAACCGGCCGAGCGTCAGCATGACCGCGAGACAACCGAGGCCGCCCGCAAACAGCAGATAGCTTAAGATATCCATGCGCTCGATGACTTTCGCACGCGGCGGCGGCGTAACCTTGAGGACGTAGATCATCGCGAAGGAAATCAGCGCAAATCCCACTTCCATGGAATAAAGCGCGTTCCAGCCGTCGATTTCCAGCAGGGAGGGCGAGACGATACGCGCGATCGGCGCCGACAGCAGCGTGCCGGTCAGCGCGATGCTGAAACCGAGCGAGAATTTCCGTGCCGGCGGAAAGGCCTCCAGAATATAGAGAAAGCCCAGCGAGGAAATCGGCGCCGCCGCCATGCCGCTGACGAAGCGGATGACGATGGCCGAATGCAGGTCGGTCACGAACAGGTTGAGACAGGAAGCGACCACAAAGGCGATGATCGAGAGTTCGGCAAAGGGCCGCAGGCCATATTGCGCCCTGATCTTGAAGAGCGCGATGGAAAACGTGGCATAGGGCGCCATATAGGCGGCGGAAAGCCAGGCCACTTCGGCCACAGTGGCGGAGAACTCACCCTGCAACTGGTAGATATTGGCCATGACGAGGTTCATGCCCAGACCCTGGGTAATGAAGAATGACAGGCCCGCAAAGATGAAACACAGTCTCAGCCATACCGGCCGCTCAACCGGCTGCGGCGCAGCCGCTGCGGCAGGTTCCGGCGCAGTCGCATCGCCATCGGCGTCGCTCACCGTCCGAGAGGCAGCTACAGCGTCTTCAGGCCCGGCGGCGGGCACATCTTTTTCGGAAACCGCCTCGTCCGTGGCCTGCGGCAAGACAGTGCTCACGACTGCGCCCTCCCCGCCGCGAGATTTTGCAGATTGGCCGAAAGACGGCGCATCACATCGAGCGCCATCGCCAGATCCTGCGAGGAGATGTCGGCGGTGATTTCCGAACGCAGCGTCTTTGCCACCGCCTGCACCGTGCCGGAGGTCTTCTCACCTTCTTCCGTCATGTGGATGCGTTTGGCGCGGCGGTCGTTTTCGTCGGAGCGGCGTTCGATGAGGTTCTGTTTCTCCATGCCGTCGAGCACCCGCACCAGCGTCGGGGTTTCGATTTCCATTTCCTCGGCAAGCTCCGTCTGCGTCAGCGGCCCCCGTCGCGACAGGGCAAAAAGCGCACGCGCACGCGCAAGCGTCAGCCCGCTTTCCCCTACCCGCGCATCAAAAAACGCGCGCAGCTTGCGGGTAAAAGCGGAAACCTCGTCGAGAAGCTGTTCCTTGTCGGTTTCGCGAGACATTCGAAGTAAGCCTTATAATTAGCACACTACTTATTTTCTGCCTATTTATTCGCAAGCCTGACGATTTTCAAGTTTCTTTCATGCCGGGTCTGCCATGCGGTAAACTCATGGCAGCGAATCACGTTGCCGGAAAATCCCGGCGCCCTGTCCCCGCCCCGCCTGTGGATTGCTGGGGACAACTGAAGATGTGATCCAGCTTTACAGAGCGGACGTCAGCCTGCCGCATAGTGTTGCAACAATATCATTGACTGCCATGCCCCAGGAAGCCAAACCCGAAGTGTAAGGACAAGGCAAAGGGAGATCGCGCAAACCATGAACGACGCTGTGAGAAAGATCACCCCCGCGCAACCGGCGGAACCGCACTACCGCGAAGCGCCGAACAATATCGAGGCCGAACAGGCGCTGCTCGGCGCCATCCTCGTCAACAACGACGCCTATTATCGCGTGTCGGACTTCCTGAAGCCCGTGCATCTGTATGAGCCCCTGCATCGCAAGATCTTCGAGGTGGCGGGCGATATCATCCGCATGGGCAAGACCGCCAATCCGGTGACGATCAAGACCTTCCTGCCGGCCGACGACAAGATCGGCGACCTGACGGTGGCGCAGTACCTCGCACGTCTGGCCGCTGAAGCCGTATCGATCATCAACGCGGAAGATTACGGCCGCGCGATCTATGATCTGGCGCTGCGCCGCGCGCTGATCCAGATCGGCGAGGATGTCGTCAACATCGCCTATGACGCGCCGCTCGACATGCCGCCGCAGGCGCAGATCGAAGACACTGAACGCCGCCTGTTCGAACTGGCGGAAACCGGCCGTTATGACGGCGGTTTCCAGTCCTTCAACGATGCCGTGGCGCTGGCGATCGACATGGCGGGCGCGGCCTTCGAACGCGACGGCAATCTCTCCGGCATTTCCACCGGCATTCATTCGCTCGACGCCCGCATGGGCGGGTTGCAGCGTTCCGACCTTATCGTGCTTGCCGGTCGTCCGGGTATGGGCAAGACCTCGCTTGCGACCAACATCGCCTACAACATCGCAGCCTCTTACGAGCAGGAAGTGCAGCCGGACGGGTCGTACAAGGCCAAGAACGGCGGCGTCGTCGGCTTCTACTCCCTCGAAATGTCGTCCGAACAGCTGGCGACCCGTATCATCTCCGAGCAGACGGAAGTGTCCTCCTCGAAAATCCGCCGTGGTGACATCACCGAGTCCGACTTCGAAAAACTCGTCGCCTGCAGCCAGATGATGCAGAAGGTGCCGCTTTACATCGACCAGACCGGTGGCATCTCCATCGCCCAGCTGTCCGCCCGCGCCCGCCGCCTGAAGCGCCAGCGCGGCCTCGACGTGCTTGTTGTCGACTACGTTCAGCTGATGACCGGCTCCGGCAAGAGCGGCGAAAACCGCGTGCAGGAAATCACCCAGATCACCACGGGCCTCAAGGCGCTGGGCAAGGAACTCAACGTCCCGATCATCGCGCTGTCCCAGCTCTCCCGTGCGGTGGAAAGCCGCGAAGACAAGCGTCCGCAGCTTTCCGACCTGCGTGAATCCGGCTCCATCGAGCAGGACGCCGACGTGGTGCTGTTCGTGTTCCGTGAGGAATATTACGTCAAGAACATGGAGCCGCGCGATCCCGCAGACCCGAAATATGCCGAATGGGAAGCCCTGTTCGACAAGGTGAAGGGCACGGCCGACGTCATCATCGCCAAGCAGCGTCACGGACCGACCGGCACGGTGAAACTCGCCTTCCAGTCCGAATTCACCCGCTTCGCCGATCTGGCCGACCCGTCCTTCAGCCAGTACGAAGAGCATTGACACACGGCCACACAGGCTATCGCTGAAAGAACACCGCCCCGTCCGGTTTCAGGATGGGGCGGAATCATTTCAATGGCTTGGCGCCGACGTCTCAGAAGCCGATTCATCCGGTGCCCTGCCTGGTAAAGCGACGACCTGATCGCCTGTGCGGATGCTGCTCTGGCGGTGGGTGATGGCGATGATGGTGATATCGCTGTCGACCCGTCTTAACTGGTCCATGATTTCCCGCTCCGTCTCCTCGTCCAGCGCCGAACTTGCTTCATCGAGCAGCAGAATGGACGGTTCGCCATAAAGCGCACGGGCAATCGCAACCCGCTGACGTTCGCCGCCGGAGAGCTTCAGCCCCCTTTCGCCGACAATCGTATCGAAACCTTCCGGCATCGCCTCTATCCGGTCGAGTATGGCGGCGCGCTCGGCCGAGCGGCGCAGTTTTTCCTCATCCAGCACCCGCCCAAGCACGATATTGCTGCGCAACGTATCGTTCAGCAATTGCACCTCCTGCGGAACAATGCCGGCAACGGCAAACCAGTCGTCCCGGCCGATGGCGGTCAGATCGGTGCCATCGATGGTGATGCGACCGGATTGCGGCGCCATGGTTTTCTGCAGAAGCCGGAAGAGTGTCGATTTTCCGGAGCCGGTCTCGCCGGTGATGAAGGTCAGACGTCCCGGCGCTGCAGTGAAAGAAACACCTTCGACGCCGCGACCGTTTTCGTAGCGAAAACCCACCTGATCAAACTCAATCGCCTTGCCCGACAGCTGCAGCGGGCGGGTGTTTGGAAGTTCCTCCTCTGCTGGCTCGTTCCACATGCGGGCATAGGGCGCGAATTGGGCGAAGGATCGGACCGCCTCGCTGATCGATTGCCCGATCAGTTCAAAAGGCATGTTGAGCTGAAGCAGAAGCGTGTTGAAGAGAACGATATCGCCTATCGAGAGTTCTCCCGCCTCATGGCGCGGCAACAGCAGATAAAAGCCGATGACCATCTGCACGACGAGTGCAAGCGAGATGGTGAAGACAAAGCCGATCCGCCGCAGGGAATAAAGCCGCCAGTTCCGATAGATCGAGCCTGCATTGTCCGCGAACCGGCGTTTCATCCATGCAGTGCTGCCCGTGTGCCGCAAAGGCTCGATCATGCCGATGGCATTGCCGACAAAACCGGCATTCCCCTGCCCGGCTTCAATGGCCTTTTCCAGAAAAGGCGTGGTCAGGCGGTTCGAGGCAAGCGTAAGCGCGATGAAGGCCGCGCCATAGACAATGACGATGGCGACCAGATCCGCACTGAGGACAGTTCCCAGCAACAGCGTGCTGAACAGAAACGTGGCGATGCCCGGAACGAAATAAATAAGGCCGATCTGCATGATCGCCGAGGCGGCCGAAGCGCCCCTTGTCTGCGCAGCCTGAATCTCCGCCGGGTTGTGATCGTTGAAGAACGACGGATGTTTATGGACGATGCGCTCGAAGAAGCGCGTCGTCGCGACATATTCCAGCCGTTCCGAATGGATGACCGACATATATTGCGTGGAGCGCTGAATACCCGTCGCCAGTGCCATCAGGCCCGCATAGAGCGAAAAACCGAGCATCCATTGCAGCGGCGCGTTCGGCAGATCGTCGATCAGGCGGGAAAACACATAGGGACCGGCGGTGGCGAGAACAGAGCCGAGCAGGATCGTCAGCAGCAAAAAGGTGATGGACGGCCATGACGTCTTCAAGTCTTCGGCATAGATTCGGGAAAGCGGTCCGAATGCAACTTCACGATTGCCTGTCATCACTCTCTCCCGCCCGGCGCTGCTTGAAAGATACGGCAGGCATTGGATAACGGCTCGGAAGCGCTCACTCAAGTCCGGGTTATCGTCGTCCGTTCACATTCAATATTCCACATGGAATGAATTTGCGCTCCGTCCGGTTCCCGACGCGGAATCTTTTCAACGCTTTGACAGGATTGCCTCACAATCCGATTCCGCGCAGCAGCGCCACGGCCGCAACACCGACCGTGGCGGCCGGCAGAAGGCTGAGGCGCAGCGCCGCGACGGCGGTGATTGCGCAGGCGATGGTTTCCGCCGGCCCGGTGGCAAGCGCCGTCGGGGTGACCACGGCCATCAGGACGGCGGGAGGAACCACGCCGAGCGCCTTTTTCAGGCGCGGCGTCAGGGTAAAATGACTGACCAGCAACAGGCCGCCAAGCCGGGTGGCGACGGTTGCCGCCATCATGGCGAGGATCGTCAGCAGGGTATTCGGGTCGAGCGTCATGCCGGCTGCTCCGCCCGCTCCCCATGGCCGAAGGCGGCGACGGCAAGCCCGGCCAGCGCGCCGGCGGCAATGTACCAGGCGCCGGGAACCAGCGCGTGGGTGAGACAGGCAGCGGACGCGCTTGCCAGAAGCACGAAGCCGGTTTCCCTGCCCTTCCAGAAGCCCATGAGCAGGACGATGAAGACCGCGGGAAAGGCAAAGTCGAGACCGATGACCGACATATCCCCCACGACAGAACCGAGTAGTGCGCCGGCAAGGGTCGCAAGGTTCCAGACGAGATAGATCGACAGCGCCGCGCCGGTGAAGAATGCCGCCGTCAACCTGCCGGCGATGACGCGGAATTCTGACAATGCCCAGGATTCATCCGTCAGCACCAGCATGGCCGCATATTTCCGCCAGCCCCTGAAGTCATCCAGCTTGCCGGCAATGGAGGCGCTCATCAGCACATGGCGCAGATTGACCAGCAGCGCCGCAAAGCCGAGCGCGCTCCAGCTTGCCGGGTGCGTCCATAAATCCATCGCCACGAATTGCGAGCCGCCGGCAAAGACCAGGAGCGACATCAGCGAGGCTTCGAGCGGCGACAGGCCCTTGCCAATGGCAACCGCACCGAACACCACGCCGATCGGCACCATGGCGACCAGCAATGGGGCAGCAGCCCTCAGCCCCGCGGTAAATTCGGCGCGTTTTTCCGATATGGACATCGCATTCTCCCTTTCAGAAGAGAGCGATTACGCCCGGGACGCCGTCCGGTCTTGAACGAAAGTGACATCGAGAAGGAAAGGTGCGCGGAATCACGCCGCCCGGAACTGCCCCGGCGTTATGCCGGTACGCGCCTTGAAATGCCGGGTGAAATGCGCCTGATCGGCAAAACCGCACATCGCCGCCACCTCGGCCGGTGTCTCACCGGCGCGCAGGAGGCTCCGCGCCCTGCGGATGCGTACATCCGTCAGATAGGCATGCGGCGTGATATGAAATTCCCTGCGAAAGGCACGGATGAGATGCGCGCGGCTGAGGCCGGCGATGGCGGCCAGCTCCTCAAGGCCGATATCGGTTTCATAGTGTTCGTAAAGATAGTCCCGGGCGGCATGGACCGCCGTTCTTTCACGGGTTTCCACAGGCAGGATGATGGCGCTGCCGTGCCGGCCGAACAGGGTGGCGAGAACCGAAAACATGCCCTCATCCGCTTCCAGCGCACCGGATTTCGCCTCCAGCCGCCGATGCGCCACCTGAAAGGCGGCGGCCATCTGCGGATCGCGCGGCAGAAATTTCGGGAAAGACGGCGTGCCGTGAAAAGCCCTGCCCGTCACATCCTCGATAACGTCGCGCAGCAGCGCCGTGTCGGGATAGATCATCCGGTAACGATAACCGCCGCCGCCCGGCGCGCCGTCATGTATCTCGTCCGGATTGATAAGATAGAGATGCCCCGGCCCCGTCTGTTCCGTGGTTCCCTGGATGGTGGAAATCTGCGAGCCGCTTTCGATCGCGCCGATCGAGAAGGTATCATGCGCGTGCGGCGAATATTCATGGGTGAGAAACGTCGCACTCAGGCACTCCATGCCGCCGAAACGCCCGTCACGCCAGAAACGCGTGGTTTCCGTCGCGGCAATCGGCATCACATCTATGGCCTGTTCCTGCGAAACATTGTGCATGAACGAAGTTTAGAGCATTCCATCCTTACCGTCTTGAACAAAAGTGCTAGGGTTCCGGCAGTTCCCATCAACCGGACGCATGGCATGACAGACGACTTCGAAGAGACTTTCGCCGGAACAGAAACCGACGCTTTCGAGCACGCACCGTTGAGGCTGACCGTCGATCTTGGCGCGCTGGCCGATAACTGGCGGGACATGAAGAAGCGGTCCGGCAAGGCGCGGACGGCGGCTGTCGTCAAGGCCGATGCTTACGGCCTCGGTATCGAGGATTGCGGCGCCACCCTGTACCATGCCGGTGCGCGGGATTTCTTCGTGGCGACGGTGGCCGAGGGCGCGACGCTGCGCTCCTATGCCCCGGAAGCGCGCATCTTCGTGCTCTCAGGAATCTGGCAGGGCCAGGAACGGCAGGTCTTCGACAATGATCTGGTGCCGGTGCTGGCATCCGAGGAGCAGCTGTCCTTCTGGATGGCGACGGTGGCCGAGCGTGGCGACCACCCTTGCGCGCTGCATGTCGATACCGGTTTCAATCGCCTCGGGCTGCCGCTCGACGACGCGCTGTTTCTGGCTGACGACGTCACACGGCCGGCGAGTTTCGATCCGGTTCTGGTTCTGTCGCATCTCGCCTGCGCCGACACGCCCTCCTCGCCGATGAACAGGGCCCAGCTCGAATCATTCCGGAAGGTTAGCGCCGCTTTTGAAGGCATCGAATCAAGCCTCTCGGCTTCCGCCGGCATCTTTCTCGGCCCCGACTATCACTTTGACCTCACCCGCCCTGGCATCGCCCTTTATGGCGGCGAAGCGGTCAACGACGTGGCCAACCCCATGCGGCCTGTGGCGAAGGCTGAGGCGCGGATCATCCAGATACGTGAGGCGGGTGAAGGCCAGACTGTCAGCTATGGCGGCAGCTTCCTGCTGAAGCGTGCAAGCCGGCTTGCCATCGCATCCGTCGGATATGCGGACGGATACCAGCGTTCGCTCTCGGGTTCAGGCATTCCCCTGCGTGAAATGGGCCATGGCGGCGCCTATGGCGTGGTCAACGATCACAGGGTGCCGGTGGCTGGCCGCGTGACCATGGACCTCACCATCTTTGACGTCACGGATGTGCCGGCAAATGCCATTCGCAACGGCGACTATATCGAGCTTTTTGGTCCCAACGTACCGGTCGACGAGACCGCACGGGCGGCCGGCACCATCGGCTACGAGATGCTGACGGGGCTTGGCCTGCGCTACGAGCGGCAATATCTGATGGCCGACGACTGAGAGCTGCCTTTAGCTCTTGGAAAGCCGATGCCATCTGTGCTAAGAGAGAACAAAAGGAGATCGAAATACCCGAAATCCATTTGAGCGAGCAGGACGAAAAGTTCATCGAGGAGCAGGTGGCGGCGGGCGTTTACAGCGACGCGGACGCGGTTATCCATGCGAGCCTGCAATTGCTAAGCAGTGATGAGGGGCGGCCCGCGGCGCTTCGGAACATGATTCGCGAGGCGGACGAAGAGTTTGAGCGAGGCGACTATGTGACATTTGCGGAGGATGATGACCTGACCGCCTACATCATCGAACGCGCCAGAAACGAAAAGTGATAAAGACGCGTACTTTTTCCCTGTCATCGCGGGCCATTCGCGATCTTATCTATATCTATAAATTTCTGGAGGACAAAAATCCGGTCGCTGGCGAACAGCTCGTATCGGCCATTGAGCGGAAAATCAGGGACACGGCACGACTGGGTCTCACCGGAGTTTCCCGTGACTGGATCAGTAGAGGCCTTCGCGCCGTAAATCATAAGAATCGCTGCATCTATTTTCGCGTAAAAGAAAACGAGTTGCGCATTTGCGTATCGTCCACGGTCATCAACACATCGGCGCGGACGACATAGAAGAAGAAAACTGATAGAAGATGGCAAAAGCCAAAACCCAATTCGTGTGCCAGAACTGCGGCACGGTTCACACCCGCTGGGCGGGAAAATGCGAAGGCTGCGGCGAATGGAATACCATCGTCGAGGAAGACCCGATGGGTGGCATCGGCTCCGGGCCGGGCAAGACGCCCAAGAAGGGCCGGCCCGTCACGCTCACCTCGCTTTCCGGCGAGATCGAGGAAGCGCCGCGTATTCCGACCGGCATCAGCGAGCTGGACCGGGCGACCGGTGGCGGTTTCGTGCGCGGTTCGGCCGTCCTGATCGGCGGCGATCCGGGCATCGGTAAATCGACGCTCCTCATGCAGGCGGCGGCGGCCCTTTCGCGGCGCGGGCATCGCATCATCTATGTATCGGGCGAAGAAGCGGTGGCGCAGGTGCGTCTGCGCGCCCAGCGTCTCGGGGCTGCGGAAACCGATGTGCTGCTGGCGGCGGAAACCAATGTCGAGGATATTCTGGCCACAATTTCCGAAGGCAAGCGGCCCGATCTCGTCATCATCGATTCCATTCAGACGCTGTGGAGCGATACCGCCGATTCCGCCCCCGGCACGGTGACACAGGTGCGCACCGGCGTGCAGGCGATGATCCGTTTCGCCAAGCAGACGGGTGCGACCATGGTGCTGGTCGGCCACGTCACCAAGGAAGGCCAGATCGCCGGTCCGCGCGTGGTCGAGCACATGGTCGATGCCGTGCTTTATTTCGAAGGCGACCGCGGACATCATCATCGCATCCTGCGCACCGTCAAGAACCGCTTCGGGCCGACGGATGAGATCGGCGTGTTCGAAATGTCGGATCGCGGCCTCAGGGAAGTTTCCAATCCCTCCGAACTGTTTCTCGGCGAGCGCAACGAAAAATCGCCGGGCGCTGCGGTTTTTGCCGGCATCGAGGGCACGCGGCCCGTGCTTGTCGAAGTGCAGGCGCTGGTCGCTGCCACTTCGCTGGGTACGCCGCGTCGCGCCGTGGTCGGCTGGGACAGTTCGCGCCTCGCGATGATTCTCGCCGTGCTGGAGGCCCATTGCGGGGTGAAGCTTGGCCAGCATGATGTCTATCTGAATGTTGCCGGCGGCTACCGCATTTCCGAACCGGCCGCCGATATGGCGATTGCCTCGGCGCTGGTTTCCTCGCTTGCCGGTCTTGCCCTGCCCGCTGATTGCGTTTATTTCGGCGAAATCAGCCTGTCGGGCGCGGTGCGACCCGTCTCGCATACGGGCCAGCGATTGAAAGAAGCTGAAAAACTCGGCTTTTCCGCCGCACTTCTGCCTTCTGCTTCGGCTGAATTGCCGAAAGGCGGCAAGGGACGCTGGACGGAAATTGAAAGCCTTCCGGACCTCGTGGCCCGCATCGCCGGCTCCGGCAACCGGTTCAAACAGGTTGAGGACGACGAATATTGATCCTTTCGCCAAGGGAAACAGTGGTGTAAGAGGATCGCAAAATTGGCAAGGCAGCGTCTGACAAGGCGTCGCACCTCCGGAGTTGGTATATGCCCATTACAATTTTCGACGGCATCGTCATCGCCGTTGTTCTTTTCTCCGCCATTCTCGCGATGGTCCGCGGCTTCTCCCGCGAAATTCTGTCGATCGCGAGCTGGGCCGGTTCGGTGGCCGCCGCCTATTATCTTTATCCGGTTCTGCTGCCCTATGCGCGCAACTATACCGATGACGACAAGATCGCCATTGCCGGTTCGGCAGGCGTCGTTTTCCTCGTCTCGCTGATCGTGATTTCCTTCATCACCTCGCGTATTGCCGATTTCATCATCGACAGCCGCATCGGCGCGCTGGATCGCACGCTCGGTTTCCTGTTCGGCGCGGCGCGCGGCATCCTGCTGCTCGTCGTCGCGGTCGCCTTCTGGAACTGGCTGGTGGATGTGAAGACGCAGCCGGAATGGGTGACGCAGGCGAAGTCCAAGCCCTTCCTCGACGGGCTGGTGGGCAAGCTGGAAGCGGTTCTGCCTGACGATATCGAGCCGCAGATCCGCGCCCGTATCCTTGGAAAACCGCAGGAACCGGCGACGACGCAGGCGCCTGCGGAAGATGTGCCGGCAACAAATCCGCCAGCAACGAATAATTGACACGAGGGTGCGCCTTGCAATGCATGCAAGGCGCGCTATTTGTGCTAAATATCAAGCACGACACAGACGGACCGACCGGGGGAGATACTCACCGGAGAGGTCTTTCTTTTTTTCTCGGTAGAGAGCAAGGGCAAGCCGGATGATTGAGCCGCTTTCGCATTCCCCGTTCCCTGGGGCCACTTTCAAGGAAGAGATCGACGGCGACACGCTGCATGAAGAGTGCGGCGTGTTCGGCATTCTCGGCCATGCCGATGCGTCTGCGCTGACCGCTCTCGGCCTGCATGCGCTCCAGCATCGCGGCCAGGAAGCGGCGGGCATCGTCTCCTTCGATGGCAAGCGCTTCCACCAGGAACGCCATATGGGCCTTGTCGGCGATCATTATACCGATCCCGCAACCCTTGCCCGCCTGCCCGGCTCCATCGCCATTGGCCACACGCGTTACTCCACGACCGGCGAAGTGGCGATGCGCAACGTGCAGCCGCTGTTTGCCGAGCTGGAAGAAGGCGGTATTTCCATTGCCCATAACGGCAATTTCACCAACGGCCTGACGCTGCGCCGCCAGATCATCGCCACCGGCGCCATCTGTCAGTCGACGTCGGATACCGAAGTCGTCCTTCACCTCATCGCCCGTTCGCGCCACTCCTCCACCGCCGATCGTTTCATCGACGCCATCAGGCAGATGGAAGGCGGTTATTCGATGCTGGCGATGACACGCACCAAGCTGATCGCCGCCCGCGATCCTATCGGCATCCGCCCGCTGGTCATGGGCGAGCTGGACGGCAAGCCGATCTTCTGCTCGGAAACCTGCGCTCTCGATATCATCGGCGCGAAATTCGTCCGCGACGTTGAAAACGGCGAAGTCATCATCTGCGAAATCCAGCCTGACGGTTCGATCACCATCGATGCGCGCAAGCCTTCGAAGCCGCAGCCGGAGCGCCTCTGCCTGTTCGAATATGTCTATTTCGCCCGTCCCGATTCCGTCGTCGGCGGCCGCAACGTCTATACGACGCGCAAGAACATGGGCATGAACCTTGCCAAGGAAGCCCCACTCGAAGCCGACGTCGTGGTCCCTGTTCCCGATGGCGGAACGCCGGCGGCACTTGGTTTTGCGCAGGAAAGCGGTATTCCCTTCGAATACGGCATTATCCGCAACCACTATGTCGGTCGCACCTTCATCGAGCCGACGCAGCAGATCCGCGCTTTCGGCGTCAAGCTGAAGCACTCCGCCAACCGGGCGATGATCGAAGGCAAGCGCGTGGTGCTGGTGGATGATTCCATCGTGCGCGGCACGACCTCGGTGAAGATCGTGCAGATGATCCGCGAAGCCGGCGCCAAGGAAGTTCATATCCGCGTTGCCAGCCCGATGATCTTCCATCCGGATTTCTACGGCATCGACACGCCGGACGCAGACAAGCTGCTCGCCAACCAATATGCCGATGTCGAGGCGATGGCGAAATATATCGGCGCCGATTCGCTGGCCTTCCTGTCCATCGACGGGCTTTACCGTGCGGTGGGCGGCGAAAACCGCAATCCGGCGCGTCCGCAGTTCACGGACCACTATTTCACCGGCGATTATCCGACCCGCCTTCTCGACAAGAATGGCGAGGCCATGGGCAGCAAGATTTCCATGCTGGCCAGCAACGGCTGATACGCCCCAGACAGAGCGGCCATCCGGCTTCCGGTGGCCGCTTTTTTCTTGCCTTTTGTTCAGTCCCTCGCATGCGACGATATGATCGCTTGCGAAAGGCCAGCGGCGCTTCGTAGAAGGAAGCGCAATCATTTCGGGGGAGACAATGACTATCGATCTCAAGGGCCGCATCGCTCTCGTCACCGGCGCTTCGCGCGGCATCGGCTATTTCACGGCGCTGGAACTCGCCCGGGCCGGTGCGCATGTCATCGCCTGCGCCCGTACGGTGGGCGGTCTTGAGGAGCTGGACGACGCCATCAAGGCTGTCGGCGGCACCGCGACGCTGGTTCCCTTCGATCTCTCCGACATGAAAGCCATCGATGCGCTGGGCGCGAATATCTTCGAGCGCTGGGGCAAGCTCGATATTCTCGTCGCCAATGCCGGCGTTCTCGGCGTGATCTCGCCGGTTGGCCATATCGAGGCGAAAGTCTTCGAAAGGGTCATGAACATCAATGTCACCGCCACCTGGCGGCTGATCCGCTCGGTCGAGCCGCTGCTGTTGAAATCCGATGCCGGCCGCGCGCTCATCCTGTCCTCGGGCGCCGCCCATAGCTGTCGCCCCTTCTGGGGTGTCTATTCCACCTCCAAGGCGGCAGTCGAAGCGCTGGCCCGCACCTGGGCGGCGGAAACGCAGAAGAGCGCGCTTCGCGTCAACAGCATCAATCCCGGCGCGACGCGCACGGCGATGCGTGCGCAGGCCATGCCCGGCGAAGACCCGGCCACCGTGCCGCATCCATCGGAGGTGGCCGCAGCCATTCTTCCGCTCGCCTCGCCCGATCTCACCGAAACCGGCAAACTCTTCCTCGTGCAGGAAAACCGATTCGTGGATTACCGTCAGCCGGAGTAGAATACGGGCGTTTGATACGAAAGCGGCTTTAAAATTCATTGCCGATTTTCGCTTCCTCTGGCACTCTGCTCTGAACGATAATACCTCTCAAGGAAGTGCTTCTAAGGGAAAAACAATGTCGCGCAAAGGTCAACATGTGGTCCCACAATCCGGCAAGTGGACTGTGAAGAAGGCAGGAGCATCACGTGCTACAAGTGTCCATGAAACACAGGCTGCCGCAGTAAAGGCAGCAACAGAGATTGCACGTAATCAAAAAACCGAACTATACATTCACGGACGCGACGGACGTATTCGTGAGCGAAACTCTTTTAGCAAAGACCCTTATCCACCGAAAGGTTGATCGTGGCCGCCCCACCATTCGAGAAATCCGTATTTATTAACTGCCCATTTGATGACGAATTTTCCCCAATATTGCAGGCAGTAGCCTTCTGTGTAGTATATCTCGGTTTTTCTCCACGCCTCGCTCCCGAAAATTCCGACAACGCCGCGGCCCGACTGGATCGGATAGTCGAACTCATCAAAAGCTCGAAATATGGTATTCACGATCTCAGTCGATGCAAATCGACTGAGACCAATCAATATTCTCGAATGAACATGCCATTCGAACTGGGTATAGATTATGCTTGCCGATGCTTTGGCGAAGGAAAACTTCAACAAAAAGTCGTTCTCGTGCTTGAGCAGCAGCGTTTCGACTATCAAAAATCTCTATCGGACATTTCCGGTTGGGACATAGAGTCCCATAGCGGCGACTACGAAAAGGCGGTAAAGCGTGTTCGCAACTGGCTTGTATCTCAGGCAGGCGCAGAGAGGATTGGACCGTCAAAAATACTAGGCGAGTATGCTGCCTTCCAAGAATGGTACTGGGAACGAGAACTCGCCGCAGGGTCATCCGAAAGCGATATTAAAGAGTACCCGACTGTCGAAGTTGTGCAGGCTATGCATGAATGGATGCTAATTGGAGATAAGTAGACTACAGCAAAAAAGCTGCGGTCCGCTCCCTCTTGACCGGGCCGCACCGCCGCGCCATAAAGCAAGATATGAGAACGATGATCTGCACCTGCTGCTGAGATTTTTTTTGCTGGTTCGCCACCGGCCAGATCGTTTTCGTCTCCCGCAAGGTCAAGAAAGATAAACGTTCCGGCCAGGATAATATTCTGCCTTTAGGGAACTGCCGCATGTCCTTGCGCCTGAAATTTCATAATACACTCACACGCGAAAAAGCGGAGTTCGTGCCGATCGACGCGGACAATGTGCGCATGTATGTCTGCGGCCCGACGGTCTATGATTTTGCCCATATCGGCAATGCGCGCCCGGTCATCGTTTTCGATGTTCTCTACCGGCTGCTGCGCCACGTCTTTGGCGAAGACCATGTGACCTATGCCCGCAACATCACCGATCTCGACGACAAGATCAACGCGCGTGCGTTGCGCGACTATCCGCATCTGCCTCTGAACGAGGCCATCCACGCGGTGACGAAAAAAACCGCCGACCAGTTCCATGAGGATGTGGCCATGCTCGGCTGCCTTCCGCCGACCGTCGAACCGCGCGCAACCGATTATATAGCCGAGATGATCGACCTCATCGAGAAGCTGATCGCTCGCGGCCATGCCTATACGGCGGGCGGCGAGGTGCTGTTCGACACCCGCTCGATGGCCGATTACGGCCGGCTTTCGAAGCGGCCTCTGGACGAGCAGCAGGCCGGTGCGCGCGTGGCGGTGGAAGCCCACAAGAAGACCCCCGGCGATTTCGTGCTGTGGAAACTGTCCTCGCATAACGAACCGGGCTGGGAGAGTCCCTGGGGCCGTGGCCGTCCGGGCTGGCACATCGAATGCTCGGCCATGGCCGGTCGTTACCTCGGTGAAGTGTTCGATATTCACGGCGGCGGGCTCGATCTCATCTTCCCGCATCATGAGAACGAGATCGCGCAATCGCGCTGCGCCAACGGCACACATGTCATGGCCAATGTGTGGATGCATAACGGCTTCGTGCAGGTGGAAGGCCGCAAGATGTCGAAGTCCGAGGGCAACTTCGTGACGATCTACGAATTGCTGCACACGGAGAAATTCGGCGGCCGGACATGGCCGGGCGAGGTTCTGCGCCTTGCCATGCTGATGACGCATTACCGCGAGCCGATCGATTTTTCGGTGAAGCGTCTGGAAGAGGCTGAACGCCTGCTGGCCAAGTGGCCAGCGGCCGATGCCGCCGATGCCGCACCGGATGAAACCGTGCTCGAGGCGCTTGCCGACGATCTCAACACGGTTGCCGCCGTGCAGGCACTGCATGCGCTGGCTCACGCTGCCAATACCGATCCATCCAAACTGCCGGCCTTTGCGGCCAGCGCCGCACTGCTCGGTGTCCTGCCGAAGAAGGCGGAAGTGGACGAGGCCATCGTTTCGGCTGTCGATGCGCTGGTGCAGCTGCGTCTGGAAATGCTGAAGGTGAAGAACTTCGCGGAGGCGGATCGTTTGCGTGATGAGCTTTCCGAGAAGGGCATTCAGTTGAAGGATGGCAAGGACAAGGAGACCGGGGAGCGGACGACGACGTGGGAGATTAAGCGGTAATTTGCTGCTGCGGCTTGCGGTTTACCCCCCTCTGCCCTGCCGGGCATCTCCCCCTCAAGGGGGGAGATCGATCTGCGGCAAGGTCTCGCCCATCTCAACGTTTGCGAATGAAGTGGCGGTAGCGCCTCCTGCTGATCTCCCCCCTTGAGGGGGAGATGCCCGGCAGGGCAGAGGGGGTAAGCCCCACGACACGCCCTTGCTTTCGACCACACCATACTCCAATCTCGCGGTACTCCATCAAGCCGCGAGCATCCCGTGCCCCACGCCAAGGTCAATCCTCAACATCGGTCACATGCCCGACAGATGCGAAAGGCCATGACCGACCCCGAACTGAGGTTCTGGAACGCCGTCCGTGCTCATCGCCTAGACGGCCTCTCTTTCAGACGCCAGCTACCGGTTTGCGGATACATCGTTGATTTCGCCTGCCCGTCGCATAAGATCGTCGTCGAACTGGACGGGTTTCAGCACGCGGACGACGCTGCGGCAGCCTATGACCTGCACAGAACGCAGGCACTCGAGGAACTTGGCTGGACCGTCCTCCGCTTCTGGAACGACGATATCATGAGCGACATCGACAATGTCTGTCTCCACATTATCCGAACGGTAAAGGAGAACCAACCATGACCACCCATACCGGCGGATGCCAGTGCGGCGCGATCCGTTTTCGCGCTACCGGCGATCTGAAAGACAGTTCGATCTGTCATTGCCGCATGTGCCAGAAAGCGTTCGGGGCCTATTACGCACCGCTGGTTTCGGTGCGTGGCGTGGAATTTGAATGGACCCGGGGAGAGCCGAAGCGCTTCCAGTCCTCCAGCGTCGTCAAGCGCGGCTTCTGCCCGGAATGCGGCACGCCTTTGACCTATGAGGCACCGGATGGCGTGGCGGTGGCCGCCGGTGCGTTTGACGATCCCGCGGCACTGCCGCCGACCATTCAGTGGGGTGTGGAGCGCAAGATCGATTTCGTCGACAGCATCCACACGCTGCCGGCCGTTCCCACGGAAGACGACCTGACCTCGGTGGACTATCTCACCAACCTGATCTCCTATCAGCATCCCGACCACGACACCAAAAGCTGGCCACCGGAGAACAGAAAATGAGTGAAGCGGGCTTTTCCGGCGGATGCCAGTGCGGCGCCGTGCGTTTTCACGCCGGCAAGCTTGGCCGGGCCTCCATCTGCCATTGCCGCATGTGCCAGAAACATTTCGGCAATTTCTTCGGCGCGCTGGTCAGCGCCGATCAGGCGCATCTGGCCTGGACACGCGGCCAGCCAGCCCTCTTCCGCTCCTCGGCAAAAATCCATCGCGGTTTCTGCAACAAATGCGGCACGCCGCTGACCTATCATTATCCCGGCGGCGTGGAGATCGCCATCGGCGCTTTCGATGAGCCGGAGCGTATCGAGCCGCAGGTGCAGGTCAATTTCCACAAGCGCATGCCGTGGATCGAGCAGCTCTTCAGCAAGCCGGCGGTGGAACAGGGCGTCGACGAGGCGGAGATCACCTCCTATCAGCACCCGGATCACGACACGCAGGTATGGCCGCCGGAAGAAGGCCGCTGATGGACGAACTGACGGGCTTTTCCGGCGGATGCCAGTGCGGCGCGGTGCGTTACCGGATCAAGGGCGGGTTGCGTTATCCCCATCTGTGCCATTGCCGCACGTGCCAGAAGGCGTCGGGCAATTATTTCATGCCGCTTGCGGCAAGTACCCTCACGCAGTTTGAGATGACCCGCGGCGAGGCATCATGGTTCCGGTCCTCCGACCATGTGCGCCGCGGTTTCTGCGGTCGTTGCGGCACGCCGCTCTTTTATGACGTGCCGGGGGCCGACTTCATCAACATTACCCTCGGTTCGCTGGACGAGCCGCAGCGGGTAAAACCCGAGGCGCAGTCCAATCTTGCCGGCAAGATGCACTGGTTCGCCGAGCTTGACGGCTTGCCGGTCGAGCCGGAACCTGCAACGGATGACGCGCCCGCGCCGGTGAACAGCCGGCAGCATCCGGACCATGACACGGCCAAATGGCCACCAGAGGATAGTGACACATGACAGAAGAATTGCGCGGCCTTTACCCCGAGATCGAACCTTTCGAGACCGGTATGCTCGATGTCGGCGACGGCCACACGATCTATTGGGAACGGGTGGGCACACGCGGTGCGAAGCCGGCGGTTTTCCTGCATGGCGGTCCGGGCGGTGGCGTCAATCCCACGCATCGCCGGGTTTTTGATCCCGCGCTTTACGACGTCATCCTGTTCGACCAGCGCGGCTGCGGCCGCTCCACGCCGCATGCGGAGCTGGAAGCCAACACCACCTGGCATCTCGTTGCCGATATCGAAAGGCTGCGCGCGCTTTGCGGTTTTGAAAAATGGCTGGTTTTCGGCGGTTCCTGGGGTTCGACGCTGGCGCTCGCCTATGCCGAGACCCATCCGGACCGCGTCAGCGAACTGGTCCTGCGCGGCATCTACACCGTCACCAGGCCGGAACTGGACTGGTACTACCAGTTCGGCGTTTCCGAAATGTATCCCGACCGCTGGGAAAATTTCATCGCGCCTATCCCGCAAGCCGAACGCGGCGAGATGATGCAGGCCTATAACCGCTATCTTACCGGCACCGACGAGGCAAAGAAGCTCGAATGCGCCAAGGCATGGAGCCAGTGGGAAGGTGCGACCATCGCGCTCGTTACCGATACCGACCGTGTCGAGGATTTCGGCGAGGATAAATACGCCATCGCTTTCGCCCGCATCGAGAACCACTTTTTCGTCAATGGCGGCTGGCTGGAGGACGGGCAATTGCTGCGCGACGCCGGCAAGCTGAAAGATATTCCCGGCGTCATCGTGCATGGACGTTATGACATGCCCTGCCCGCTGAAATATGCCTGGCAGCTGGCCAAGGCCTGGCCGAAGGCGGATTTCCACATCATCGAGGCAGCCGGACACGCGATGAGCGAGCCGGGCATTCTTGACCAGCTGATTCGCGCAAATGATCGTTTTGCGGGGAAATAACCAGTCCGTTCAACCGGTTGCAGAGGCCGGATGAGACAATGATTCAAACCGGATTCACGCTGGACCTGCCGGCGTGAATCCCCTGTCGGTCGCGACTGAAGCCCGTTTTGCGGGCAAAACGCCCTTTATTCATGCAGTTTTTCTCATGAACCCTTCACGGAAATGAATTGGCTCCCGTCAAGCCGATCCGCTATGAAGGAACTATCCCAACGATTGGTGGTACTCCCATGGCACTCGACAAAACGCTCCCGGCCCAAGAGGGCGGCGATAGCGCGCGCGGTTTTGCTTTCGCGCTCTCCGCTTATCTGCTGTGGGGCTTTCTCCCCTTTTACATGAAGGCGGTCGCGCATATTTCGCCGATCGAAGTTATCGTGCATCGCGTCATCTGGTCGGTGCCGATCGCGGCGGTCGTGCTGATCGCGCTCGGGCGCACGGCGGAAATCCGCACGGCACTGAAAAACCCGAAAATGCTGGCCATGGCGAGCCTTACCGCCGCCCTCATCAGCATCAACTGGGGTGTCTATATCTGGTCGATCGGCGCCGGCCGCACGCTTGACGCCGCACTTGGCTATTTCATCAATCCGCTGTTCAGCATCTTCCTTGGCGCAGTGCTGCTGAAGGAAAAGCTCTACCCGGCGCAGATTGCCGCCATCAGCCTCGTGGCGGTGGCGGTGGCGATTCTCACCTGGCACGCCGGCAGCCTGCCCTGGGTCTCCATCGCGCTGACTGTCTCGTGGGGCTTTTACGCTTTCTTCCGCAAGACATTGCCGATCGGCGCGACGCAGGGATTCCTGCTGGAAGTCATGCTGCTGTCCATCCCCGCCGTGCTGGTCATGATCTGGCTTGCCTTCAGTGGACAGGCGCATTTCATGGGCGGCAATTCCGCAGACACATGGCTTCTGGCCGCAAGCGGCGTGATCACCGCCGTTCCCCTCATTCTCTATGGCAATGGCGCAAAACTGCTGCGGCTGTCGACCATCGGCATCATGCAATATATCGCGCCGACGATGATCTTCCTCATCGCCATCTTCATCTTCAAGGAACCCTTCGACATGGTGCGGATGGCGGCGTTTGCGATGATCTGGGTGGCGCTGGCGATCTATACCGGCTCGAGCCTGATGCGGCTCAAGCGATAACCTGGCTTTTCCCCTCATTCCTGTGCCCGTCACAGCAATGAGGGGGTCAATAATCCATCAGCAATTGCGATTCCGCTTCGTAACCGAAACGCGGTTTGACACCGAGGAGCGCTGCCGTCTGGGCGACGATTTCGCGGATCATCGGCGCTGCGGTGGAGGCTGCCGTGCGGCCGCCATTCTCACCCGTCTTCGGCGCATCGATCATCGATAGAACGACATATCTCGGCCTGTGCATCGGGAAGGCGGCGACGAAACTGTTGAAATTGATATCCTTGGCGTATCGGCCATTGATGACCTTGTCGGCGGTTCCGGTCTTGCCGCCCACATGGAAACCATCGACCTGCGCACGCCTGCCGGAGCCCTTGATACCGTTCCAGTTGAAAAGATAACGCATATCGGCGCTGGTCTTTCCCTTGATGACGGCACGGGAAACCGTTGCCGCATCTTCCCTTGAACGCGACAGGAAGGTCGGTGAAATCAGGTTTCCGCCATTGATGAGCGCTGCGGCGGCAACCGCCGTCTGCAGCGGCGTGGTGGCGATACCGTGTCCGAAGGAAATGGTGACGGAATTGATCTTCTTCCACGTCCTCGGCTGGGTTGGCGTCGCCACGCCGGGCATTTCGGTCTCCATGCGCGACAGCAATCCGAGTTTCGTCAGGAATTGCTGGTGGCCTTCGACACCGACCATGTCGGCGACGGCCGCCGTGCCGATGTTGGAGGAATATTGAAACACTTCCGCGATTGAAAGCGGGCGGTTCTTGCCCCAGAAATCCTTGATGGTGAAGCCGCCCATGCGGATCGGCCGCGATGCGTCGACCACCGAATTGAGCGTGATCGCGCCCGCATCCAGCCCCATGGCGAGCGTGAAGCTCTTGAAGGTGGAGCCCATCTCGAAGGTGGCGTTGCTCATGCGGTTGAACCAGCCCTTTTCATACTCCCTGTCGATGCTGCCATCGGCAAGGGTGCGGGACGGTTCGTTGGGGTCGTAGTCCGGCACCGAGGCCATGGCCAGCACCTCGCCCGTCTCCACATCGAGGATCACCGCGCCCGCCGCTTCCGCCTGATAGTCGTTTTTCGCCTTCATGACGATCTCACGAACGATGTTCTGCACCCGCAGATCGATCGACAGTTTCACCGGCTCCAGCGCCATGCCGCTCGCAAGACCGGTGGCGCGCAGATCGGCGAGCCCCTGCTGGTCGAGATAACGCTCCATGCCGGCAAGGCCCTGATTGTCGACGTTCACATGGCCGATAATGTGCGAGGCGGTCGGGCCACCCGGATAAAATCGCCGTTTTTCCGGCCGAAAACCGATGCCGGGTATGCCGAGATTGAGGATATCCGCCTGCTGCCGGGGTGTGAGTTGGCGGCGCAGCCACTGGAAGCCGCTATCCGAGCGCAATCTGCGGTGCGTTTCGCGCCAGTCGAGATTGGGGATGACAGTCGCGAGTTTTTCCACCACCTCATCCGGATCGACCACCCGGCGCGGATCCGCGTAGAGCGACACCATGTTGAGATCGGTGGCCAGCAATTTGCCGTTGCGGTCGACAATATCCGGCCGCGACGCGACGGCTGTGGCACCCGTATTGATCCAGGCGGTGGCAACCGGTTCCGCAAGGCCATATTGAACGAGGCGCGCGGCCACGACGGCATAGATGACGGTAAAGACGGCGATCACGATGCCCAGCCTCATCCGGGCATCCACCCGGCGGCGGGCGGCGGCACCAAGAACGGCCTCCCTGCCCCGCAGCGGGCTTCTCTGAATAATGAAATGCGCCCGGCTTTTAAGCCGCACCACAAAAGCTATCATTTCCCGATGCACCCACTCTCATGGCGGCGAAATAAATTCCGCAACAGCCAACGCCCTGGTGAGGCTGGCACAGGATCAGTCGCGGGGCCATGAAAAGAGCGGTCGGAACGACGCTGCTGTTAAATCTGTATTAATATACATTTAAAATCGTAACGAACCGCAGGGCGGTTCATTAACGGTTTTCAGATGCCGGATGCACGCCGTTTTCCCGAAGACGCCGCGCGCTTCCGGGCAGGCTGCACTAGAGGCGGGAAATCACCGAAGGGTCACCCTCCGGGTTCTGCTGCGCCAGCGCCCTGTCGATGATGGCGGGCACGATGTCCTTGACCTCGTCGATGACAAGCGGGTTCAAAAGATGGGCGCGATGGATGAAACCCTGGTCGCGCATATGCTGCACCAGTTCCAGCATCGGGTTCCAGAAGCCGTTGATATTGGCAAAGACCATCGGCTTGGCGTGGCGGCCAAGCTGCGCCCAGGTCATGATCTCGACGATCTCCTCCAGCGTGCCGACACCGCCCGGCAGGGTCACGAAGGCGTCCGAGCGCTCGAACATCATATGTTTGCGCTCATGCATGTCTTTGGTGACAACAAGCTCGTTCAATTGTCCGAGAGAATGGCGGGTTGCCTCCATATCGACGAGAAATTCCGGTATGATGCCGGTCACTTCGCCGCCATTGGAAAGAACACCGCTGGCGACTGCGCCCATGATGCCCTTGGTGCCGCCGCCATAAACGAGGCGAATGCCGTTTTCGGCAATGGATTTCCCAAGCGCACGGCCTGCTTCCATATGGGCCGGATCACGACCGGGCTGGGAGCCGCAATAAACGCAGATGGATCGAATCGCTGTATTTTTGTCCGTCATGAAGGGAAGGAACTATGTGCGATGCGGCACGTCAAGAAAATTTGGGAAATCCCTTGCAAATATGGCCTTTTGCCGTCACGCCGCTTGTCTGGCGCAAGGTAAGACGCTAGCAATCTCAACTCGTGTGAAAAGCTTGAAATACCCGGAGATTCCAGGATGAAAAACAATAAGGCCGGTTTGCTGGCGCTGATCGTGCTGGGGATTGCATCCCTGCTCATGATCTTTTTCGTCCTGCCGAGAATTTCCAATGATGGCAAACCGATCGGCGACGCCATCAACGAGGCGGGCAACGCCGTGAAGAACAGCGTCGAAATGGGTGGCGACAAGGCGGGTGACATCCTGTCGGACGCCGCCGAGGAAACTGCCAATATCGCCGACAAGGTCGGGCGTCTGGCGGCTTCGGCCACGCAGTCGATCAAGGATCTCGCAGGGCTTTTCGCCGACGAAAAGGTTCCCTCCGACGCCGATTTCGCGGCCGCCCGCAAGAAGGTCGAGGCCTCGCTGAAGGAACTGACCAATATCGAAATTCCCGAAACGCTGGACGAAACCACGTCGCGGCTGATCACCACGGCGCGCGCTGCCGCCGAACGCACCACCGCCTTCCTGCGTGGCCTGCCTGAAAACGCGGCCGCAGCCGCAGCACAGATCCGCCGTCTGGCCGGCGTCTTCGCCGGCACGGATGACGGTGCGCCGAAGCCTGTGGAACCCGCCGCCGCACCTGCGAACGGTGATGCCGCCCAGGCCACGCCCGGCGCGCCGACCTTCGACGTGCTGCGCGTCGAGCCTGACGGTTCGGCCGTGATCGCCGGCAAGGCACAGCCGGGTGCAAAACTTGAAATTCTGAGCAACGGCAATGTCGTCGCCCAGACGACCATCGATGGAAGCGGCGATTTCGCCGCCGTCTTCGACAATCCCCTGCCCCCCGGCGACCACGAGCTGGTGCTGCGTTCGACCGATACCAGCGGCAAGGCGACGCAATCCGAGGAAGTGGCGACCGTTTCCGTGCCGGACGGCAAGGCCGGCGAACTTCTGGCGATGGTTTCCAGGCCCGGCCAAGCAAGCCGCGTGCTGGCGATGCCGGAGGCGGCACCGCCCGCCCTGCAGACCGCACAATCGGGACAGCCCGCCGCCGCTGCCGGCGAAACCGGCAATCCTGCCGCTGCACCCGCGCCCGCCGCCGGTGTGACGCCTCCCGCCGCTGCCGGTTCCGCCCCGGCCTCGACAGCGGCTTCGAGCGTTCAGGTCACCGCCGTCGAATTCGAAGGATCGAAGATTTTCGTCGCGGGTTCCGCGCCTGCCGGCTCGACGGTGCGCGCGCTGGTCGATGACAGGGAGATCGGCAAGAGCGTCACGGAAGCCTCCGGTCATTTCGTCGTCGAGGGTGATGTCGATCTGGCCGTGGGCAGCCACCTCATCACCGTCGAGGAACTGAATGCCGATGGCAGCGTGAAGCTGCGCGTGCGCGTTCCCTTCGAGCGGCCGCAGACCGATCAGGCGACCGTCGCCATGCAGGCGCCGGCCGCTTCACCAGCCGCCACCACGACGGCACCGGCTGAAAACCAGAGCACGGCGAGCGATCGCGCCGCTTTCGAAAAGCTGCGCGACGACGTCGCCAAGGCATTCGGCATCCTGTCCAATCTCTACAAGGATCAGGCGACACCTGCGCTCGATCAGGCCATTGCCGGCCGCTCCGCGGTGGCGATCGGCCTGAAATCGCTTTCGGAATTCCGCACCGCCGCGGCAACAGAACCGGCCTTCACTGCCTTTGCAGGTGGCATCACCGCCAAGGCGCGCGATCTGCTGGCATCGGTCGAGGCATGGCCGAATGATGTAGCGGCCATCGGCAACGGCATCGCATCGCTCGCAAGCCGGCTGACCGAACTCCACATTACGGCGCCGGCCGCGCCCGCGCCGCAAGCGCCTGCCGGCCCGCAGACCTTCGAGCAGGCACCGCTTGCCGAAAGTCAGAACAGTGTCATCATCCGCCGCGGCGATACGCTGTGGCAGATTTCCCGGCGCGTTTATGGACAGGGCGTGCGTTACACGACGATCTACCTCGCCAATGAGGACCAGATCAAGAATCCCGACCTGATCGAGCCCGGCCAGATTTTCGGCGTGCCGAAAGAGGCCCTGCCGAATGCGGAGGAACTTCACCGCAAGCGGCTGAAGGGCGGTTCCTGAATTTGAAGCGTTGCGGTGAACCCGCAACGACCCTATCTGTGACACGCGCGGCGGCTTGACCAAAGCCGCCGCCCTGCTGTCGGCTTCCGGCAGTGACCGGAGCAAATGATGGCCACGAAGCAAAAAACCATTTCGGCAGATTCCAGCAATCCGACCCAGACCCTGATCAATCTCTGGCCCTATATGTGGCCGGAGGGCCGGTGGGACCTGAAAATGCGGGTGATCTGGGCCACCGTGTTCCTTGTTGTCGCCAAGCTGGTGCTGATCTCGGTTCCCTATTTCTTCAAATGGGCGACGGATGCGCTGAACGGCCGTCTGGACATGGCGGGTCTTGTTCCCGCCTTCCTGCTCGGCGCCGTGGCGCTGGTCATCGCCTATAATCTGACACGGCTGATCCAGGTCGGGCTCAACCAGCTGCGCGATTCGCTATTTGCCAGCGTCGGCCAGCATGCGGTGCGCCAGCTCGCCTACAGGACCTTCGTGCACATGCACCGGCTTTCGCTGCGTTTCCATCTGGAGCGCAAGACCGGCGGGCTTTCGCGGGTTATCGAGCGTGGCACCAAGGGCATTGAAACCATTGTCCGTTTCACCATCCTCAATACCGCGCCGACCTTCATCGAATTCCTGCTGACAGCGATTATCTTCTGGGCTTCCTACGGTTTCTCCTATGTGCTGGTCACGGTCATCACCGTCTGGGCCTATATCTGGTTCACGGTCAGGGCCAGCAACTGGCGCATCTCCATCCGCCGCGCCATGAATGACAGCGATACCGACGCCAACACCAAGGCAATCGACTCGCTTCTGAATTTCGAGACCGTCAAATATTTCGGCAATGAGGAGATGGAGGCGCGCCGTTTCGACGTCGCCATGGAGCGTTACGAAAAATCGGCGATCTCGATCTGGACATCGCTTGGCTGGCTGAACTTCGGCCAGGGCGTGATCTTCGGCATCGGCTCCACCGTCATGATGGTGATGTCGGCGCTTGCCGTGCAGCGCGGCGAACAGACGATCGGCGATTTCGTGTTCGTCAATGCGCTTTTGCTGCAGCTCTCGGTGCCGCTCAATTTCATCGGCTTTGTCTATCGTGAAATCCGCCAGGGCCTGACCGATATCGAACAGATGTTCGATCTTCTGGAGGTGGAGGCGGAAGTCACCGACAGGCCGGATGCAAAGCCGCTCGCGGCCGGCCCCGGTGCGATCTCCTTCCGCGACGTGCATTTTGCCTATGACCCCGAAAGGCCGATTTTGAAGGGCGTTTCCTTCGACGTGCCGGCCGGCAAGACGGTGGCGATCGTCGGGCCTTCGGGGGCGGGAAAATCGACGATCTCGCGGCTGCTTTATCGTTTCTACGATATTCAGGAAGGCGCCGTCACAATCGACGGGCAGGATATTCGCGACGTGACGCAACAGAGCCTGCGTTCGGTGATCGGCATGGTGCCGCAGGATACGGTGCTGTTCAACGACACGCTTGCCTACAACATCCGTTACGGCCGCCCCTCGGCAACGCAGGAGGAGGTGATGGCCGCAGCGGATGCGGCGCAGATCAGCGCCTTCATCGGCAAGCTGCCGGAAGGTTACGCCACCATGGTCGGCGAACGGGGTCTGAAACTGTCGGGTGGTGAAAAGCAGCGCGTGGCGATTGCCCGAACCATCCTCAAGGCCCCGCCGATCCTCATTCTCGATGAGGCGACTTCGGCGCTCGATACGCATACCGAGCAGGAGATCCAGAGCGCGCTCGATATCGTCTCGAAGAACCGCACCACACTGGTCATCGCTCATCGTCTCTCGACGGTCATCCACGCCGACGAAATCATCGTGCTGAAGGAAGGGCTGATCGCCGAGCGGGGCACGCACGCCTCGCTGATGGCGCAGAACGGCCTCTACGCCTCGATGTGGAGCCGCCAGCGCGAAGCCATCCGGGCGGAAGAGATGTTGCGCCAAGTTCGCGAAACCGACGATCTCGGGGTCGTGGACCGCGGCGAACCCGCGCACTAACGGGCAGAAACCCCGGGGAACTTGGGGTGGCGCGACAACCGGGCCATTGCCGGGCGGGGCGTTTGGCTGTAACCAGCTAGGCAAAATTTGTCGCATTGCCGTGTGGATCGTGTCGTATCACGACCACATATAGACGCGACAACGGAAACCGGAGCAAGGAATCTCATGAGTCTGTTCGACACCATTCGCAACACCATCGTACCGATCCACAAGGAAGGTTACGTCTTTGTCGCCGCTTTCTTCGTCGCATCGCTGGTGCTCGGCTGGATCTCCGAACCGCTTTTCTGGATCGGCCTCGTGCTGACGGCCTGGTGCGCCTATTTCTTCCGCGACCCCGAACGCGTTACACCACAGGATGACGACCTGATCATCAGCCCCGCCGATGGCAAGGTTTCCGCCATCCAGACCGTCGTTCCGCCGCTGGAGCTGGAACTCGGCAAGGAGCCGATGGTGCGCATCTCGGTATTCATGAACGTGTTCAACTGCCATGTGAACCGCGCCCCGGTACGCGGCCGCATCGTCAATGTCGCTTACCGCCCCGGCCTCTTCCTCAATGCGGAAGTGGACAAGGCTTCCGAAGACAATGAACGCAACGGCCTCGTCATCGAAAGCGCGCATGGCAAGGTCGGCGTGGTGCAGATCGCCGGCATGGTCGCCCGCCGTATCGTCTGCTGGGTCAAGCCGAATGAACCAGTTGATGCCGGTGAGCGTTTCGGCCTTATCCGTTTCGGTTCGCGCCTCGATATCTTCCTGCCGGAAGGTTTCCAGCCGCGCGTTTCCGTCGGCCAGACGGCCGTTGCCGGTGAAACCGTGCTTGCCGAGTTCGGCTCCGCCAAGGGCCCGGTCATCAGCCGCCGCGGCTGATGACAATCAGGAAGGGCATGCGCCATGGAAACGCCGATCGCCGAGCCGCAGCAGAACGGAAAACAGGAGGGCCGCAAGGATAGCGGCCGCGGGCCACGCCTGAGGGAAATTCCCTTTCGCCTCGTGGTTCCCAATCTCATCACCGTTCTGGCCATCTGCGCGGGTCTCAGCGGCGTGCGTCTCGCCATCGAGGGCCGCTTCGAACTGGCCGTCGGCATGGTGCTGCTCGCCGCCTTCCTCGACGGCATCGACGGTCGCATCGCCCGCATGATGAAGGCGACTTCCAAATTCGGCGAACAGATGGACAGCCTTGCCGACATCGTCAATTTCGGCGTCGCCCCTGCCCTCGTGGTCTATGCCTATCTGCTCGATCAGGCGCGCTCCATCGGCTGGATTGCCGCGCTCATCTATGTCATTGCCGCCGGGCTGCGGCTGGCACGCTTCAACGTGATGATCGAGCGGCCGGTGAAAGCGCCCTGGCAGAACGAATTCTTCGTGGGCGTTCCGGCTCCCATGGGCGCCATGCTGGTGCTTCTGCCGGTCTATCTCGGCTTCCTCGGCGTGGCGCCGGACAAGCCCTTCGCTTATGTCGCCGCCGCCTATACCGTGCTGATCGGTTATCTCCTCATCAGCCGCCTGCCGGTCTGGTCGGGAAAATCGGGCACCAGCCGCATTCGCCGCGATCTGGTGCTGCCGATGATCCTCGTCGTCGTGCTCTACGTGGCGATGCTGATGAGCTTCACATGGGAAGTGCTGGTTCTGACGGTTGCTGCCTATCTCGTCTTCATTCCCATCAGCGCCCGGCTCTGGCACCGCCGCTACGGCACGCTGACCATCGAAGAAGACGCGCATGATGACGCGAATGGCGGCAACGGCCTCGACCGGGGTATTTAAAACCACAGGTGTTATTTTTCCCGCTGGACCTGGCTTGCGGATGTGGCGCAGAATGTCGCATCCCGAAAAGTCAGCTTCGTTTTTTTCGCCTCGAATCCGTCAAGATTACCCTCGAAAGAGAGGGCTCACACGCTTCGCACAGGCGAATGGCGTGAATTGTGGAGAGAGAGAAATGACGAACGAGACGAAGGCACAGCCGCAGGCGAAGCCCGACCTCAAAAGCCACTACCGCCCGCTCGGACTGAAGGCCGTAGCGGCCGCAGCCCTGATGCTGAAACGCAAGCCCGCTGCCAAAACCGCCTGAAAATACTCGGTTTTTCGGGTTCTGAGCTTTTCGGATCATGCGGTGGATCTGGTAGAGAGCCGCCATTCCCCGACAGAATTTCAGCGATGACGCGGCGCCTTTAACGGCGCCGTTTTTTTTCGCCGGCTTGCAGAATGGCGTCGCGACGCATCGGTATTCATAAATTCGGGAACTTTTTGTAACGAAGCTGCAACGAAAGTGAAGTAAAAAGCCCGGCCTCTACGAAACGTCTGTACGAGTGCAAACGTATAGACTAGTGAATAACAAAGAATTTTCTATTTTTCGCAGTTTTTTCCAAAACAATGCATAAGCCGACTTTCAAATCCGCAGACATGCGGATGACGAATATCCGGTGTTCGGGAAAGAATGCGGAGACAGGCCAGGGGGGCTTGGGACGGCCATGCAGGATAAGATCCTTCTGATTGAAGATTCCGTTGCTCTTTCCATGCTGCTGAAGTCGCGGCTCTCGGAAGAGACCGAAGCTGAGGTCATTCATTGCGACAGCATGGCTGCCGCCGATGCCCTTCTGAGCGCCCATCATTTCACGCTGGCGCTGACGGGGCTCAACCTGCCCGACGCGCCGAAGGGCGAGATTTTGGGCCTGCTTTCCGAGCGCAAGGTGCCGGCGATCGTGTTTACCGCAACGGTGGATGAAGAAGCGCGCAAACGTTACGCCGAAAAGAAGATCATCGATTATATCGTCAAGGACGGGCATCGCACCGTCGATGCGGTGGTCAAGACCGTCGACCGGATTTTGACCAACCGGCGCTTTTCCGTTCTGGTGGTCGATGATGCGCGCACGGCGCGTTCCGGTCTGGTGGAAATTCTGGAGCGGCAGAATTTCAGGGTCAGCGAGGCCCATTCGGGCAACCGGGCGCTGGAGATCCTGTCGCAGGACCCATCGATCCAGCTCGTCATCACCGATTATCATATGCCTGACATGGACGGTTATGAGCTGACACGCCGCATCTGCGACAGCCGCTCCTCGGAAGATCTGCGGGTGATCGGCATCTCGTCCTCCACGGACCGGCTGCTTTCGGCAAGTTTCCTGAAGGCAGGCGCATCGGATTTCGTCTATCGCCCCTTCGTGCCGGAAGAGTTGCAGTGCCGCATCGACAATAATATCGAAACGCTGAAGCAGCTCAAGCGCCTGCGCGAACTGGCCGAGCGCGACCATCTGACCGGCCTGCCGAACCGCCGCTCCTTCTTCGAGCGTACCCGGGCGTTGATGGATATCATCAACGACAACGATGAAAACGGCGCGGTCGCCATTCTCGATATCGACCATTTCAAGAAGATCAACGATACACTCGGGCACGATGCCGGCGACCGGGCGCTGAAGAAGCTTGCCGAACTGCTGCACGACATGTGCCACGAACAGCGCCATATTCCAGCCCGCCTCGGCGGCGAGGAGTTCGCCGTGTTCCTGCGCGGGCTCGATGCCCATGCCGCCTATCAGTTCTGCGAGGAACTGCGCGGCGCCGTTGAAAGCAATGGCCGCCAGCTCAGCGGCAGCAGCCTGGCGCTGACGATTTCGCTCGGCGTGGTGGAAATCGAAAAGGGCGAACCTTTCGACAACCAGCTGAATGCCGCCGACCAGTTGCTCTATCTCGCCAAGGCGAATGGCCGTAACCGGGTGTATTCCGACGTGATGATCCAGGAAGGCCTGCAGAAGATCGGGCTGAACGGCTGAGGTTTTTCCGTAGATAGGGTCATGGGCCGAGCGGATGCCGCTTGTTTCTTCTCCCCGTCGGGGAGAAGTCCGCGGCAGCGGGATGAGGGGGCAAGCTCTCCGAAATCCGGCAACGTCGCCCCCTCATCCGACCCTTCGGGCCACCTTCTCCCCGCCGGGGAGAAGAAACAAGCGGCAACGTCCGGCCCTAGTCATGGGCCTTTGGAATCACGTCAGAACAGCGACATCTGCCCCTCGTCCTTCGGCGGCTTGATCTTTGCCAGCGGCGCGCTTTCCGGCACCGGCTCGATAAGATCAGGGCCGACATTGGCGACCTTGTTGACCTTGTCCGACACCGGGATCATCTCGAAGAAATCGTCCTGAGCCGGCCGCATCAGATCGGCCACCTCGCGCGGTTCCTGCGTCTTGCAGTCCAGCCAGCGGCTGAAATCCTCGGGCGCGATGACGACAGGCATGCGGTCGTGAATGCGGCTGATTGCGGCATTGGCGGCCGTCGTCAGGATTGCGCCGGTATCGACTTCAGATCCGTCAGCGGAAGACCATGTTTCCATGAGACCGGCAAAGGCGACGATGCCGCCGTTTTTCGGGCGGATGAAATAGGGCTGCGGTTTGCCGCCCTCCTCCTTGGGTGGTCGCCGCCATTCGTAAAAGCCGGTGGCGGGAATGAGCATGCGGCGATGGCGCATGGCGGCGCGGAAGGAAGCCTTGCCGATGGCGGTTTCCGAACGCGCATTGATGAGCAGGGGAAAATCCTTGGGGTCCTTCACCCAGCCCGGCAGGAAACCCCAGCGGACCAGCACGGCCCGGCGGTTAGGCAGGTTACTGCCGCGCTCCTGCCGCTCGCCTTCCAGCACCACGAGAATCGGTTGTGTCGGCGCGATGTTGAAGCGGGCGGGAAAGTCATCAAGCCCGATCAGATCGAGATAATCGGCAATTTCTTCCGGCGTCGCCTTCAGGACAAAACGTCCGCACATCTTCTTCTCCTCAGGCGCGTGGGCCGAACAGGATGATGGCCGTGCCGGCCAGGCAGACGACGCCGCCGGCGACATCCCATTTATCCGGCAGCTGCCCTTCAACGCCCCAGAGCCAGAGAAGCGATGCGGCGATGTAAATCCCGCCATAGGCGGCATAGGCTCTGCCCGCCGTTTCGGTCGGCACCAGTGCCAATAACCAGGCGAAGGCGGCAAGCGACAGCATGCCCGGCAATAATATCCAGACCGGCTTGCCGAGTTTCAGCCAGGCCCAGAAGGAGAAGCAACCGGCGATTTCCGCGACCGCAGCCAATACATAGATAAGATAGACCTTCATTCCACCGTCTTCTGCGTGCACAATGGGGTGTGTTGTTCGCAACAGGTTAGAGCCTCCGCGCCATATCCGAAAGGGCGCATCGGCGCTCACGCACCATAATATGCAGACAGGCCTCAGACGGCCGAAACGAGTGAAACCCTTCATGACCCTTCGCATCAAGCCCCGCCCCGCCTCCTCCGCCATCGTCAGGAATGGCGACCGGCTGCTTCTCGTGCGCCGCATCAATCCGCCGTCAAAGGACATGTTCGCTTTTCCGGGCGGGCGCGGCGAAGAAGGGGAAACGCCGGCGGAGACGGCGCTTCGCGAACTTCACGAGGAAACCGGCATCGTGGCGCGCAAACCGCAACTCTTCGCCATCTACGATCTGCCTTCGCACAGCACCGAAGGCGTTCTGACCAGCCATTATTTCCTGTCGGTCTTTACCGTGGAGACGGATGCCGATCCGGCGGTGACGGCGGCCGACGATGCGGCGGATGCGGGCTGGTACACATTGGCGGAAATCCGCCGGCTGCCGGCCCCTGAAAGCGTCATCGAGTGCGCCGAGCGCCTGCTTGCATGATTGCCAGCCAGCCAGAATCGCGATTATTTAGGGCATGTCCGCCCGCCGGATGTTCACGAGCCAGCAGTTCACGCGTATGTGTGGGGCAGAATAGAATTTTGATACGGCCAACCATTTTCCTGTCTCTTTTCCTGACCATGCTACCTGCGGGCCTGGAAGGTATCGCCCATGCGCAACCTTCAAAGGCGGCTTCCAAGGAGGCACGCCCTGCGGAAGCGACGCCGCCCAAGCCCGCGCCCTATGACGACAAGCTGGCACGGCTTTCGGAAATACTGGGCGCGGTGCAATATCTGAGGACGCTGTGCCCTTCTTCCGGTCCGGAGGACTGGCGCAGATCGATGAGCGACCTTCTTGCTGCAGACACGGCCAATGAACCCGAACGGCGCCAGCGCATGACGGCTGCATTCAACCGTGGATACCGCTCCTTTGCGGCCATCCACACCAGTTGCACGCGCGCCGCCATCATGGCAGAAGAGAACTACCGTAACGAGGGAGCAACACTCGCTCAGGAAATCGCGTCCAGGTTCGGAAATTAGAGGATTGTTAACCTCTTTTCGCCGCAGCCCGTGCCGTTTTGATAAAAGGCTGCTAGTGTTGTTAACAGGGTGGTAAGGACTTGCCCGCCCTGTCGAGGATGAAAAATGCAGACGAGCCGTAACGAAATCGACGATATGATCGTGCATGAAAAGATGCAGGTCGCTCTGGAACACCAGAACGAGGCATGGGCTGACGGCATGGCCGACGGCATCGAGCCTGAGATCATCGCCGATGCCGCCATCGCTCTGGCCATGCGCGAAACCATCCGCATGCATGGCGAAGCAGGTGCGGAAGCAATGCTGGAATCGCTGCGCCAGCGTATGCTTGAAGGCGAGTTTTCTCCGCAGCGCGTGATACAGTAAAGCCGGGGTCTATCATGTCTTGCCTGAGCAAGGGGCTTTTGCGCTCTTCCGCCCTGCTGTCCATCCTGCTTGCCCTGACCGCCGGGTCAATCGGCTTGCCGGGCGCGGCCTTTGCCCTGTCCGAGCTGAAGCCGGCGCAGAATGGTGAAAACCAACCGCAGGCCCAGACTGGCGAACAGCCGAAGCAGGCCGAGCCCGCGGAACCGGACGAGGTTGAAGGCGATTCGGAAGGCATTCCCCTGCCCGACCCTCTGGTCGACCGTTCCGCCGCCCAGACCAACCAGCAATCCTCCAAGCCCGACAATACGCCGGAAATGTCCGTGGTCATCGAACACGATATTTCCAAGGCCCCGGAAGCCGTGCGCAAGCTGCGCCAGCAGATCATCGACGCCGCCGCCTCCGGCGATATCGAAAAGCTGCGGCCCTTCATCGCCGCCGGGCAGAATGAATTCCGCATCGACGGCAATGACAGCGAAGACCCGATCGCGGCGCTGAAAAGCTATTCCGGCGATCCGGACGGGCTGGAAGTGCTGGCGATCATCATCGATCTGTTGTCGACCGGTTATGCCCATATCGATGCCGGCACGCCGGACGAAGCCTATGTCTTCCCCTATTTCGCCGGCAAGCCGCTCAACACGCTGACGCCGCCGGAGAAGGTGGAGCTCCTGCGCATCATCACGGCGGGCGATCTGGCGGATATGCAGGAATATGGCAATTACAGCTTTTACCGCATCGGCATTTCGCCTGACGGCAAGTGGAAGTTCTTCACCGCCGGCGATTGATCGCCTTCCGGTGCTTGCCGTTCTCCGGTAAAGATCCTAACTGTGCGGAATGAGCATTTTGGCAGAAACGCCTCGCGGTTTTGCCGGAATGGATGGAAATAATTGGGTAGTAGTTCTGCGATTCGTTTTTAGAGTGAACGACGCTGGGATTGAGATTGGTGCGGCAGGCTTAAAGTTTACTGCGGGTTGACGCTCCCTTCTCCCGTCATTCCGGCCTCGAGCCGGAATCCAGCCAGCCCAAGGACTTGGGCTGTAAACGCTTGGCGGAACACGCTCCCATAAACCGAACGGTGACGCCATGCCTTCCGCCTTTCTTGCCGACCGCCGCCTGATCAGAGTTTCCGGCACAGGCGCCGAGGAATTTCTGAATAATCTCATCACCGCCGATGTT
The DNA here is from genome assembly GCF_002005205.3 of Rhizobium rhizogenes. The sequence goes on along the minus strand of NZ_CP019701.2, from coordinate 731,042 downwards.
GAAAATTTGGCTGAAAGCGAAGCCCGCGCTGCGGCGCTGCTGACGCCACAGGGCAAGATCCTGTTCGATTTCCTGATTGCGCGCGATGGAACGGATTACCTGATAGAGACGGGTGCTGCCGAGCAGGATGCGCTGCTGCGCCGCCTGACCATGTACAAGCTGCGCGCGCCGGTCGATCTGAAATCAGAAGCGACCGAAGGTGTCAGCGTTTTCTGGAACGAGAATGCGCCGGAAACAGGCATCCGGGATGGGCGTTTCGCCAGGGCCGGCGTTGATCTGTTCCGCCTGCCGGGCGCTTCGGCCTCCGGCGAGGCTGCTGCCTATGAGGCGCTGCGCGTCGAACATGGCATTGCCGAATCCGGCCGGGATTATGCGCTGCAGGATGCATTTCCCCATGAGGTGCTGATGGATGTGAATGACGGCGTTTCCTTCAAGAAGGGCTGCTTCGTCGGCCAGGAAGTCGTCTCACGCATGAAACATCGCGGCACCGCAAGGCGGCGCGTCGTTACCGTTTCGGCGGCAGGTCCGCTTCCGGTCAGCGGCACGGAGATCACCGCCGATGGAAAACCGGTCGGCGCGCTCGGGACCGTTTGCGGCAGCACAGCGCTCGCCATCGTGCGGATCGATCGCATTGCCGATGCGCTTGCCTCCGGCACCCCGCTTCTTGCGGAAGATGTCACCATAACCGTGGCCCTGCCGGTCTGGAGTGGCCTTTCCTTCCCGGCCGCCGATCCAGCAGCGCGGGCGGAGGACTAGGCGTGGCTCCCGCAAAAAGTCCGCGCGCCTGGCAGCGCATGCTCTCCGGGCGGCGGCTCGATCTGCTCGATCCTTCGCCGCTCGACGTGGAAATCGCCGATATCGCCCATGGTCTTGCCCGCGTTGCCCGCTGGAACGGCCAGACGCGCGGCGATCATGCCTTTTCCGTCGCCCAGCACAGCCTCATCGTGGAGACGATTTTCTGCCGCATGTGCACGGATGCGACGCCCGGCGACATGCTGATGGCGCTGCTGCATGATGCGCCGGAATATGTCATCGGCGACATGATCTCGCCGTTCAAATCCGTGGTCGGCGGCGGTTACAAGACCGTGGAAAAACGGCTGGAGGCCGCCGTGCATCTGCGCTTCGGCCTGCCGCCACATGCATCGCGCGAATTGAAGGACCGCATCAAGAAAGCCGATACGGTCGCCGCCTTTTTCGAGGCGACCGAGCTTGCCGGTTTTTCCATCGCCGAGGCGCAGAAATTCTTCGGCCTGCCACGCGGCATCACCCGCGACATGTTCACCATCACGCCCCTGCCCTCGACGGAAGCACAGAAACTGTTCATCGAACGTTTCGAAGCAATCGAGGCGCTGCGCGCAACCGGGACCGGGAGCACGACATGACGGCCATCGTGGTATCGCCGCTGTCGCGGATCGCGGAAATGGCCGTGAAGCACAAGGCCCGCGAAATGGTGACACTGATCGCCAGGGAGCAGAGCTTTCACCGCCCGGCGGTGATTGCCGCCGACCGGCATCTGACGCTTGCCATGAACGACATCGCCTTCAAGGGCACCGGCGATCTTATCGCCCCTGATGATGCGCATGTGCTGAAGCTCATCGATTTTGCCCGGGAATGGGATCAGTCCGCGCCGCTGCTCATCCATTGCTGGATGGGGATTTCGCGCTCGCCGGCCGCCGCCGTCATTGCCGCACTCAGTCTTTATCCGGATCAGGACGAAATGGCGCTTGCGCTTCGCCTGCGCGCCGTCTCGCCCTATGTCACCCCCAATGCCCGCATCATTGCCATTGGCGACCGGCTGCTGGCGCGTGACGGTCGGCTGGTTAAGGCAATCAAGGCGATCGGCAGGGGAGCAGATACCGACGGCAACGTGCCTTTCGTGTTGCCGCTTGCCGGCTGACGCGCCATTTTTGGCGGAACCCCTGCGGCATCCATTCGTTACCAACCCTGAACAGCAATGAAAATCACGGGATAATTCATGGAACAACAGGCAACGGATATCATCGTCGCATCGCAGGCGGCCGTGCGGCAGGCGAGCGCGCTGGCGGTGCAATATTCCTTTTCGATCGTCGGCGCGCTTCTGCTGCTGATCGTCGGCTGGCTGGCCGCCACCTTCCTACAGCGCTGGGCCTTTCAGGGCCTGTCGCGCATTCGCGGCTTCGATGCGACGCTTGCCGGTTTCTTTGCGGGCGCGATCCGCTACGTCGTGCTTATTCTGGTGCTGGTCATGGTGCTTGGCCAGTTCGGGGTACAGACGGCCTCCATTCTCGCGGCGCTGGGTGCCGCCGGTCTCGCCATCGGTCTGGCACTTCAGGGCACGCTGCAGAACATTGCCGCCGGCATCATGCTTCTGGTGCTGCGCCCCTTCCGGGTCGGTGAATATATCGAAACCAGCACGGTCAGCGGCACGGTCATTGAAATCGGCCTGTTTGCCACCGAGCTCAAGACCAGCGACGGGCTTTACCGCCTTGCGCCCAACTCCACCCTGTGGAACGTGCCGATTACCAATTACAGCCGCTTTCCTTCCCGCCGTCACGAGCTGAGCCTGACCGTCACCAACGACGATAACCTGACCGCCGCCCAGGATATGCTGATGCGCGTGGTGCGCTCAGAAAGCCGGATATTGCTGGACCCTGCCCCTGTTACCTTTGTCGATTCGGTCAGTGCCGACGGCGCAACCCTCATCTTGCGTTACTGGGTACGCAGCGACAGTTATTTCGCAACGACCCGCGACGTGACGAAGGCCATGAAACTCGCCTTCGATGAACACAAGGCGGAATTGAGCGCACAGCCGGCCTGACGTCTGGAAAGGCCCCTCTTCTTCATCTCTTTTGTGAGCGCGGTGGCCGGGCAGGCCATCGCGCTTTTTTCATCGTGGCATGTCAGAACATAGCCTTGCGTCCCGCAGGCGCGACCTCTATAGGTCGTATTGTAATGTTATTACGTAACTTACTCTTCCATGACAGATACGAGAGGGCCGAAACAATGCAGAAGACACTCATCCGCGTCACCGGCGCGGTCGCACTTGGTTCCATGCTGCTGGTGGCAGCCGCTGCCACGGCCGCCGGCGGCGACAAATCCGCCGCCCACAGCCATGACCACGGGCACGATCACAGCCACCAGATGACCGAGGCGGAAAAGAAGATTTACAATGGCTATTTCGAGGATGCCCAGGTGAAGCCGCGCACGCTTTCCGACTGGGACGGCGACTGGCAGTCTGTCTATCCCTACCTGCTGAACGGTTCGCTTGATTCCGTCATGGCCGAAAAAGCCGCCCATGGCGACAAGACGGCCGCAGAATATCGCGCCTATTACGACATCGGTTACAAGACGGATGTGAACCGCATCGTCATCAAGGGCGACAGCGTGGCTTTCTACAAGGAAGGCAGGCCAGTCGAAGGCACATATGCCAGCGACGGCCAGGAAATCCTGACCTACACGAAGGGCAATCGCGGCGTGAGATACATCTTCAAGAAGACCGCCGGCGACGAGGCCGCTCCGCAGTTCATCCAGTTCAGCGACCACTCCATCGCCCCGGTAAAGGCCGGCCATTACCACCTCTACTGGGGGAATGACCGCAAGGCCCTGCTGGACGAAGTCACCAATTGGCCGACCTATTATCCCTTCCTGATGGATGGCGCTGATATCGTCAAGGAAATGGCTGCGCATTGAGCCCTGGCAGGCTCACGGCTTTCCCTGACCTGAAGAATGCCGAGCGCGTGCCTCTTTCGCCTTCTCCCCACCGGGGAGAAGGTCGCGGCAGCGGGTTGAGGGGGCAAGCTCTCCGCATATCTCTGCTGTCGCCCCTCATCCGACCCTTCGGGCCACCTTCTCCCCGGTGGGGAGAAGAAAGCCTCACTGCCCCATGGTCGAGCGATGCGCCCAGCCGGTCATGCGTTTTTCCAGCCAGGCCATGATGGCGTACATGACGATGCCTTCCACGGCGAGCATCAGGAGGCCGGCAAAAACCAGCGGCACGTTAAACTGGCTCTGCGCCGAACTCATCATGTTGCCGAGGCCATAATTGGAGGCGACGGTTTCCGAGACGACCGAGCCGACGAAGGCGAGCGTGATGGCGATTTTCAGCGAGCCGAAGAAATAGGGCATGGAACGCGGAATGCCGACCTTCAGCATGATATCCATCTTCTTTGCGCCCAGCGCCCGCAGCACGTCCTCGGTTTCCGGCTCGATGGTGGCAAGGCCGGTGGCGACATTCACGACGATGGGGAAGAAGGAAATCAGGAAGGCGGTCAACACTGCGGGAACAGTGCCGATGCCGAACCAGATGACGAGGATCGGCACCAGCGCCACCTTCGGGATGGCGTTAAAGCCGATCATCAATGGATAAAGCCCGGCATAGATGGTTTTCGACCAGCCAATGAACAGGCCGATGGCAAGGCCGGCGACAACAGCGATGGCAAAGCCCAAAGTCGTCGTATACAGCGTCTGCAGCGAATTCTTCCAGATCGGCGACCAATATTGCAGGATGGCCTGACCTACCCTCACCGGCGACGGCAGGATGGTGGGCGGCATTTTCAGCGCATATACCAGCAATTCCCACAGCACGAAGAGCGCCAGCGTATAAAGCCAGGGGGCGGCCTGCACCCAGTTGACGCGGGCAATCAACGGCTTGCGCGGCTCGGCCGTGACGGTGCTTTCCATGATCGCGCTCATGCCGCCACCCTCGCCTGCGCGATTTCGCCATGCAGTGCCTGCACCATGTCGTTGAAACCCTTGTCATACATAAGATCGAGCTGGCGCGGACGGGCAAACGGCACGCGGTGCTCCGCCAGGACGCGGCCCGGCCTTGCGCTCATCACGAAAATCTTGTCGGCGAGAAAGGTCGCCTCGCGCAGATCGTGGGTCACCAGAATGACGGTCACGCGCTGCGCGGCGTGCAGGTCACGGATGACGCACCACAATTCCTCGCGGGTGAAGGCATCGAGTGCGCCGAATGGCTCATCGAGCATTAGCAAATCCGGCTCGTGGATCAGCGCGCGGCAGAGATTGGCGCGCTGCTGCATGCCGCCCGAAAGCTGCCACGGATATTTCGAGCCAAATCCCTTCAGGCCGACAATTTCCAGAAGGCGCTCGGCCTTTGCGACATATTCCGCCCTGTGCGCGCGCAGGCGGCGGCGGTGTTTTTCGACGATTTCCAGCGGCAGCAGGATGTTCTCAAGCGTCGTGCGCCAGGGCAGCATCGTCGGGTTCTGAAACGCCATGCCGACGATGGAGACCGGCTCCGTGACCTGCCGCCCGGCAACGATGACATTGCCCTTTTGCGGAATATGCAGCCCCGTCACCAGCTTCATCAGCGTGGACTTGCCGCAGCCCGACGGGCCGACCACGGCGGCGAATTCACCCTTGTCGACCGTCAGGTTCAAACCGGATACGGCCAGCGTGCCGGCCGACCCGCCATAGCGCATGTCGACATTGTCTATTTCCACGAGATGTGACATCGCAGTTCCCGTTTTCAGTTGCTGATCGGGCCGTTTAATCCCGCAGCCTTGCCGCTTGTTTCTTCTCCCCGAGGGGGAGAAGGTGGCCCGAAGGGTCGGATGAGGGGGCAACGTCAGCGATAGGCCGAGAGCTTGCCCCCTCATCCCGCTGCCGCGGACTTCTCCCCGGCGGGGAGAAGAAGCGCGCGGCACCCACTCGCTCCATCCTTTAGGGAAGCATGCGTTCTGCCTTGGCCGGCAGGTAGGTCGCATCGAACACCTGTTCCGCCTTCACATTGCCCTTCAGGCCCATGGAAACCTTCAACGTCTCGATGGAGGCAGCAAGCCGGGCTGGATCGACGCCGCCCATGCCGTTTTCAACCACATAGGGCGTCTTGATATTCATGCTGTTGGCCATGTTGAGGCGTTCCAGCTCGATGGCGCTGTCGAGCGTCTCGTTGCGCTTCAGCACCGCCGCCACGCCCTCTTCCGGGGTCTTGACGGAATCGGCGAAGCCCTTGGCCAGTGCTTTCAGGAATCCCTTCACGGCTTCAGGGTTTTTCTCAGCGAAATCAGTGTTTACCAGCACCGCATTACCATAGAGATTCAAGCCGTGCTCGGCCATCAGGATGGTTGAGATGTCGTCATCAGCAATGCCCTGCTTCTTCAGGTTGAGGATAACAGAAAAAGCAAAACCGAAGACGGCATCGACATCGCCTTTGGCAAGCATCGGTTCACGCACGGGAAAACCGATCGATTCGATCTTGATCTTGCTCTCATCGAGATCCGCGACCTGCCTGAAGGCCGGCCATTGCGCAAAGGCGCCATCCGGCGGCGGCGCGCCGAGCTTCCTGCCTTCCAGCGACTTCGGATCACCCGTGACGCCAAGCGACTTGCGGCCGACGACGGCAAAAGTCGGGCGCTCATAGACCATGTAAACGGCCTTGATCTTCTGGCTCGGATCTTCATCGAGGAACTTCATCACCGAGTTGATATCGCCGAACCCCATCTGGTAGGCACCCGTCGCCACACGCGGGATCGCTTCCACCGAGCCATTGCCGCTGTCGATCGTGACGTCGAGGCCTTCCGCCTTGAAGTATCCCTTGTCCAGCGCCAGCAGGAAACCGGCGGCGGGGCCTTCGAATTTCCAGTCGAGCGTGAATTTGACCGGCGTTTCTGCACGAACAGCCGTCGTCGGCAACGAAATTCCGGCAGCGGCGCCGACCACGGCGATAGCCAGGCCCCTGGACAACAACCTGCGCGTTAAAATCATCTGTTCCCCCTGATGGTTTTGTTGGATTGGTTGCATAAGAGCCAATTCCATCCCTCAAGGCAAGACAAAACTGCATACAAAATAGCCATAATTTTATATGCTTATTTTAAGAGCAAAAATGGTCAGTCGGCGAGTAAAAAGCGGGAATTCTGCCCAAGGCGCATGCAACGAAGCGTGCGGAATTCCGTTCACACGACGAACACAGCGTTCTCATTTGCCGGGGTTGCGGATCAGGGGCAGCGTAGGACAAATAGGATCACGAATAACGGGTGAAACAGCGGGACGGCGAGATGAATTCTGCACTGGGCATACACCACATCACGATGATCACCCGGAAGGTGCAGGCGAATGTGGATTTTTACGCCGGCTTCCTCGGGTTAAGGCTGGCGAAGCGCACCGCCGGCTTCGAAGACGCCATGCAGCTGCATCTGCTCTATGGCGACGACATAGCTTCGCCCGGCTCCCTTCTGACATTTCTTGTCTGGGAAGACGGCGGCCAGGGGCGTGTCGGTTACGGCCAGACGCTGGAGATTTCGCTGGCGATCGATCCCGCCGCCATCGGTTCCTGGCTGACGCGGGCGCTGAAATTCGCCATTCGCACCGAAGGTCCCACCGACGAATTCGGCGCCCCGGTCATCCGGCTGAAAGACCCTGATGGCCTGATCGTCAAACTGGTCGGCACCCATGCCTTTGCCGATGCCACGCCGCATGTGACGGACGATATTTCTGCGCAGGACGCGATTCGCCGCATCTATGGTGCGACGATGCTGAGCGAGGTGCCGGAAGAGACCGTGGCGTTTCTGGAGAAACATTTCGGTTACCGGCAGGAAAGCCAGACAGGCGCAATCCGTCGGCTCGTTTCCGACAGCGGCGACATTATCGACGTGCGCGACGCGACCGGCTTCTGGTCCAGCGCGCCGGGCACCGGCACGGTCGATCACATCGCCTTCCGCGCCGAGGACACGGAAGAGCTGAACGCTGTTCTTGCGGGGTTGAAATCGCTGAATTCCAGCACCACCAACGCCCATGACCGCAAATATTTCCACTCGCTCTACGTCCGCGAACCGGGCGGCGTGCTGATTGAAATGGCGACCGACGGGCCGGGCATGACGGTGGACGAACCGCTGGAAACGCTCGGCGAAAAACTGTTCATTCCGCCGCTGTTCATGAAGGACGAGGCGGATGTGCGGGTCGCCCTGCCGCAATTTGCGATGCCGGGCGAAGAGCGCATCGTTTATCGCGACCTGCCCTTCGTGCACCGTTTTTACACGCCCGAGGAGTCGGATGGCAGCACCATCATCCTGATGCACGGTTCCGGCGGCAGCGAAACCAGCCTGATGCCGCTAGCGCACCGGGCAGCAGCCGGCGCGACACTTCTTGGCGTGCGCGGCCGCAGCACGGAAGAAGATATCGCCCGCTGGTTCCGCCGTTATCCCGATTTCAGCTTCGACCAGAAGGATATCGTTTCCGAAGCGGAAGCCTTTGCCGCCTTCGTGGAAGGCGCGATACGCTCCTATGGTCTTGATCGTTCGAAGCTGCGGTTTATCGGCCATTCCAATGGCGCGAACTTCTATGCGGCCTTTGCCGCGCTCCATCCGGAGCTGGCCGGAGACGCGCTGCTCTATCGCCCGACACCGGTTCTCGAAACATGGCCGGACGCCGACCTTTCCGGTCGCAATTTCCTGCTTGTGGCGGGAGAACGCGACAAATACCGCGACAAGGCGAGCGAGCTGCAGGGAAAGCTTGCGGCCGGCGGCGCGAGGGCAGAGATGGAAACGGTCGAAGACGGACACGATCTCGGGCTCGCCGATATCGAAGCCGCGCGGCGCTGGCTGGCGGATGTTTCCTGATTTTCGATAGATGCGCATAGGCCGAGCGGGCGCCGCCCGCTCCCCCGTTACCCACACCTTCATCAACCGGGCCTTGCATAAACTCGCCAAAAGAGCTTTAAAAACAGCTTCGTAATTGGAGAGCCCGTTTGGACATCCCGCTGTTTATCCTCGCCCTCATCGCGGCCTTCATCTACATGCTGGTCGCGACCATCCGCAATTCAGGCCGAATCAAGTCTCTGGAGCGGGAGGTTCACAGCCTCAAGCGGCTGATGGCTGCGGGCGTTGTGGCTCCTGCGGCGGCGCAGGCGGAGAGTGCGGAAACCACGGAAAAACCGGATTTCGCAGCGGAAAAGGAAAGTGAAACCGCTCCGGAAGCGGCAGCGCCCCAGGCTGAATACGCATCCGAGCCTGAAGAAATCGCAGCCACAGCAGTACCGGAAGAGGTCGTGCGCGAGGAAGCGCAGCCTGCGCTCGCCGCCGGGGCCGTATCCACACCGGCGACGAATGAAAGCTTGGAAAGCCTGCTCGGCGCGCGCTGGGCGGTCTGGGCCGGCGGGCTGGCGCTGGCGCTGGGCGGTATTTTCCTCGTCAAATATTCGATCGAATCGGGGCTGCTGAGCCCAGCGGTCAGGCTTTCGCTTGCCGCCATTTTCGGCCTCATTCTCGGGCTTGCCGGTGAAGCGATCCGCCGCAAGGCGGTGCCGGGCATCGCCGCCGCCTATTCCAACGCCATGATACCGGGCGTGCTGACGGCGGCCGGCGCATTGACGCTGTTCGGCGTGGTTTATGCGGCCTATGGAATTTATGAATATATCGGCTCCGGAACGGCCTTCATCCTGCTCGGGCTTGTCGCCTTTGCCACCATTGGCCTGTCGCTTCTGCATGGGCAGGCGCTGGCCGGGCTCGGTCTTCTCGGCTCGATGCTGACGCCGGCGCTGATTTCCAGCGAAACGCCAAATATCTGGGCGCTGTTCGTTTTCCTGACGATCTCGTGGCTGGCGACCGCAGCCGCAGCGCGCAGGCAGGGCTGGACCGTGGTTCCGTCCCTTGCCAATGCCGGCCTTGGCCTCTGGACGCTCGGCTATATCGGCTTTTCCGAGACGATCAATGCCGAACCACCGACGCTCGCTTTGCTCGTCATGCTGGCCGGCACGATCTTCCTGTGGCCTGGAAAACACTTCGATACGCCACCCGCAGAAACCGCCGCCCCGGAGCGGCGCGCCATCCGTGCTCTAAGGCTTCTGCTGCGCCCGTCGCTTGCCATCAACCTCACCGTATCGATGGCCGTCATCCTGCCGGCCATCGGCTTCCTGTTCGCCAGTGGCGGTATCGACACCCACCCGGCGCTGATCGTCTCGGCGCTCATCGCAGCACTTGCGGCCCTTGGTGCTGCCCGCCACTATGCGGTGTGGCCGGCCATCATCGCCGCGCTCGGCGCACAGACGGCGGTCGCGCTGATGTCTAGGCAGGGCATCGATTTCATCGACCTCATAAACGATACCGGGATCACGCTGCCGCCCGTCGGGACGGGCTATACGGCTGAAATCGCCATGGCGCTTGGTCTTGGCGCGATCCTCGTGCTCTGCGCCTTCTCCTTCCTGAAGCGCAAGGGCGCTGACGATGCGGATTTCGCCCAGCTCTGGGCAGGTATTGCCGCGCTGTTCCCGGTCTGGCTGGCAACCGCAAGCTTCGTTGAATATGGCAATCTCGGTCGTGACTGGCTGCACGCCGCCTATGGTCTCGGCCTCGGCCTGGTGCTGATCGCCGGCGCTGAATGGCTGCACCGGCAGGACAACGAGGCCTATCGCAAACCGCTCAACATTCTCGTGCTCGGCTCGTTTGCCGCCTTCGCGCTCAGCCTGCACACGCTGACGGAAGGGCTCGCGACAACCGTTCTGCTTTCGGTCATCGGCTTTGTTTATGTGCTGGCCAGCCGTTACCGCAACTGGGATGTGCTGCCCTGGGTCATGGCGGTGGCAAGCGTTGCCGTTCTCGGCCGCATCGCCTGGGAACCCACCATTGTCGGGCCGCAAAATCTCGGAACCACACCAGTCTTCAACGCGCTTCTGCCGGGTTATGGCATTCCCGCACTGCTGGCCGTCGCCTCGGCCTGGCTGCTGCGCGACTGGCCGGGGGTCAGGGCGAAAAACTTCCTGCAGGCGATTGCCAGCGTCATGGGGCTTCTCGCCGTCGCCATCCTCATCCGCCACGCGATGAATGGCGGCACGCTTGATAACAGCGTGCCGACGCTCGGCGAACAGTCGATCTACACGCTGCTGACCATCGGCTTCTCGGGTGTATTGATGACGCTGGATCTCAAGAGCCCCAGCCCCGTCTTCCGTTACGGTTCGATGATTGCCGGCGTGATTGCCGTCATCAACGTGCTGACGATGCATTTCTTTACACTCAACCCTTATTTCACCGGCGAAAATACCGGACGCATTCCGGTCCTCAACCTGCTGCTGATCGGTTACCTCCTGCCGGCGCTCGCCTATGGCGGCCTTGCCTATTATGCGCGCGGCAAACGTCCGCCGCCCTATGTCAGCATGCTGGCGGTGGCAGGTGCGGCACTCGGTTTTGCCTGGGCAACGCTTTCGGTCCGCCGATTCTGGCAGGGCGAAAACATCGCCGACTGGAAGGGTTTTATGCAGGGCGAGACCTACAGCTATTCGGTGGTCTGGTTGCTGATCGGCGTGCTGCTGCTGGTGCTCGGCTCGCGCTTTAATGCCCGCAGCCTGCGTCTGGCATCGGCCGCCTTCGTGCTGATCTCGGTTGCCAAGGCATTCCTGATCGACATGAGCAACCTTGAAGGCGTGCTGAGAGCCCTGTCCTTCATCGGGCTTGGCGCGGTGCTGATCGGCATCGGCCTGTTCTACCAGAAAATCCTGACCCGGAAGCCGCAGGCATGATCGCGGCCGAGGCTTTCGCGCCCTATGCGGCGCTTGCGCAGGACCTGATACCGCACGCCGCCGATACGGGCGACGGTTCGCACGATCTTGCCCATATTCACCGCGTCTTCCGCAACGCCATGCGCATCCATGCCGGCGAAGGCGGCGATGGCACGGTGCTGGCGGCGAGCGTGCTTTTGCATGATTGCGTGGCGGTGGAAAAGAACTCGCCGCTTCGCGCGCAGGCCTCACGGCTTGCGGCGGAAAAGGCGGCCGGCATTCTGGCCGGGCTTGACTGGCAGCAGAAAGATATCGACGCCGCCACACACGCCATCACCACCCACAGCTTTTCCGCCAATATCGAGCCACAGACGCTGGAGGCAAAAATCCTTCAGGATGCCGACCGGCTGGATGCCATCGGCATGGTGGGGGCGGCGCGGTGCTTTTACATTGCCGGACGCATGGGCTCGGCGCTCTACGATCCGGCCGATCCGCTGGCGAAGGACCGCCCGCTTGACGACCGCGCCTTTGCCATCGATCATTTCGAAACCAAGCTTTTCAAACTGGCGGACGGCTTTCGCACCGGGACGGGGCGGCAGATGGCCAAGGCCCGCCATGAGCGGCTGCAACAGGTGCTCGACCTGTTTCTCGACGAGATTTGAGGATATCCAAGATGCGTGTGACCGAACTCAACATCTATCCGCTGAAAAGCGCGCGCGGCATTCCCCTCTCCGAGAGCGCCGTTTCGGCCGAGGGCCTGCCGGGCGACCGTCGCGCCATGTTGATCGACCCTTCCGGCCATTTCATCACCCAGCGCGAACTTCCTGCCATCGCCACGGTTCTGGCGCGGCATGAGGATGGCGGCATGGCGCTTGCGCGGGAAAAGGACGGCGGGATCATCGCAAGACCAACCGGAGAGCGCATGGATGTGGCGGTATGGAAGTCCATCGTCAGCGCTAATATCGCCGATGACGAGACCAACAGTACGCTTTCGGCGTGGCTGGGGCGCGAGGTGAAGCTGGCATTCTTCGATGATGCCTCGAAACGCATTGCAAGCCTCGAATGGACGGGCAACGAAACGCCCGTCACCTTTGCGGACGGCTACCAGATCCTCGTCACCACCACCGCCTCGCTTGCCGCGCTGAACGACAATATGCGCGCCAATGGCGAGGACGCGGTCGGCATGGAGCGATTCCGGCCGAATATCGTGCTCGACACGGACGAGCCATGGGCGGAGGACCGCTGGGCGGCCATCGAGATCGGCGGCATTCGTTTCGATCTGGTCAAGCCCTGCGCCCGCTGCATCATGACCACGCAGGACCAGATAACCGGCTCCCGTGATGTGCCTTCGCCCATGAAAGCCATGGGCCGCATCCGCATGTCGGGTGATCGGCGCGTGCCCGGCCCGCTGTTCGGCTGGAACGTGACACCGCGCAGTCAGGGCAAACTATCGCTCGGCGACGTGGCCAAGGTGGTCGAGGAACGGCCGGAAGGCTGGGCGATCAAGAGGCGGTAGGCCACGGGCGTTGCAACGTCCGCAGTGCCATCACGGCTTGCGGGCGCTGACGATCAGAAAGATCGGGCGGCGATCTTCGTGCTTCATCTCCGGTCGCTCCGCGAGCAAGGCGGGATCGGGCCTCGGTTCAGCCAGACGCGTCAGGGCAAAGCCGGCAGAAAGCAGGCTGTTGAGAATGCCTGACACCGTGCGGTGATATTTGACCACATCATCCGCCATCCAGTTGGAGTGGCGCACGCCTTCGTTCTGGTAATTGTCGAGCGGCCAGTGGAGGATTTCGCCTTCCGCGTCGTAGAACCAGTCCTGTTTTTCCAGCGCGGTGAACACGGGATGTTCGATGGAAAAGATGAACTCGCCGCCGGATTTCAGCACGGCGGAAACTTTCGCGAATGCCAGGTCGAGATCACGGACATAATGCAGGGCGAGAGAACTCAGCACCACATCGAAACTTTCCGGCGGAAAATCGATGTCCTCGATTGCCGCCCGACGATATTCGATACCGGGGCCGCCATTCATTTCGGCGGCGCGGCGCAGCATGTTTTCCGAAAGATCAACGCCGACGACACGGGTCGCCTCCTGCTCTGCCGCATAACGGCAATGCCAGCCGAAACCGCAGCCGAGATCGAGAAGGCTGCGGCCCTGCAACGGCGGAAGCATGGCGCGCAGTTCGTGCCACTCGCCGGCCTGCCGCAGCCCTTCCACGGAGCGCGGCATGGCGCTGTAGCGCTCGAAAAACCCGGGGTCATCGTAAATATTCTGCTTCATCGTCATATCTCCGGTATCCCCGGAAGCTATATACGGGGATATCCCATCAATCCCATGAATAATGGGGGTCAAGAAAAGTCGCTAGTGGGGACGGCTGACAAAAGCTAATATTCATCCCGATCAGAGGGAATCTGCAGAAGATTTGCGCCATCTCCAAGGCGCGTGCTGCAGCAGGAGAATTTCATGTCGCAAGCCACACGCCAGACCATGCCCTGGCTGATTATCGCCGCCGGGTCGCTGATTGCCGTCATGACCTTCGGGCCGCGTTCGGCCATGGGCTTTTTTCAGCTGCCTATGCTGGCCGACACCGGCTGGGATCGTTCCACCTTCGGCCTCGCCATGGCCCTGCAGAACCTGTTCTGGGGTCTCGGCCAGCCCTTCTTCGGCGCAATCGCCGATAAATACGGCACGGGCCGCGTGCTCGTTCTGTCAGGCTTTCTTTATGCTGCCGGCCTCATCTGCATGTCCTTCGGCACCTCGCCCTTCTGGCTGCATTTCGGCGGCGGCGTGCTTGTCGGGCTCGGCATTGCCGCCGGCTCCTTCAGCGTCATCCTTTCGGCCTTTGCACGCCATGTCACGCCGCAGCAGCGCTCGCTTGCCTTCGGCATCGGCACGGCGGCGGGCTCTGCCGGCATGTTCCTCTTCGCACCGATCAGCCAGGGGCTGATTTCCGCCTATGGCTGGTCGGACAGCCTCGTCTGGCTTGCCGTGATGATGATGCTCGTGCCGCTGCTCGCCTTTCCGATGCGCGGCAACTCCTCTTCCGGCAGCCAGTCGCAGACGCAGTTCCAGCAGACGGCGGGCGAAGCGCTACGGGAAGCGCTTGGCCACAAGAGCTATCTCCTGTTGACGACAGGATTCTTCGTCTGCGGTTTCCAGGTGGCCTTCATCACCGCGCATTTCCCGGCCTATCTCGGCGATATCGGCATCGAACCGCGCTATGCCGTCATTGCCATGGCGCTGATCGGCTTCTTCAATATCATCGGGTCATTGGCCGCCGGCGTCATCGCCCAGCGTTATTCGAAACCCTATATGCTGGCCTATATCTATATTGCCCGCTCGATCGCCGTTACGGCCTTCCTGCTTTTGCCGCAATCACCGCTTTCGGTCATCCTCTTTGCGGCCGTCATGGGCATTCTGTGGCTTTCCACCGTGCCGCCCACCAATGCGCTGGTGGCGATCATGTTCGGCACGCGCCATCTCGGCATGCTCGGCGGCGTCGTGTTCCTGTCGCACCAGATCGGTTCGTTCCTCGGCGTCTGGCTCGGCGGCTTCCTTTATGACCGGCTGGGGTCCTATGATCTTGTCTGGTGGCTCGGCGTCGGCATGGGGATTTTTGCCGCCATCGTACATTGGCCCATTCAGGAGCGCCCCGCACCGCGGCCGGCAATGGCCTAAGCCTACACGGCCTCATCAAGCGCGGGCGGCGATGCCCTGCGCTGCAGCGCCTTCAGCGCCGCCTGCACGAAACCGTCGCGGGCGGCGTTTTCACTCAGGCCACGCGGATCATAGACATGCCGGTTGAGGAAATGGGCCGTCAGGCGGAAGGCCGCCGCGAGGCTTTCGGGATCGGCAGCTTTCGACTGGCCCTCACCGAGAAAAGCGGGCAATGACAGCATCCGGGCCGCATAGGGCGCGCCTGCCGTGCGGCAAACCGCCCTGCCGGTTTTCGGCGATACATAGATGAGATCGGTGCGCAGCCCCGTCGCCGCGCATTCGGTGAGATCAAGCCCGAAACCCAGATCGTTCAAGACGGCGAGTTCGAACCGCACGAACAATTCGCCGGCATCGGCCGGATCGCGGAGATTGTCGAGGATGATGTCGAGCGCCTGATAGAGATGTGGATGCGGGTCACGCTCCGGCAGAAGCCTGAGAAGAGCGCCCATGGCCTGGACACCGTAAACGGCGGTCGCCGTTTCCATCAGCTGCGCGGCGCGCAATTGCAGAGGCTCGATGCGATATTCGCCGAGATGGTCGTCAAGACGCGCCCGCCAGACGACATCCACCCGGTTTCCCGCCTGCAGCACCGGCTGCATGCTACGAGAACGACCGGAGCGCACCATGCCGAGATGGCGGCCACGCGAACGGGTCATCACCTCGGCGATGACGCTCGTCTCGCCATGGCGTTTGACGCCGAGAATGATCGCCTCATCCTGCCACTGCATGAAACCTGTCCGAATTTCGATTCAAGCCCCACCATAACCGATCTGGCGGCGAAACGTTATTCTTTTACGGCATCCCTGTCCGTACCGACCAGACCAAGGACAAAACCGACGATTTCGTTTTCGCCGAAAGGCTTGCCAAGCAAGGGGGCATGCATCAGGTCTTCCGGAAAGCCCGTCGTATCGCCGTAGCCGCTGACGAAACCGAAGGGAATGCCCGCCGCGCGCAGCTCACGGGCAAAATCGTAACTCTTGCCATCGGAGAGGCTGACATCGAGAAGCACGCAATCCGCAACATCCTGTCCGGCGGCCTCCCTTGCCTGCGCAAGCGTCGTGGCGATGGTGATGGTTTCCACCCCCATGGACTGGAGAACCGCCTCGACATCAAGCGCCACCAGATATTCATCCTCAACGATGATAACCCGTTGTGGCACCATATGTTTTCTTCTTCCTAAATGAGAGAGCCGTCAGGCTCGAAGCCGCGATCTCCGAAATGATTCCGCAGTGAGATATCACGACAGGAGTCGCAAATTACGGCCCCACCGTCATTTAAAAAAGACATGTCAAAGGAAGATCAGATGAAGGGCCTTTGCCGTTTCTCGTCGCTCTCCCACCCTGCCACATGGCTAAGCCCCGCATCATCGAGCACCAGACAGCCCTTGTCCGTCCAGCGGATGAGGCGGCGATCGACCAGCTTTCTCAGGGTTTTATTGGTGTGAACGATGGAGAGGCCGAGTGTGTCGGCCACATGCTGCTGGGTGACCGGGATCGGTGTTTCGCCGGGGATGAGATTGACCGCTTTCGCCTTGCGATAAAGAAACGCGATCAGATAGGCGGCACGCTCCAGGGCGGTGCGCCGGCCGATGCTGAGAAGATGGCTGTCGAGCATGCGCTCCTCGCTTGCCGCGATCCAGGTCAGGTCATAGGCAAGTGTCGGGTGATCGGTGAAGAGGTTGTTGAGGCGGGACCGCTCGAAGACGCAGAGCGTCACCGGCGAGAGCGCCTCCACCGAATGCTGCATTTCCCCCATCACCGTGCCCTGAAGACCGACGAGATCGCCCGGCATGACATAGTTGAGTATCTGCCGCCTGCCGTCCTCCAGCGTTTTGTAACGGAAAGCCCAGCCCTGCAAAACGGTGTAAAGATGGGCGCTGTGCGAGCCTTCCATCAAAATGACCGAGCCGCTTTCCACCGCAAGTTCGCCCGTCTTGAAACGCGAGACAAAATCGAGTTCGGAGGAGGAAAAATCCCGGAAATGCGGCAGGTCGCGCAGGGGACATTGCTGGCACGGGGTGGTGGAAATTCCGTTCGGTTTTTTTGGCGACATGAATATCCGTCATCGAAAAAGGTTGCGCCCAATTGTTTTGGAACAACCCGCCCGAACCTATTCGGTTCCCGATGGAGGTGAAGATATTCAGATCGTTCAAGGATTGCGTCGCGTTCCCCCTCGAACACATAAAAACGAAGGGCTTGGGCAACCTCGACGTTCGCGTTGGTTCGCGACATTTCCACCCGTCATTCCGGCCTTGAGCCGGAATGACGAAAGCGGGTGTGTTTTCGCATCGCGCATATCGCGCCTGCGCGTTACCCCCGCGGGAATTCCAGACCCATTTCACGGAAGCGCTCGGGGTCGTCGCCCCAGTTCTCGCGCACCTTGACGAACAGGAAGAGATGAACGGGCTGTTCGAGGATTTCCGACAGCTCCTTGCGCGAGGCGGTGGAAATGGCCTTGATCGCATCGCCGTTCTTGCCGAGTGCAATCTTCTTCTGGCTGTCGCGCTCGACATAGATCACCTGCTCGATGCGCACGGAGCCGTCCTTGCGTTCTTCCCACTTTTCCGTCTCGACATGCGAGGCGTAGGGAAGCTCCTGATGCAGGCGCAGGAACAGTTTCTCGCGGGTGATTTCGGCGGCGAGCTGGCGCATCGGCAGGTCGGAAATCTGGTCTTCCGGGTAATACCATGGGCCTTCCGGCAGTTCGGCGGCCAGATAGTTCATCAGGTCCTCGCAGCCCGAACCGTTGGTCGCCGAGATCATGAAGGTGCGGTCGAAAGCGACTGTCTCGTTGGCGGCGGCGGCGAGCTTCAGAAGGTCCTCGCGCTTCACCTGGTCGATCTTGTTGAGGCAGAGGATTTTCTTCTGCGGAACATCCTTCAGACCTTCAAGAATGGTTTCCGCATCGCCCTTCAGGCCGCGTTCGCTGTCGATCAGCAACAGGATGAGGTCCGCGTCCTTCGCGCCGCCCCAGGCGGAGGTGACCATGGCGCGGTCGAGCCGGCGGCGCGGCTTGAAGATGCCGGGCGTGTCCATGAAAACGATCTGGGCATTGTCGTGAATGGCGATGCCGCGCATCACGGCGCGCGTCGTCTGCACCTTGTGGCTGACGATCGAAACCTTGGCGCCCACCAGCCGGTTCACCAGCGTCGACTTGCCGGCATTGGTCGGGCCGATGAGGGCGACGAAGCCGGAGCGGGTCGGAAGGGCTGCATCTTCGCCAGGGATGGCGGGGTTTTCGTGATCGGTCATGATATCCATTCAAGGTCAGAGGTATTCAACATGCGGCCAAAGGGTCCGCCATGCGCTCGATTTCAGCACCCGTTCGGGCACTCAGTCTCAGGTGGAGGATTTCTGCCAGACGCCTTCGCGCTCCAGCAACCGTGTCGCCGCCACCTGTTCGGCCGCGCGCTTTGAGCGCTCCACGCCGGTTTCCGGCTTCACGCCGGGAATTTCCACCGTCACGGTGAAGCGGGGATCGTGATCCGGTCCGGAGCGATCGTCAACCCGGTAAGAGGGCGTGGTCGCAAATCTGGCATGCGCCCATTCCTGCAATTCCGTCTTGGCGTCACGCCGCCCGGCATCCACGCTTGTGGCCCGGCTTTGCCAGTATTTCAGGATGAATTTGCGCGACGCCTCCAGACCGCCATCCAGATAGATGGTGGCGATCAGGCTTTCGACCACATCGGCGCGCACGTTGAGCATCGCCTTGCCGGTCAGTTTCTTCACATCCGAGCCGGTGCGGATAAAATTATGCAGGCCCATCTCGTCGCCGATCGCGGCGCAGGATTCGGCGCTGACGAGCTGGTTCAGACGGACCGAAAGCTCGCCTTCGGTGGCGTTGCGGAAGGTGGAGAACAGCAATTCGGCAACGCAGAGACCGAGGACACGGTCGCCCAGAAACTCCAGCCGCTCGTAATTGCCGGCCGCTGCCGAGCGGGCGCTGGCATGGGTCAAGGCCCGGTCCAGCCGGGCCTTTTCCTTGAACTCATATCCGATCAACGCTTCCAGACGGGAAATCTCGTCCGTCGAAAGCGGCTTGGTCTTGCTCATTCCACAACCTTGAAGAGGCGGTCCCAACGCATGTTGGCCGGCCACTCCCAAATGCGGCTGAACGGCGTGTCGTTGCCCAGCGAGAAGAAGATGACGCTGGCGCGGCCGATCAGGTTTTCCTCCGGCACGAAACCGACATCGAAGCGGCTGTCGAGCGAATTGTCTCTGTTGTCGCCCATCATGAAATAATGGCCTTCCGGCACCAGGAATTCCCGGGTGTTGTCGCCGCGCGAGTCCGGCGACTGGTCAAGTGTGTCGTAGGTGACGCCATTGTCGAGCGTTTCGCGGAAGACCGGCACATTGGCGCCCGGATCGGCACGGTAATCGGAAGTGAAAGTGCCATCGGGCTGCTTCGGCACCGGCTGGCCGTTGATGAACAGCACACCGTTCATCATCTGAACACGATCACCCGGCAGGCCGACCAGACGCTTGATGTAATCGACCTCGGGATTGGGCGGCAGGCGGAAGACCACGACATCGCCGCGCTTCGGCTTGCTGAATTCGAGAATGCGGCCCGAAAACAGGTTCGGCGAGAAAGGCAGCGAATATTTCGAATAGCCGTAGGAGAACTTGTTGACGAAAAGATAGTCGCCCACCAGAAGCGTCGGCATCATCGAGCCGGACGGGATGGTGAAGGGCTGAAACAGCACGGTGCGGATGACCATGGCCAGCAGCAGCGCCTGAATGATGACCTTGACGTTCTCCCAGAGGGCGTTCTGCTTCTTTTCAGCTTTTTCGGACACTTAAAGACCTGCCTGATTGTTTCCCGGCTTCTCCGATCATGAGGGAGCATCCGGGCCGTTGTTTCGTCGCGCCTGCGGCGGGTGAAGCTGTTTCACGCAGCCGGCAACGCTTTCATATTTCTGCGACTTCTCTAGAACCTTTCCAGCCCGAAGGGAAGCGCTTCTATAACACCGGTGCAAATAGACCGCCAATGCGGCGACCCCGGGCCTCAACCGTTCACGGGCAGCGCTTCGATAATCACAAATGCCTGAGCATAAGGATAGTCATCCGTGATCGTCAGGTGGATATTGGCGCGGTGGCCGGCGGGCAGCATGGCCGCCAGTCTTTCCCCTGCGCCATTGGTCAGCACCATTGTCGGCCTGCCGCCCGGCAGGTTGACGACGCCCATATCCTTCCAGAAGACACCGTTCGCAAGGCCGGTTCCGAGCGCCTTGGAGCAGGCCTCCTTGGCGGCAAAACGCTTGGCATAGGAAGCCGCGCGGTTCTTGCGGCCATCGGATTTGGCGCGCTCTATATCGGTGAAACAGCGATGCGTGAAGCGTTCACCAAAACGCTCGATCGACTTTTCAACACGGCGAATATCGATCAGGTCGCTGCCCAATCCAATGATCATTTCAACATCTCCAGAGAAGCATTCCTGTTGGCGGCACGCTGCGCGAGATTTTCCATCTTGCGCCGCTGGAAGCCGCTGATGAGGCCGTAGACGGCGATATAGGCGATGACCGCGCTGATGACGGCAGGAAACACGGCGCCGATGGTCATGGGTTCCAGGACCGGCGTCCATATCTGCCGGAATTCGAGATGGCTGAACAGCGCCACGAAATCCACATGCGCCGCACTTGCCGTCTGCTGCCGCCCAAGGATGAAATGCCCGAGTTCCCAGGTGGACGCCCAGATGAAGGGAAATGTCAGCGGATTGGCAAAGGTGGTTCCAAGCGCCGCGGCGACGAGATTGACCCGCATGAGGAAACCGAGCGCCATGGCGATGATGATATGAACACCAAGAAAGGGCGTCCATGCCACGCCGATACCAAGCGCGACACCAGCGGCGACCGAATGCGGAGAGGCGGAAAGCCTGAGCAAACGCAGCTTCATATAGCGCAGCGAACGCGAAAAACCCGTGCGCGGCCAGAAGAGGTCGCGAATCTTCTCTGAAAAACCAATGGGTTCACGGCGGCGAAACGGCATGGGGGCAGTCTATTTCATCGCCCGGGCCGCGCCAAGAGCATCATAGACGACGCAGGGTCTTTTGCAGGTGTATTCTCCTCTTCCGTCATTCCGGCCTTGAGCCGGAATCCAGCCGACGCGAGTCTGCGCGGCGAGAAGACTCTTTCCCGCCCAAGGACTCGGGCGGGCTGGATGCCGGATCAAGCCCGGCATGACGGACGCGGGATGTCACGAATACAGTGAATATCAAGCCTTCGATATCAGTCCCAATTTAGTGTCGTCTATTGCGACAGGGGACTGAACCGGGATTTTTTTGCGGCGTATTGGTCAACCAGTTTGGGACAACCGCTTGAAGCGTGCATTCACATAGTTTTGCAAGACACAGGGACGAGCGTGCCAACAACAGCCGCGCACCCTCCAAGTCTCATACGCATGGCGATGGGCTGCCATGCGCTGGGCGCATTACCGGCGGAACAGGCCGCGGTCGATTTCGCGCTGGCGGAACTCAAGGTCGACATTCGATACCGAGCCGCTGAGATATTCGAATTCGCGTTCCTGCGTGGTCTTGCCACGAACGGCACGGGCGATCTTGCGAAGCGGAGTAAACATGATTTTCGGTCCTTTCGGTTTGGAACCGGCGTTTCTCATCGGTGTTGTTCCACCGGCACGCCGCGTTTCCTTCTCTTCAATTTCTGAGAGGAAAATAGTCGCAAACCGCCTCCGCGACCAGAGACAGGAAAAGGCCGCTGCCATGCATTCAATGCATAACAACGGCCTTTTGAGTTGCGGGATCGTCTAAAAATGCCTCAATCGAAGGCACGCGCCACAGTTGATACGCAGTCGAGATCCTTCAGCTGCGACAGGAGCTGGTTCAGCTGCCTGAGATCCCAGACTTCGACATCCAGCGCCAGCTCGGAAAAGTCAGTGCCGATGCGGACCATGTTCAGGCCGCGAATATTGACATCCAGCGTCGCGATCGATTGCGCGACAGAGGCGAGCGTGCCCGGCTCGTTCAGCGCATTGATCATCACCCGCGCCATGAAGCGCGACTTGTTCGCCTCATCGAGATCCCAGCGCACATCGATCCAGCGCTCCGGTTCATCGTCGAAGCGTTGCAGCGCCGGCGCCTGAATGGGATAGATGGTGATGCCCTTGCCTTTTTCCATGATGCCGACGATGCGGTCTCCCGGAACGGCGCCGGCGGCACCGAAATGCACATCGACATTGCCGGAAAGGCCACGGATCGGCAGTGGGTCGGGTCCATCAAGCATCTCGGCCGCGCCATCGTCCTCAAGCACCGAGCGCGACTTGCCGGGAATCTTGAAGACCATGCCGGAGGCGCTGCGCATGTTGAACCAGCCATCGTCGCCGGTCATCTTCACCGTCACGCGCTCATCCTGATAATCCGGATAGACCGCGCGCAGCACATCGAGCGAGGAGACCTCACCGCGACCGACGGCGGCGATGGCGTCTTCGACATCCTTCTGCGCCAGACGATGCAGCACGGGCTTCAGCGCTTCCCGCGAGAAAGCCTTGCCGGCGCGCTCGAAGGTGCGTTCCAGAATGCGATAACCGAGGCCGGAATATTGCTTGCGGATGGCCATGCGGGTGGCGCGGCGGATGGCCGAGCGGGCCTTGCCGGTCACGACAACCTCTTCCCAGGCGGCGGGCGGCACCTGCACGCCGGAGCGGATGATTTCCACCTCGTCGCCATTGTTGAGCCGGGTGACGAGCGGCATGATCCGCCCGTTGATCTTGGCGCCAACCGTGGTGTCACCGATATTGGTGTGCACCGCATAGGCGAAATCGATGGGGGTGGCGCCACGCGGCAGGGCAATCAGCTTGCCCTTGGGCGTGAAGCAGAACACCTGGTCCTGAAAGAGTTCGAGCTTGGTGTGCTCGAGGAATTCTTCCGGGCTGTCGCCTTCGGCCAGCGATTCGATGGTATGACGCAGCCAGGAATAGGCGTTCGATTCCGGCGAGAGCAGATCGCCCTCCCCGTTTTCGCCATCCTTGTAAAGCGCATGGGCGGCGATGCCGAATTCGGCGATCTCGTGCATGCGCTTGGTGCGGATCTGCAGCTCGATACGCTGGCGCGACGGGCCGACGATGGTGGTGTGAATGGAGCGATAGTCGTTCTGCTTCGGGGTGGAGATATAATCCTTGAAGCGGCCGGGCACCACCCGCCAGCGGGTATGCACGATGCCGAGCGCCCGATAGCAGGAGGGAATGTCGTCCACCAGAATACGGAAACCGTAGACATCCGAAAGCTGCTCAAAAGAGAGCGACTTCGACTGCATCTTGCGGAACACCGAATAGGGCTTCTTCTGGCGCCCCTTGACGCCCGCGCCGATGAGGCCGTTGGCCACCAGCAGTTCGCGCAGCTCGTCCTCAATCTTCTTGATGAGGCCCTCATTGCGCGTTTCCAGTTCCTGCAGGCGGTTGGTCACCGTCTCATAGGCTTCCGGGTTGAGATAACGGAAGGACAGGTCCTCCAGCTCGTCGCGCATGTCCTGCATGCCCATGCGGCCGGCGAGCGGCGCATAGATTTCCATCGTCTCCTCGGAAATGCGGCTGCGCTTGTCGGCCGGCATATATTCCATGGTACGCATATTGTGCAGGCGGTCGGCGAGTTTCACGAGAAGAACGCGCACGTCGTCGGAAATGGCGAGCAGCAGCTTGCGCAGGTTTTCCGCCTGCTTGGCCTTGCGGGTAACGAGATCGAGCTTCTTGAGCTTGGTCAGCCCTTCCACCAGCCGGCCGATATCCTCGCCGAAGAGTTCGTCGATTTCGGCACGGGTGGCGGTGGTGTCCTCGATCGTATCGTGCAGCAGCGCCACCGCGATGGTCGATTCGTCGAGATGCATTTCGGTGAGGATCGCGGCAACTTCCAGCGGATGCGAAATATAGGGGTCGCCATTGGCCCGCTTCTGCTGGCCATGTTTCTGCATCGCGTAAACATAGGCCTTGTTCAGCAGGGCCTCATTCGCATCCGGTTTATATTTTTGAACCCGCTCGACGAGTTCGTATTGCCGCATCATGCGATATTCCACAAAAAGAAAGCGCGCCAACCTGAGGGTCGGCGCACAATGCTGCATCAATAGGGATCAGATTATGACGGCAACTATTGACAGACGGTAACCGCCGCCTGCCAAAGGCATCATAAAATCCTATCAATAATCGTCATTTTTTTCCGGCGGCACAAGGCCTTCGATACCGGCCAGCAGTTCTTCTTCCGACATCTGGTCGAAAGTAACGGTTTCCGGCTGGTCGTCCTCTTCGCCATCGGCAATGGCGGAGGCGGCAAGCGTGACCGGATCGGGCTCGGGCTCGTCCACTTCCACGTGCTTCTGCAGCGAGTGGATGAGGTCTTCCTTCAGATCGTCGGGAGACAGCGTCTCGTCGGCGATTTCGCGCAGCGCCACGACCGGGTTCTTGTCGTTGTCGCGGTCAACCGTGATGGAGGACCCTTGAGAAATCTGGCGCGCACGATGGCTGGCGAGAAGAACCAGCTCGAAACGGTTGTCTACTTTATCAATGCAATCTTCAACTGTGACGCGGGCCATTGCCTGTCCTTTGCGGGTCGTAATGTCGTGGATCAGAGCGCCGTGCTTTCTTCGGGATGCACAAGGGTTGCTCTAACCTATTGAATCTGCGCTTCGTGCCTTGCAAAAAACGCTTGTGATTTCTCGCGACGAAGCTTTCCAGCTTCCGATACAGCCATTGGCCGCGGAATTCAAGTTTTTCCTGTCTTTGGCGTCTTTTGGCACCTTATTGCCGATGTTTGGCGTCTGATGAACAAAATGTCTAGAAGAATTGTCTTGGAATACGGGGGAAGGTAGCTTACTTAAAACGCAACGGCGGTATGCAAAGCTCGTTGATACCACATGATTTTTTGCGTTCTCGACCGGATATAAAAGCCAGATAATGGCCTTTCCAAAAAAAGGAATGGGATGGAATGTTCGATCCACGGGAGAAAATTGCGCTCTTCATAGACGGAGCCAATCTTTATGCAGCATCGAAAAGCCTGGGATTCGATATCGACTACCGCAAGCTCCTGAAGGCGTTTCAAAAGCGTGGATACCTGCTGCGCGCCTATTATTACACCGCATTGATCGAGGATCAGGAATATTCCTCGATCCGCCCGCTGATCGACTGGCTGGATTATAACGGCTACAAGGTCGTGACGAAGCCGGCGAAGGAATTCACCGACGCGCTCGGCCGCCGCAAGATCAAGGGCAACATGGATATCGAACTCGCGGTCGATGCCATGGAACAGTCCGAGACGGTCGATCATCTGGTGCTGTTCTCCGGCGACGGCGACTTCACCACGCTGGTGGACGCGCTGCAGCGCAAGGGCCGCAAGGTTTCCGTGGTCTCCACCATGGCCACCCAGCCCGCCATGATCGCCGACGATCTGCGCCGGCAGGCCGATCACTTCATCGATCTGATGACGCTGAAGGCCGAGATCGGGCGCGACCCGAACGAGCGCCCTGCCCGCCACGCCGAAAGCCCCGAGACGATCTGATCCGGGCTTGTACGCCGACATTACAGGAACGCGTCCGTCCCAAAGGCGGGCGCGTTTTTGTTTGGGCTCATGCCACGTCGCTGCCGGAAAATTGCCGTTTAAATTAACAAACATCAAATCCGGCCATTCGAAATTATATCTTGGTTAATTTTAGACGTGTCTAAATCACGCAACGACACCGGAAACTGAATTGGGTGTCAAATCAGGATGACCAGACATGCACGGCCAAGCGAAAACCAATCAACAACTTGACGAAAGACTGAATTTTCTGGGGCTTGGCCACGAGCAGCGGCAAAATCTCTCAGACATGAAGGGTGTCATTACCGGCTCGCTGGATGCGTCTCTCGACCGTTTTTATGCGAAGGTTCGTTCGGTGCCGGAGACGGCGAAGTTCTTCGCCAACGATGCGCATGTCCAGCACGCCAAAAGCATGCAGCTCAAACACTGGGCAAGGATCGCCTCCGGGACGTTCACCGAGGATTATACCGACGCCGTGACCACCATCGGCCGCACCCATGCAAGGCTGGGGCTGGAGCCGCGATGGTATATTGGCGGTTACGCCCTGATGCTCGACGGTATCGTCAAGGCCCTGATCGAGTCCGAATTGAAGGGCCTTTTCATGGAAAAGAAGGCCCGAAAGGTGAAGGACGCCTTGTCCGCCACCATCAAGGCCGCCCTCCTCGACATGGATTATTCGATTTCCGTCTATCTCGACGTGCTGGCCGCCGAGCGGCAAAAGGTGGAGGCCGAACAGGCGCAGATGAAGAAGGAGCAGGAGCATGTTCTCGCCCTGCTCAACAGCGCCCTCGACAGGCTGGCGAATGGTGATCTCACCTCCAGCATCGGCGAAAAGACCGCACCGCAATTCGAAGGACTCGTCGCCAATTTCAACGCCGCTGTCGGCAATCTCTCCGGCGCATTTTCTCAGATCGTCGAAGAGGCGAACAAGATTTCCGGCAATACGCGCGAACTGACCTCGGCAACCGATGACATGGCGCGCCGCACCGAACAGCAGGCCGCCGCCCTTGAGGAAACCGCCGCCGCCGTCGAGGAAATCACCACCATTTCCAAATTGTCGGCGCAGCGCTCCGAGGAGGCCAAGGCCATCGTCGAAAGCTCGGCCGTTGAAGCCGCGCGCTCGCGCGATGTGGTGACGGAAGCGGTGAAAGCAATGGGGGCTATTGAGGACTCATCGCAGAAGATAACCCAGATCATCTCCGTCATCGACGAGATTTCGTTCCAGACCAACCTCTTGGCACTGAATGCCGGCGTGGAGGCCGCCCGCGCCGGTGAGGCCGGCAAGGGTTTTGCCGTCGTTGCCCAGGAGGTGCGGGAACTCGCGCAGCGCTCCGCCACCGCGGCCAAGGAAATCAAGACGCTGATCGCCAAATCTTCCGAGGATGTGATGCAGGGTGTCTCGCTGGTCAACAAGACCGGCGAATCCCTGAATACGATCGGCAACAAGGTGGATCACATCCAGGAACATATCGCCTCGCTGACCAAGGCGGCGCAGGAGCAATCGGTCGGCATTCAGGAAATCAGCGCCGCGATCAACAGCATGGACAACCTGACCCAGAAGAATGCGGCGATGGTGGAAGAAACCAATGCGGCCACGCATAGTCTGAGCGATGTCAGCGCCAATCTGGCCGCACTTGTCAGCCGGTTCAGCGTTTCGACGACGAAGGCGCATGTGGAGCGGACGTATCGGGCCGCTTGAACTACGACAAGACTACATTCACCCCGTCATCCCGGCCTTGAGCCGGGAGCCAGCCAGCCCAAGTCCTTGGGCTGAAAGGGCTCGTTCCACAGCGCAGACGCGCTGTGGCTGGATGCCGGATCAAGTCCGGCATGACGGAAGAACAAGTGGCGAAAGGCCGCTACCCTCTAGGCCGCGAAATTTCCTGCCGCTCAGGCGTTGTTGCCCTTCAACAACCGCGACTTCTGCCGGTTCCAGTCGCGTTCCTTCTCGGTCTCGCGCTTGTCGTGCAGCTTCTTGCCCTTGGCGAGCGCCAGTTCCAGCTTCGCGCGGCCCTTTTCGTTGAAATAGACCTTCAGCGGCACCAGCGTCATGCCATCGCGGTTGATACCTGCCCGCAGGCGGCTGATTTCGCGCTTGCTCAAAAGCAGCTTGCGGCGGCGGCGCGGCTCGTGGTTGAACCGGTTGGCCTGCAGATATTCCGGCAGATGGGAATTGATCAGCCAGATTTCATCGCCCTCGTCCGAGGCGTAGGATTCGGCGATATTCGCCTTGCCTTCGCGCAGCGACTTGACCTCGGTGCCGGTCAGCACGAGTCCCGCCTCATAGGTGTCGATGATTTCGTAGTTGAAGCGAGCCTTGCGGTTTTCCGCAACGATCTTGTTCACCACGCGCTGGCTGCCTTTGGGGGCCATGATATTTCAATCCCTTGTTTTTCTTATTGCGCCTTCGGCTTACCGCCGAGAGCGGTTTTCGAACCCCTATTTAATGTTGTCGCTGCAAAAAGAAAAGGCGCGCCGAACAGCTTCTGTTTCGAAGCGGTCCATGGCGCGCCCTCAAGGCTTTCAGGCGTCTCTCAGTTCATCAGGCCGGCGTGCTTCAGCGCCGCATCGATGGCTGCTTCCGTTGCCGGTTCCAGCGTGCTCATCAAGGGCGAGCGGACCCGGCGATTGCCGCCGCGTGTCTTCGACAGCGCGTATTTCGTGCCGCAGACGCCGGGCTCCATGAAGATCGCCTTGTGCAGCGGCATCAGGCGATCCTGATAGTCCAGCGCCTTGGCGTAATCGCCGGCAAGCATCGCGGCCTGGAATTCCGAACAGAGGCGCGGCGCGACATTGGCGGTGACCGAGATGCAGCCGACGCCGCCATGGGCGTTGAAGCCGAGTGCCGTGCCATCCTCACCCGAGAGCTGGATGAAGTCCTTGCCACAGGAAATGCGCTGTTCGGAGACGCGGTCGAGCTTGCCGGTGGCATCCTTGACGCCGACGATGTTCTTATGCGCCTTGACCAGCGCACCCATGGTTTCAGGCGACATATCCACCACCGAGCGCGGCGGGATGTTGTAGATGACGATCGGCAGTTTCACCGCTTCGGCGACAGCGGAGAAATGGGCGAACAGGCCCTTCTGCGTCGGCTTGTTGTAATAGGGGGTGACAACCAAGAGCGCATCCGCGCCGGCTTCCTGCGCGTGCAGAGCAAGCTCGATCGCCTCATCGGTATTGTTGGAGCCTGCGCCCGCAATGACCGGAACCCGTTTCGCCGCAACCTCGATGCACAGTTCAACGACCCGTTTGTGCTCGTCGTGGGAGAGCGTCGGGGATTCCCCCGTCGTACCCACGGGCACGAGGCCGTTGCTGCCTTCGGCGATCTGCCATTCCACATGGGCGGCAAAGGCCTGTTCGTCCACGGCGCCATTGTCCGTGAACGGGGTAATGAGGGCGGGAATTGATCCCTTGAACATGCAAAGCTCCTGGCGCCGAGCCGGTTCATGCTTCGGCCGCATTCGATGGTTAAAACCGGCACACATTAGTGCCAGCCCTTGGCGCCGACAAGCGCAAAGGCAGCGTATTTTGTCCGAAATTGTCGGAAGTGTGACAGTCGCAGGGTAGTGATCGGCAGGCACAAAAGGCCCGCACCGAAAAGAGACGCCGCTCGCGGGCCGGTGAATAAAAGTTGATTGAATTGCAGGGCGGCAATTAAGATTTCATTAAGCCTGAAATCCCAAGATTTGCGGGCGGGACATCAGACCGTTTTCGGCAATCCCGCTGCAATGTAGCGATATTACAAGCAAGAAAGTCGGCAACTCCGTTACACGATGAAGAACGGCATGAAAAAGACAGTCTGGGGATTGATGGCGGCGGGTCTTGCCGCAACCGTGTGGAACGCGCTGGCCGGGCCGCTGCCGGAAGGTGCGGCACCCCTTCCCTATGTCAAACCGAATGCGCCGACCGTGCCTGCCTTCATGCCGGCCTCGCCCGAAATCACCGGCGCCATTCCGCGCCTCAACCGTCCCGACGATACCAGCCAGCTGAAGGCGGGCCTCGACGCGCTTTCCAGCCGCGATGCGACGCGGGCGATCGCGCTGCGCAACACCATGCCGAACGGCAGCCTCGACCGCCATATTCTCACCTGGGCCATCGCGGTTTCCGGCCAGAAGGATGTCGCTTCCGCCGAAATCGCCACCGCCCAACGCGAGCTGGCCGGCTGGCCGGGTGCGGCGACGCTACGCGCCAATTCCGAAAAAGCGCTCTACCGCGAAGATCCGCCGGCGTCGCAGGTGCTAGCCGCCTTCGGCAGCAGCCGGCCGGAAACCGCTGAAGGCACCGTCGTGCTCGCCAAGGCGTTCGCCTCCTCCGGCAAGGGCGCGGATTCCCAGCGCCTCATTCGCCAGCTCTGGGTCAGCGAAGGCATGGACAAGGACATGGAAGACCGTGTGCTTGCCGAGTTTCCAGGCTATCTGACGCCCGCCGATCACAAGGCGCGCATGGATTATCTGATGTATCGCAGCCGCATCAGCCAGGCGAAACGTTTTGGCGATCTTGGCAAGGCGCAGTCGCTTTATAATGCCTGGGCGGCGGTGCTGCAGCGGTCCGCCAATGCCGGCGCATTGCTGGGCAAGGTCGATGCCTCCTGGCGCAATGACCCGACCTATCTCTTCGCGCGCATCGAGAACCTGCGCAACCAGCAGAAATATCCGGAAGCCGCCGTGCTTCTGCGGCAGGCACCGAAGGAAACGGCCAAGCTCGTCAACCCCGGCGAATGGTGGAACGAACGCCGTATCGTCGCCCGCGGCCTTGCCGATCTCGGCGATTTTGCCGAAGCCTATCGCATCGTCGCCAATCATTCGGCGACGTCAGCCGTCGACATTGCCGATGCGGAGTTCCATGCCGGCTGGTATGCGCTGAGAGCGCTGCGGGACCCGGCGGCAGCCTCGCGCCACTTCAACACCTTGTTGCAGACGTCGAACCGGCCGCTTTCGGCCTCTCGCGCCTATTACTGGCTTGGGCGGGCGGCGGAAACGGGCGGGCCGGGCAATGCCCGCGATTTCTTCACCAGGGCCGCTGCCCATCCCGGCACATTTTATGGCCAGCTGGCCGCCGCGCGAATCGGCACGAAGACCCTGAACGTCACCTATCCGAGCCCCAGCACCGGCGACCGTGAACGCTTCGCCGGCCGCGAAGCCGTGCGCGCCATAGACCGGCTGGAGGCGGCGGGTTACGGCTGGCGCGCCGACAGTCTTTACCGCTCGCTGGCGGACCAGCTCGACAGCCCCGGCGAACTTGCCATTCTGGCGGCGCGGGCGGAAGGCAACGGCAACCATCAGGTTTCCCTGCAGATCGGCAAGACGGCTTTCAGCCGCGGCATCGATGCGGCAGCGCTTGCCTATCCGCTCGGCGTCATTCCCGCCAGCGCCAATATTGCCGGTTCCGGCAAGGCACTTGCCTACGCCATCGCGCGGCAGGAAAGCGCCTTCAACCCGGCCGCCGTTTCCTCCGCCAATGCCCGCGGCCTGCTGCAGCTTCTGCCGGGAACCGCCAAGGGCGTGGCCGGCCGCCACGGCCTGCCCTACACGCAGGCGATGCTGACCAGCGATGCGGGCTATAACGCCACGCTCGGCGCCCATTATCTCGGCGAGCAGATCGACAGTTTCGGCGGCTCCTATATCCTCACCTTCATCGCCTATAATGCCGGGCCCAAGCGCGTGCCGGAATGGATTTCCCGTTATGGCGACCCGCGCGGCAAGCCTATCGACGAAGTGGTCGACTGGATCGAGCGCATCCCCTTCCCCGAAACGCGCAACTATGTGCAGCGGGTGATGGAGAATTATCAGGTCTACAAGACCAGGCTGGGGCAACAGGCCGATATCGTCGATGACCTGCGCCACGGGCGCGCGGGATAAAGATCGGACCCATCGGCAGATATCACCCTATCAAACATTGAAGCATCGGCTGGCCCGGTGCTTTTTTGTGTTCCGGATATTCGCCGATGCGCATATCCACACGCGTCACCCTCAAACGAAAAAGCCCGGCTCGAGAGCCGGGCTTTCCATCACTGACAATGTCAGATCAGATTAGAACGTGCGCTGAAGGCGGACGAAACCGGTGACTTCGTCGTCAGCACCATCTTCGTCGTAGTAGTTCGCGGTGATCTTGGTGCTCAGGCCGTCGGTGATCTTGTAATCAACCGTCAGACCAGCGGTCCAGGCGTCACGGTCGCCAACGAAGTCGCCGTCAGCAGGGTTGACGTCGAGCTTGCCGAGGTATTCGAAGCCGGGGGTAAGCGTCAGGCGGTCGGTAGCCTTGATCGCGTATTCAACGGCAACGGCCCATTCAGACTTCGCGTAGTAAGCGTTGTCGCCAGAAGCCCAGATACCAGCAAGACCGAAGGTGCCCGGACCGATATCTGCAAACAGCATGCCGCGGATCGCAACATTTTCTGCGTCGAAGTCGTAGCTGGCGATCAGGTTAGCCGTAACAGCACCGAACTTGCCGCCGATCATGCCGCCGAGGCCGACGTTGTTGTCCGGACCGTACTGGAACTGACCGTACTGGCCTTCGAGTTCGTCAACCGAAATCGCAGCCTGGAAAGAACCAGCGTCGTAGGTGTACTTGATCGAGTTGAACAGGGTGTTGGTCGACAGAATGTCGGTTTCGCCATTCAGATCGTCATCCCACCAGCTGTAGAACTTACCGACCTTCAGGCCGCCGAGTTCGATGAAGGCCTGGTCAACGAAGACGCTCGAACCAGAAGCAGTGCCGTTGTCGGCATTGCCGCGGAAGCCGATGAAGCCACGCAGAGCACCGAGTTCGGTGTCGGTGCGGGTGTCAACTTCGAACTGGGCGCGCGTGAACGAGTTCCAGTCAGACGTACCCTTGGCGTCGCGGCCGAAGTCGGTCTGGAAACGGATGTAACCGCCGAACTTCAGGCAGGTTTCGGTGCCGGGGATGTAGAAGAAGCCGGTGCCGAAAGCGTCGCAGACGCGAACATATTCCAGGGGCTCGGGCTCGGCAGCGACGATAGCGTCAGCGGCCTGTGCGCCGGAGACTGCTGCGAGAGCTGCAGCGGAGCCGATCAGAAGGCTCTTGATGTTCATGGTTGACCTCCAGTCAAACGCTTAATCTTCTAAGCAGCGGGTGGGAAACACAAATCAATGCGTGCCGCTTATGAAGCTGATTAGAGCCAAAACCGGGCGGGTGGGCAATCGTAATCATGACGAAAGGAAGACAGTAAGGTATCCTTAGTTTTTCATTGTTGCGAAATAGCTACAATTCTAATGGACGACGCCCCACTCATTAACAATTCGTTAAATTCGTATTTGTTTCATACACTTACGTGGTACCGCCCAAGCCACTCGAGAAACAAAGCAGCCATTCATCAAGATACACGGCATATCGGAAGCTTGGCGAATTGCCCAGATTTGGTCAGCGACACCACAGAATCAGGCCTTTTAATGAACCAGATCGCGCCCTCACCCCGCGCCACTATCCTTTAGCCAGGCAAACAGTACAGGCCAACCAGCCCCCCTCCATGGGGCGACCTGATTCTTCGCCCCGTTCCTCCGCGCGCTCAAAACGAAAAAGCCCGGCTCGAGAGCCGGGCTTTCCATCACTGACAATGTCAGATCAGATTAGAACGAACGCTGAAGGCGAACGAAACCCTTAACCTGGTCGTCACGGTTGTCGATGTCAACGTAGTTAACAGCGATCTTCGTGGAGAGGCCCTGGGTGATTTTGTAGTCGAGCGTCAGACCAGCCGTCCAGCCGTCGTCGTTCGAGAAGTCGTCCCAGGAAACCAGGCCGTAGTTGCCGTAGTACTGGAAGCCGGGGGTGATCGTCAGCTTGTCGGTTGCCTTGATTGCGTATTCAGCAGCAACAGCCCACTCGGAGACGTTGTAGTAAGCGTTTGCGCCAGAAGCCCAAACACCGGCCAGACCGAGCGTGCCCGGACCAACGTCAGCCGTTGCGATCAGGCGTACAGAGCCGTTTTCGCGGTCGGTGTCGTAGCCGCCGATGAGCTGCAGCGAAGCTGCGCCGAGCTTGGCGCCAACGCCGAGTGCAACGCCAACGTTGTTGTCAGACTCGTTGAAGCCCTGAACGTTGATGCCCTGGAGTTCGTCAACCGAAACGCCTGCCCAGAAGGAACCAGCGTCGTAGGTGTAACGAATGGAGTTGAACAGAGCGTTGGAAGACAGCTCGTCCGTTTCACCAGAGAGACCATCGTCCCACCAGCTGTAGAACTTACCGACCTTCAGGCCGCCGAGTTCGATGAAGGCCTGGTCAACGAAAACGCTCGAAGAAGAGGACGAACCGTTGTCAGCGTTGCCGCGGAAGCCGATGAAGCCACGCAGAGCACCGAGTTCGGTGTCGGTGCGGGTGTCAACTTCGAACTGGGCGCGCGTGAACGAGTTCCAGTCAGACGTGCCGGACTTGTCGCGACCGAAGTCGGTCTGGAAACGAACGTAGCCCTGGAACTTCAGGCAGGTTTCGGTGCCGGGGATGTAGAAGAAGCCGGTGCCGAAAGCGTCGCAAACGCGAACGTATTCCAGGGGCTCGGGCTCAGCAGCGACGATAGCGTCAGCGGCCTGTGCGCCGGATACTGCTGCGAGAGCCGCAGCGGAGCCGATCAGAAGGCTCTTGATGTTCATGGTTGACCTCCAGTCAAAGTTTTTAAAAGGGTCTGGGTTCTTTCGCTGAAGGACAGCATTCCCTGCCCCATTCCCGTGTTCTTAGAAGCCAAACGATCCACCGCCTCGCTTCTGGTCGTGAAAATACAAAAGGTTTCGCCGCTTGCAATCGCCAACATCCGATAAATAGCATTTACGTATATGCTTCATTTCGGTTTGTTGCGGAAACAACACACAGCGCCATGCCAGCCAATCGAAGCTTTTACGATGCGTTAAGAATTTCCTTGAAAATCCGTTAGTTAGATCGGTTAACAAGGTGTTTCTAAACTATCGGCCTTTTTGGCGTCGCGTTGCCCTGTCGGGCGGAGATGTGGGAAATTTTTGCTTCGACCTATGCCGTGCCGCGGCACTCCACGGATGCGCATGTCGGGAAACGGCGGAAAAACCGTTTCGGTCTGCGACCGATTCACCGGGCAGCGATTCGACGGGCCGGGTATAGCGGCGATCCGGTAAACCGATTTGCCTTCGGCGAATGCTGCATGCCGTGGACATGACAGCCGTACAAACGCCCTTGCCCCACGGTCGCCCTGTCGCATCCGCCATGAGGCGTTACGCCGCCGCGATCCGGATGAATCGGCGCAAAAGACAGGCCGGCCTTCCGGCGCTCATTATCGCTTGGATGGCAGTGCCTTAAATGCCGTCCACAGCCACGTCGAGTGAATGTCGATCGATGCGCTCCTGAAGCGCGACCACGACGGCCTGCAGGAACTCGCGGCGCCGGGGCGCGGCAGCTGTTGCCAGCGTCATCGTCAGTCGCCCGCAAATCCTGTTCATGAACCCCACATGGTCAAAGCTGTCAGCGGAGATGTTGACCTCGACCTCCTCCATGTAGTGCGACAGGTGCGGCCCCAATTCAAGATTCGCGTCCATCTGGTAGCGGGCGGCCATCTGCTCTGCAAGCGTGCCCATCTGCACGTGCGGGCCGTATTCGTCGATCATCAAATCTCCTTCGTGTGCGTGAGAAACTTAGATAGGTGCTCTTTGTCAAAGAACGAGATGTATCCAGGATCATGCGCGCAAAAGAGCCGATCGAATTTCTGAAATAAGCGTGATCGCATGGGCGGCCTGCCCTCGCCGATAGTGCAGTGCCTGCGAGGCTGCAATGAAGCGTGCGCGATTCGATGATGTAAGCGACGGCCCCGGGGACGCGATTTTTTCCCAATCACCACCGCCGCATGCAGTTCACGCCTGCCGGCAGGGTTTGCAGCCATTCAGGCCGCGAGATGGGGATGAAAACGGAAAGAACAAACCAGCAGCCCGATTTGCCCGAGAATACCAAAGTCCTGGCTGAATTTGATGGCGGAGAGGATGGGATTCGAACCCACGATACGCTTTTGACGTATACTCCCTTAGCAGGGGAGCGCCTTCGACCACTCGGCCACCTCTCCGGTGCGGCCTGATTATTGCGTAAAAAAAATGAATGCAAGGCTTTTTCGCCAAGAAGCCGAAAAACCTGTTGGCCGGGCGCCGGTCCGTGAAACTTTGCGGGGTGTGCGGGAACTTCTTCAAAGCCGGCACGTTCTCCGCTTCGGTAACAAAAGAGGTGTTCTAATGGCTCAGACCAAACTGAATGTTGTCGAAGACACGATCGAAAATCAGATTGCCGAGTTGCGCTCGCAAATCGCATCCCTCTCCAAATCCGTTTCCGCCCGCGCGGAAGGCGTGAGCGAGGATGCGTCCGAATTTCTGGATGAGGCGCGCGGCCGGGTTCGCAAGGCGGCGCATAATGTGCGCGCCCAGGGCCAGAATGTGGTGGAAGCGGTCAAGGAAAATCCCGGCACCGCCACGTCGCTGCTGGCGATCGTCGGCGCACTCGGTTTTGCGATCGGTTATGCGGTTGGCGCCGGCACCCAGCAGAGCTCGTCGAACAGCGGCCTTTATCGCTGGCGCTGATCGCCGCATATATTAAAGTCGGGGCAAGGCGGGACGTTTCCACCTTGCCTTTTTTGCATTGATTTCATGACAACACGAATGGGGGGCCAGAAATGCTATTCAGCGACGACCTTGAAGAGGCATTGTCGGATTTTGCGAGAGACCACGGCGTAGACCGGGATGAGGCCGTTCAGCGTATCGTCCGCGCCGCCCTCATCAACAGCGGCTACCTTGCCTCCGGCGAAGAGGGCATCCCGCCGGAAAAGCTGAATGCCAGCAACGACGACTGAGACTTAATAACCCGATCTGGATGGCGCCGGCGCTGCCCCGCCCTTGTAGCGGCCGGACAGGTTGCGCAGGGCGTTGGCAAATTCCGTGACATCGGCGCCGACGGCGACGAAGGAAGCGCCGAGTTCGAGGTAACGGCGATTATAGGTTTCGTTGAAGGTCAGAATGCCGGCGGCCTTGCCCGCCGCGACGATCTTGACGATGGCCGCCTCGATCACCGCCTGCACCTCCGGCTCGTCGATCCTGCCGAGATAGCCCATATCGGCGGCGAGATCCGCCGGGCCGATGAAGACGCCGTCCACACCTTCCACCGCAAGAATATTGTCGAGATCGTTGATCGCCGCCCGCGTTTCGGCCTGTACCAGCAGGCAAACGCTGTCCGAAGCGCTGTCGGCATAATCGGTGATCGTGTTGAAGGCAGAGGCACGGGCCACGGCGGCCCCCATGCCGCGAATGCCGCGCGGCGGATAATGCATGGCGCTGACCAGATCTCTGGCCTGATCAGCCGAATCGACCATCGGGACAAGAAGCGTGCGTGCACCTGCATCCAGCAGCTGCTTGATCATCCAGCTTTCGCCGACCGGCACGCGCACCACCGGCTCGGCCGGCGACGTGGCAAGCGCGCGCAGCTGGTCGATGATGCTGCGCAGATCGTTCGGCCCGTGCTCACCATCGATCACCAGCCAGTCGAAGCCCGCCGTGCCGGCGATTTCCGCGGCAATGGCCTCGCCCATGTCTAGCCAGAGGCCGATCTGCGGCTTGCCGGCGTGGATGGCGGTTTTGAAACGGTTTTCGGGAGCGGGCATGATGTCCTCAGGAGAGCAGCAATTTCAGATCGGCGGAGGTATCCGCCAGGATGGCGCGATCCGGCTCCGCGCCGGTATCGAGCAGTTTCTTGCCAGCGACATAGGCCTTGGCATCATTGACGGCATCGACCGCCACGAAATGCCCGTCGCGGAAATACCAGACGGACCAGCTGCCCTCACGGGCGCCGGGTCTCAGCACCGTCTCGTCGTAACCGAGATTGAAGCCGGCGATCTGCAGCTTTACCTCATATTGATCCGACCAGAACCAGGGTTTCGCGTCATAGGCGGTTTCGGTGCCTGCCAGCACGGCAGCGGCGGCCTCGGCCTGATCGACGGCATTCTGTACCGATTCGAGACGCACATGCTGGCCGCGCCATGGCAACAACGCGCAGTCGCCCACCGCATGAATGTCCCTGTCCGAACTGCGGGTATAACCGTCCACCACGATGCCATTGCCGACATCAAGGCCCGATTCGCGGGCAAGGCGGTCATTCGGCGTCACGCCGATGCCGACAATCACAAAATCCACATCAAGCGTCGAACCGTCGGAGAGTTCGGCGGCGGCCACCCGGCCATCCATGCCGACAAGGCGCACGAGGCCGGTCTTTTCGCGGATGGAAACGCCATGGGCCTGATGGATGCCACGCATGATATCGGCGGTTTCCTTCGCCGCAACGCGCTGCAGAATGCGGTCGGCCATTTCGATCAGCGTCACTTCAAGGCCGAGCTTGCGGGCAACGGCGGCCGCTTCAAGGCCGATATAACCGCCGCCGATCACCAGCAGCCTGCGGCCCGGTTTCATCTCTTCCATGAGACGATCAGCGTCACGCTTGTCGCGAACGGTCAAGACCCCTTCCAGGTCGCCACCGATGCTGGCGGGCAGCGGGCGGGGCGCGGCCCCGGTCGCCAGCACCAGCTTGTCATAGGCAAGCGTGCTGCCATCCTGCATGCGAACCGTTTTGGCACGGCGGTCTATTTCCTCCACCCAGGTGGAGAGCCGGATATCGACATTATTTTCCGCATACCATTCCTCCGGGCGGAACATCAGCCGGTCGAAGCTCATCTCGCCGAGCAGGTATTTCTTGGAAAGCGGCGGCCGCTGGTAGGGATAGGCATCCTCGGAGCCGATGACGGTGATCGGACGCTCGTCCTTCAGCGCCCGGAGCTTTGCCGCCAGCGCGAAAGCGGCCTGCCCCGCCCCGACGATTACCAGCCTTCCCGTCACAGTCCACTCCCAGATACGAATCACAAGGGGCCATCCAGCCGCACCCTGCGAAGCCATATTACCGGATCAGGCGTAACGCCAAGTACGGCCCGCGTCAACAGCACAGCGACGCCAGCCCGGTGCAAGCATGACACATTATCAGCACTGGCTGCGGCACGCCTGCAACCGGACGAAGCCCAATGCATTTCCCTCAAGGGAAACATCGGCTTGCGAGGGTGACAATGGCCCATGTCGAGACGGAAAACGAACAATTGCGCGCAATTCCTTCATGTGCTGGCAAGGAAGCCGCGTTAAAATCAGCATCAGGAAGAGGCAATCCGGGAGGTTGTCATGGCTTTGCATATGGATCCCCGTCAGAGCGTCCCCCAGGACGAGATGTACGAGAAATTTCAGATCGACCGGCCCGGCAAGATCACCTTCATCGGGCATCATCTCAGCGCCACGGACACCATGCGCTGCCTGGTGCGCACCATTTCCCTCTACGGCGCGGAGCTGGATGTCAGCCCCGACCTGGAAATGCCGGCCAATTTCTATCTGGAAATTCTGGGTATTCGCGATGAGATCGGCTGCACGCTGATCCGCCGGGAGGAAGAAAAGGTCACCATCGGTTTCAACATGCTGATCGATGCGGAATTCCTGCACCATGTGCGCCGGCTGAGTTTCGAGACCAGCGCCTGAGTCTGTTGCGCCCGCGCCGCCCATCGATCCGGCAGGTTTCCCTCGCTTGACGCGGCTGCGGAAAAATCTGTTCCAAAACGGCCATCCGGCCACGGGGCGCGGCTTGCTTCCGGTGTTTTTGCACCTATTGTGAGCCGGGTTTTCAAACACAGGTACCGGAACTTTCAGCCAATGTCCGCTTTTTCACGCCTCACGCCGCTTGCCGTCTCGCTTCCTTCAACCGTTCCTTTCGTTGGCCCGGAAGCCATCGAGCGGAACCGCGGTTTGAAGGTGGAGGCGCGAATCGGCGCCAATGAAAGCGGCTTCGGCCCCGCCCCTTCCGTGCTGCTGGCCATGCGCGATGCGGCGGCGGAGACCTGGATGTATAGCGATCCGGAAAATTTCGAACTGAAGGAAGCGCTCGCCATCCATCACGGTGTCTCGCGCGGCAATATCGCCATTGGCAGCGGCGTTGATGGACTGCTGGGTGAGATCGCCCGGCTGATTATCGAGCCCGGCACGCCGGTCGTGACCTCGTTTGGCGGTTATCCCACCTTCAATTACCATGTGAACGGTTTTGGCGGCAGACTCGTCACCACGCCCTATGTCGACGATCACGAAGACCTCGATGGGCTTCTCGATCTCGTCATCCGGGAAAACGCGCCGCTCGTCTATTTCGCCAATCCCGATAATCCGATGGGAAGCTGGTGGGAAGCGAGCGAGGTCGTTGCCTTTGCCCGCGCCCTGCCGGAGACCTGCCTGCTCATTCTGGACGAGGCCTATTGCGAGACCGCGCCCGCCAGCGCCGTGCCGGCCATCGACGCGCTGATCGGCCAGCCGAACATCCTGCGCATGCGCACCTTTTCGAAAGCCTATGGGCTCGCCGGCGCGCGCGTGGGTTATGCCATCGGCACGCTTGGCAATGTCGAAGCCTTCGACAAGATCCGCAACCATTTCGGCATGGCGCGCATTTCGGTCGCCGGCGCCCTCGCAGCGCTCAAGGATCAGGCCTATCTGCATGAGGTGGTCGGCAGGATTTCCCATGCCCGCGACCGGATTTCCGCAATCGCCCGCGACAACGGCCTTGCGCCGCTGCCCTCCGCCACCAATTTCGTGACCATCGACTGCCATCGCGACGGGACTTATGCCCGCGCCATCGTCGATGGACTGATGGAGCATGGTGTCTTCATCCGCATGCCGGGCGTGGCCCCGCTCAACCGCTGCATTCGTGTCAGCGCCGGCACCGAGGACA
This sequence comes from Rhizobium rhizogenes, assembly GCF_002005205.3. The sequence goes on along the minus strand of NZ_CP019701.2, from coordinate 690,645 downwards.
AGCTCGATCTTTTCGAGCAGGCGCTGCCAAAGGTTCTCAAGGCGCTCGGGTAAGTTCCCAGCCCACCCTCATTCCCGTGACCGGCGCAGGAATGAGGGGTGGAAAGTGCCGGGCATTACACGCATCGATTCAACGTCCCGCCGCAAACCCCTGCCCGCGAATCATTTTCCGGCGACGGGACATCGCCAAACATAAGAAAACCGCGCCGGCCTTGTTCCTGCCGGTCGCGGTTTGATGTGTCAGCGCAAAAGCTTCTTTCCGAAGCCCTCGCCGCGTTCCCCTTCGGGTTTACTTTCCTTTGCGCCGGTCATCGGGACTGGAGGGAACCGGACCGGAAATCTCAATGATGTCTTGGGTCAATCAGTGCATCGTCATCCAGTCGCGGGCGGCGCGCAGCGCTTCGGCCAGTTCCGACTTCGTCATGTTGCGGGCGAGATCGGCGCGCAGCGAAGCGGCTCTTTCCGATCCGCGGATCGCGGCGATGTTGAGCCATTTGTGGGCCGCGATCAGGTCCACCTTGCAGCCCCGGCCGGTCGCATAGACCAGGCCGAGATTGCAAAGGGTGTCGGCGCGGGTTTCGCCACCGGCAGCCATTTCGATATCGCGAATTTCAAAGCGTGCCATCGTTTTTATCCCTGTCTTTCTGCCTGTTTCATCATTCGCCTTCTTGTCGAGGCTGCCTTCCGGACCCACCGTCTTTTGCGGCTTTTTTGTCCTTTCGGCCGGCAGGTTTTTCCTGCGCTTTTGATGGGTTCACTATGCCAGCAGGCTTTCAACGGGCGCTTAAAAGGCATGATTAATGTGCTGCAAACAAACTGCAAATGATTGGTAAAATTGAGTTTTTGTTAAATATCAGGAGGTGCGGAAATTAAGGACTTCCAGACGATTTTTACGAAAATTTCAGAATTGGATTTCAACCCTTTATTCACCACGATCAAAACAGCATTTTTCGAATTTGCCCTTCCCCCATGTCCCGCAGACGGCGCGACGCCGCCCCGCGGCAGCAAATTTCTGTTTCCTTTTACGTTAACGTAAAATATTATCCGCCTGCCTGTGATGAGGATGAAACAGGCAAGGGATAGCATGGCCTGAAAGGTGAGCGCTTCGCAGGAGGCCGTGCACCCCGGTGATGCTGAACAGGGTTTAATGCGCTTCCATTTCTTCATGACCGGTGCGGTTCAGAAGGGTCTGCGCAAATTTCGGGAGGAGTTTTTATGAAGCGTGTGATGATGATTGCCGCGGCCCTGTTGATGGGCAGCAACCTTGCCTTTGCCGCAGAGGCCATCGAGGGCAACTGGAAAACGGCCAGCGGCGAAACCGCGGTGATCGGCCCCTGCGGCGGCGCCTTCTGCGTGACGCTGAAGACAGGCAAACATGCCGGAAAACAGATCGGCAAGCTTTCCGGCAAGGGAAACAGCTATTCGGGTGAAATCACCGACCCCGCCAATGACAAGACCTATAGCGGCTCCGGCACCGTTTCCGGCAATTCGCTGAACATGAAGGGCTGCGTTCTGAAGGTTCTCTGCAAATCGCAGACCTGGACGCGGCTGTAACGCCTGATAAGCCGGTAACCGGGGCGGCGGGCGGGCCTGAGGCTCCCCGCCGTCCGGCTGGCCAAGGCATCCACAGGCTTCCATGTCCATCATGAGCGATGCGGCGTGGAACACATATCCCCGCTGATGTATCGTTGCGCCGGCCTGAACAGCAACGAGAGTGATGCATGCCTCCCAGCCTTACGACGATCCTGATTGCCGGCACCTCGCATGTGGGCAAAAGCACCCTTGCCGGTATTTTGAGTAAAAGGCTCCGCTGCGAGGCGATATCGACCGACAGTCTCGCCCGCCACCCCGGCAGGCCCTGGCCGGGCATACCGGCACCGGTGGAGGAATATTACACGCAGCTGTCAGCGGAAACGATCCACTGGTTTCTCAAGGTGCATCACCACAATATCTGGCCATTGATCCGCCCGATGATCGACAGCAGCTCCCATGGCGGCAGCCGCGCAATCTTCGAGGGTGCGGCCCTGCGCCCGGAATTCATGGCGCCCCTGCTTGGCAGCACGGTCGCCGGCGTGTTCCTTCATGCCGGGAATGACTTTCTTCTTGAGCGGATGCGCTCTCACGCCCGATATGAAGATGCCGCTGCCCACCAGCGGCGGATCATGGATGCCTTCATCGAGCGATCACTGCGGGAAAACACCGAAATGCTGGCATCGGCGCAGGAGCACCACGTGCCGCTCGTCGATGTGGCCGAGCCTCAGGCATTCGAGACCCTCGTGGCCGATCTTGCCGCCCGTATGGCAGTCCCTCCAACCTGAAAAAATACGCGGTCGGCGCGGTGCCCTGCGCCATTGTGGCATCAATTTGCCATGTCACCACCCGTTAACATCCCTGAACACCATATGAACCGGGGCCTCAGGGTCCGTTCAGTCCGAGTATGGCAAAACTCTGTCCATCAACTCCAATAAGGGGAATGGACATGGCAAAGCTGATAAGCCGGCTGGCAATCTTCGCGTTTCTCATGGCGATCTTCGCCATGTCCTTCGCTTCGCTCGTCGTCAATCCTAACCGCAGTTTCCAGCGGGTGAATGCGGGCGCGGCAATCGCCTGCCAGCACAGCCCGTCACCCGCCGCCAATTGCCCCGTCGTACTTTGAGGACTGACCGATGACCACAAGCTTTTCCAACGGCCTGTTTTCCGCTCTGCGGCTGGTGCTGATGGCCTCGATCTTTCTCGGCCCGGTGGCGGGACTTGCGGTCTACAAGGCCGACCCCCGCCCCGCCTCGAAAGGCGCCGGTTTCGTATTGCTGATGAGCCTGCAGCGTGGCGCACTCGGCTGATATCTTCGCCGCCGCCACTCCTCCTTGAGCCGCATTTTCCGTTTCTTTTCAGTTTCTTCGTATTTCTGTCGCTTGCCTGTCGAAATTGGCCTCTTATAATGGGCCATGACAATAGCAAAACGAACGATTCCGCCCCTCACCTTCATCAGCCCCGAACCTTTCGCGCCGCAGACATTCACGGACCCGAAAGAAGCCGTCGAGGCTTTGACCGCGCTTTACGAACGCAATACGGCGTTCCTGATCAATTCCTTCACCGACCTTGCCAAGGGTGCGCCGATTGCCGGCCGTTACCGCGCCTGCTATCCGCAAGTGAGCCTGGAGACGGCAACTTTCGGTCATGTCGATTCCCGCCTTTCCTACGGCCATGTCACCGCGCCCGGCGTCTACACGACGACGATCACCCGGCCGGAGCTGTTCCGCCATTACCTGAAGGAACAGCTGGGGCTTCTGATGAAGAACCACGGCGTTCCGGTCACCGTCTCGGAATCGGCGACGCCCATTCCGCTGCATTTCGCCTTCGGCGAAGGCGCCTATGTCGAGGCGGCGGCTGCATCGTCGCTCTCCGATGTGCCGCTGCGCGATCTTTTCGATACGCCCGATCTCAACAATACCGACGATCTCATCGCCAATGGCGAATATGATCAGGTGCCGGGCGAACCCGCGCCGCTGGCGCCCTTTACCGCGCAGCGCATCGATTATTCGCTGGCACGCCTCAGCCACTATACGGCGACCAGCGCCAGCCATTTCCAGAACTTCGTGCTGTTCACCAACTACCAGTTCTATATCGACGAATTCGCCGCATGGGCGCGGCAGATGATGAAGAATGGCGGCGAAGGTTACACGGCCTTCGTGGAGCCCGGCAATATCATCACCCCTGCCGGTTCCGACAGGCCGGAAACGGACGCCGTGCTCGCCCGCCTGCCGCAGATGCCAGCCTATCACCTGAAGAAAAAGGGCCATGCGGGCATCACGCTCGTCAATATCGGCGTCGGCCCTTCCAACGCCAAGACGATCACCGACCATATCGCCGTACTGCGCCCGCATGCCTGGCTGATGGTCGGCCATTGCGCCGGCCTGCGCAACAGCCAGCGGCTGGGCGATTATGTTCTGGCGCATGCCTATGTGCGTGAGGACCACGTGCTTGATGACGACCTGCCGGTCTGGGTGCCGATCCCGGCGCTGGCCGAAGTGCAGCTGGCGCTGGAAGGCGCTGTGGCGGAAGTCACGGGCTACGAGGGCTTCGAGCTGAAGCGCATCATGCGCACCGGCACCGTCGCCACCATCGACAACCGCAACTGGGAGCTTCGCGATCAGGCCGGCCCCGTCAAGCGCCTGTCGCAGTCGCGCGCCATAGCGCTCGATATGGAATCGGCCACCATCGCGGCCAACGGCTTCCGCTTCCGCGTGCCCTACGGCACCCTGCTCTGCGTCTCCGACAAGCCGCTGCATGGCGAACTGAAACTGCCGGGCATGGCGACGGAGTTTTACCGCACCCAGGTCGCCCAGCATCTGCAGATCGGCATCCGCGCCGTGCAGAAGCTCGCCGCCATGCCGACGGAAACGCTGCACTCGCGCAAGCTTCGCAGCTTTTACGAGACGGCGTTCCAGTAAGATTGCACATCTTCGCCCTCAAGGTGCTGATGTGGCTCAGACACCTTGAGGCGTTGAATTGCGAGTAACGATCGATTTTGATGATGAGTTGATCGCAGAGGTGATGGAAATGGCCGGCCTCTCCAACACCGAAGCGGCGGTTGAAATGGCTCTGAGAGAATTCATCCGTATACACCGGAAACTTCGAGACGTCGGCCGTGAAGGCAATCTCAATGGAATCCGCGATAGCTGGAGAACGGATGAGTCCTAATTGACTCACTCAATGCTCTCACTGCCATCAAGGAACATAACCTCCGTCATTCCGGCCTTGAGCCGGAATCCAGCCGACGTGCGTCCGCTCGGCGAGAGGAGTCTTTTCAGCCCAAGGACTTGGGCTGACTGGATTCCGGCTCAAGGCCGGAATGACGGAGAAAGAAACAATACAATCACAGCAAAATAACGCATTGAGCGGACAACAACAATTATGACTGAGCCTATAGCGCTTCAGACAAATCGAGATCTTTGGAAGCGCTCTATCCCTTTATTTTTACGGACGTCCAGCAAAACAACTACGCACTTTTACTGGACATGCTCTCGTGAAGTTGCCCGCCGCGGTCCACTCGCGCAGATCGCGCGCCACATCCGTATCAAACCACTTTCACCGTCCCCTCCACCCGCACCGGAAAATTCACCGACCGGGCGATGAAGCACTTATCATGCGCATCATGGTGCAGTTCGTCCGCGCGGGCAGGATCGCCCTTCGAGATGGTGATGACCGGTTTCAGCACCACTTCGCTGAATTGCCCCGCGCCGTCCTTTTCCATGACAAGCGTACCTTCGGCATTGTCGACATAGTCTTCAACGATGATGCCGTTGACCGAGCAGAAATGCAGGTACCAGAGCTTGTGGCAGGCCGAGAGCGAGGCAACCAGCAGGTCTTCGGGATTCCAGCGGGAGGGATCGCCGCGGAAAGCGGGGTCCGATGAGCCGGCGATATCGGCTTTCCCTGCGGTGGAAATCGTGTAGTCGCGTTCATAGTCGCGGTAGCCGGATGTGCCCTTGCCGCGATTGCCGGTCCATTTCACCTGCACGGCGTAACGATGTTCCTGTCCTGCCATCTGATTATTCCTCCCTTGGAATCTTTTTTCGCATTCTCTAACGGAAAACCGCTGTCCACTTTTCCTAGAAATGCTCTCGCGTATCACGCAGGTGATCGAGCCCCTTGCGCAACGTCTCGATGATCTCATCCACTTCCGAACGGCTGATCGTCAGCGCCGGCGAGGCCAGCATGCGGTCGCCGGTGGCGCGCATGACAAGGCCGTTTGCAAGGCAATGATTGCGTACGGCGGTACCGATGTCATCGGGCTTGGCGAAACGCCGGCGGGTTGCCTTGTCGGCCGTTATCTGCAGACCGCCCATCAGGCCGACATTCACGGCCTCGCCCACCAGTTCGTGGTCGGTCAAGCTTTTCCAGCCTTCGGAGAAATAGGGGCCGATATCGTCGCGCACCCGCTCCACCAGACCCTCATTCTCGATGATACGGAGGTTTTCCAGCGCGGCGGCGGCGCAGACGGGGTGGCCGGAATAGGTAAAGCCGTGGTTGAAGTCGCCGACTTCCGACAACATCACTTCCGCCACCCGGTCGGAAACGATGACGCCGCCGATCGGCAGATAACCGGAGGACAGGCCCTTGGCGACGGGGGCGAAATCCGGCTCCACGCCGAAATGCTGGTAACCGAACCACGAGCCGAGACGGCCGAAGCCGCAGATCACCTCGTCGGAGACGAGCAGGATATTGCGCGCCTTGCAGATGCGGGCGATTTCCGGCCAGTAGGTCTCCGGCGGCACGATGACGCCGCCTGCCCCCTGAATGGGTTCGGCGACGAAAGCGGCGACGTTTTCCTCGCCGAGTTCGTCGATCTTCGCATCCAGTTCGCGCGCCACTTTCAGGCCGAACTCGGCGGGCGAAAGATCGCCGCCTTCGGCATACCAGTAGGGCTGGCCGATATGGGCAACGCCTTCGATCGGCAGGTTACCCTGCTCGTGCATCCATTTCATGCCGCCGAGCGAGGCGCCGGCCACCGTCGAGCCGTGATAGCCGTTACGGCGGGCAATGACCTGCGTCTTCGTCGGATGGCCGAGCGCCTTCCAGTAGACCCGCGCCATGCGGAACCAGGTGTCGGTCGCTTCCGAACCGGAATTGGTGAAGAACACATGGTTCATGTCAGGCCCGGCGCGCGAGGCGATCTTCTGCGCCAGAAGCGTCGCGGGCGGCGTGGTGGTGCCGAAAAACGCGTTGTAATAGGGCAGCTCGTTCATCTGCCTCTGAACGACTTCGGCGATTTCGCGGCGTCCATAGCCAATATTCACGCACCAGAGGCCGGCAAAGGCATCGAGATATTTCTTGCCGGTGCTGTCATAGATGAACACCCCTTCGGCCCGCTCGATGATGCGGGTGCCGGCGGCATTCAGCTTGCCCATGTCGGAAAAGGGATGGAGGTGATGGGCGGCATCGATGGCGGCAAGGTTGGACATCGGCTTGGAGACTTCATTCATGACAGATCGCACTCCCATAAAGGCAACGGCGCTCAAGCCACCGCGCCTGCCGAACATGGCCGGGCGGCTTTGATTTGGCAAGGCTGGTGATTTTCAGGGGGCAATGCATTGAACGGGCGGTTGCCGCCCGTTTCTTCTCCCCGGTCGGGGAGAAGGTGGTCCGAAGGGTCGGATGAGAGGGCAACGCCAGTGATGGACCGAGAGCTTCCCCCCTCATCCTGCTGCCGCGGACTTCTCCCCTCGGGGAGAAGAAACAAGCGGCGTGCTCCCGATCCAAACGCACTCCGTCCGCGCTAGGCGAAAAACGCCCGGCCCACCAGCACCTTCAACTCGCCGGCATGCACCTCCAGCGCCACATCCCGCTCCATCGGCAGCAATTCGCCATCGATGACGCAGCGCACATCGTGACGCTTCCTGGGAAAATGCAGTTCCACATCCGTCACCGTCATGGCTGTCACGGCGGCGTTTTCCTTCAGCCTGCCGCGCAAAATGTCGAAGGCAAGCCTTGCAACGCCGGAGGGGCGCAGCGGATCGGTGAGGTAAAAACCGAGATGGCCGCCGGATACACTATCCGCCACCAGCAGCGAATTCTGGCCGAATTCATTGTTGGAGACGGAAATGGCCGAGACCTTGCGGTGCTGGGTTTCGCCATTGACGGTATATTCGACCTCGAAGACCGGCGGATTGAGGATGACGCTGACGGCGGCGCGGATGCTTGCCTTGATCTTGCCGAGGCGGGAGGCGAAAGCGAGGTTGTTGCGATAACGCACCATGCGCGAATGCAGACCGGCGGAAAACTGGTGAACGAAAAGCCGGCCGTTGGCGCTGGCTATATCCACGTTGGCGATCTCGCCAGTCGCCAGCGTTTCCAGTGCCAGGCGAATGTCGAGCGGCAGTTTCAGCGAGCGGGCAAACAGGTTCATGGTGCCGGCCGGTACAATGCCGAGCGCTATGCCCTGTTTCCAGGCGATGCCGGCGGCAGCCGAAATGGTGCCATCGCCGCCACCGGCAATGATGCCTTCAATATCAGGCTCATCGGCAGCGCGCTCCAATTCATCGACAATGTCCTTTCCGGAAACCAGACGGCAATCGATCTCGTGCCCGGCCCGGGAAAAGACCGCGCGGGCGTGGTCGCAATAAGCATCCATATCAGTGGTGCGAAAGGTGCCACCATCACGATTGAAAATTGCAATGAGCTTCATGTCCAACCCGGTCCCGTAACGTTCACAGCCGCGCGTAAATGCCTGGCTTCATATAGAGTTCCGAACACCATCGCGTGAAGATCGTCTTTTGCCGAGAATCGCTCTACCGCAACGCATCATTTCATGTTAGGGATCACTTAAGGTCATTTTCATGACCGCGCATCTCCAGTCAGGGCAGACCGCTCCCATACGGTCTTGCCCTTTTTTCTGTGGGGTCCTCCCCCTTCTCAGGTCACCATGAGCCAGTCGAATATTTCCGAAATTCGCCCCGCAGCGGAGAATGAAACCGTTTACACGGACACTCCGGCCGTGGCGCTCTCGCCGCTTGCCATCGCGCTGATCGAGCTGGCGCTGGCCGCCGGCGGCTTCGGCATCGGCACCGGCGAATTCGCCATCATGGGCCTGTTGCCCGACGTCGCCACGACCTATGGCGTGACGGTGCCACAGGCGGGTTATGTTATCACGGCCTATGCGCTCGGCGTTGTCATCGGCGCGCCGATCATCGCGGTTCTTGCGGCCCGCATGACGCGGCGCGCTTTGCTCCTCGGCCTGATGGGGCTTTTTGCGGCTGGCAATATCTTGAGCGCCGTCGCACCTGACTTCCTGAGCTTTACCGTGCTGCGCTTCATCACCGGCCTGCCGCATGGCGCCTATTTCGGCGTTGCCGCGCTGGTGGCGGCCTCCATGGCGCCGATCCATAAACGCGCCCGCGCCGTCGGCCGCGTCATGCTCGGCCTCACCATCGCCACGCTGCTCGGCACGCCGCTTGCCACCTTCTTCGGCCAGCTGCTGTCTTGGCGCGCCGCCTTCATGCTGGTCGGCGGCATAGCGCTTCTGACCGTCGCCCTGCTGTGGCTGTTCCAGCCGCGTGACCGGGTGGAGGAAGGTGCAAGCGTCTGGCGCGAACTCGGCGCTTTCCGCCGCGTGCAGGTGTGGTTGACGCTTGCCATCGCGTCTGTCGGTTTCGGCGGCATGTTCTCGGTGTTCAGCTACATCGCCAAGACCACCACCGATGTGGCGATGATGCCGGTTTCCACCGTCTCCATGGTGCTGGCGCTGTTCGGCATCGGCATGAATGTCGGCAATGTGGTCGGCTCCCGGCTGGCGGACATCTCGCTCAACGGCACGATTGGCGGCATGCTCGCCTTCAACGTGGTGGTCATGGCGGTGTTCGGCATGACGGCGCAGGATCCATTCATGCTGTGCCTCTGCGTCTTCCTGATCGGTTGCGGTTTTGCCGCCTGTCCGGCCGTGCAGACGCGGCTGATGGATGTGGCGCAGGATGCCCAGACGCTGGCCGCCGCCTCCAACCACTCCGCCTTCAACATCGCCAATGCCCTTGGCGCCTGGCTCGGCGGGCTGGTCATCGCCATGGGTTTCGGATACGCCTCGACGGGTTATGTCGGTGCGGTTCTGTCGCTTCTCGGACTTGGCGTTTTCCTTGTTTCCGTCACCGTCGAGCGGCGCGAAAAGGCGGCCTGAAGTCGCCTTTTTTACAGCCCGCACCACCGCTCCTCGCCGTGGTGCAGAACCTTGCATAAATTTCACAATCGGGCGCTTGACTCTTTTCGGTTTCAGGCGCAACACGACCTTACGCGCATGCCAATCAGCACGGCGCGGATTTCAACGGAGCATCATTGGATGTCTAGCGACAGTAGCAGTCGATTGCCTTTGCCGAGACCGGCGAACGTGAACTGATCCGACCGCTGTCGGCTCACCACCGCGTTCGCCGTTATCGGCGAATCGACGGAAAGGTGAGCAATCATGAACTTCCACAACCTCTCCCAGAGGGCCAGCAAGGCCGCACGTCTTCTTCGTAGCGGAAACGCCGGCTCCACCACCATTGCCGAACGCGTCGAGCACCTCAACACGCTTGAGGTCGGCGATGCCGCAACCGCCCTCCTCGCCATGCCGCAGGCAAAGGCCGTCGCCATTCTCGACCGGCCGGAACTGCATGGCGCCGCCGCCATCATCGCCGATATTCCGGTTGAACAGGCCGCCCGCCTCGTCAATCTGATGTCTGACGACCGCGTCGCCGACGTCATGGCGGAAATGGCCGAAGAGCCGCGCGCCAAGCTGTTTTCCCGGCTGGACCGCACGACGGCGCTCTCCATCAAGCACCTGATGGGGTATCCGCCGCGCACCGCCGGCTCGATCATGACCACGGAATTCGTCAGCGTGCCTGATGACTGGACGGTGGAACAGACCCTTTCGCACATCCGCGTCGTCGAGCGGTCGCGTGAAACGGTCTATGCCATCTATGTGCTGGCGCAGGACGGAACGCTTTCCACCGTCGTGACGTTGCGCCGCCTGCTGACCGGCGAAGCAGGCGCCTCAATCCTCTCTGTCGCATCGAAGGAAGGCATCGTCTGCGCCAGCCCCTTGATGTCGCAGGAGGATGTCGCCCGGCTGATCCGCAAGCACGACCTGCTGGCACTGCCCGTCGTCGATGACCGTTCGCATATTCTCGGCATCGTCACCGTTGACGACGTGATCGACACCATGATCGCCGATACAACGGAAGACGCCCACAAGTTCGGTGGTATGGAGGCGCTCGGCAAGCCCTATATGACGATCGGCTTTCCGGACATGATCCGCAAGCGCGCCGGCTGGCTCGCAGCACTGTTCCTCGGCGAAATGCTGACGGCCAGCGCCATGCAGCATTTCGAAGGCGAGCTGGAAAAGGCCGTGGTGCTGACGCTGTTCATTCCGCTCATCATGTCGTCGGGCGGCAACTCCGGTTCACAGGCTACTTCGCTCATCATCCGGGCGCTGGCGCTTGGTGAACTGAAGCTTTCCGACTGGTGGCGAGTGCTGCTTCGCGAAATCCCGACGGGCCTGACGCTCGGCTGCATTCTGGGCGCCATCGGCTTCCTGCGGCTCACCGTCTGGCAGCAGGCCGGCTTTTACGATTACGGCGACCACTGGCTGCTGGTGGGCGCCACCGTTTTCGCGGCGCTTGTCGGCATCGTCACCTTCGGTTCACTTGCGGGCTCCATGCTGCCCTTCGTGCTGCAGCGCCTGCGGCTCGACCCCGCCAGCGCATCTGCCCCCTTCGTCGCCACGCTGGTGGATGTCAGCGGCCTCGTCATCTACTTCTCGGTGGCGCTGGTGATCTTGAGCGGCACGTTGCTTTGAAAGACGAAAGGCCCGTTCGAAAGAGCGGGCCTTCTACATTTCACGGCACGTCATAATCTCTCCTCCGTCATGCCGGACTTGATCCGGCATTCAGCCACGGCGCGTCTGCGCCGTGAGAAGAGTCTCTTGCGATCAAGGACTTGATCGCGCTGGACCCCGGATCTAGTCCGGAGTGACGGCGTGCGGATGATGCAACTTTGCCAAAAGCATGGTTCCTGGAAAGCCCCTCACCCGCCGGCGCTGATGACGCCGGTTCCCAACAGCCCAAGCAGGATGAAGCCGATGACCACGCGGTACCAGACGAAGGGCATGTAGCTCTTGGTGGAGACCAGCTTGAGGAAGACGACAATCACCGCGTAACCGACGATGAAGGCGATCAGGGTGGCAAGTCCCGTCTGCCCCCAGCCGACCGGGTTGTCCTCACCGATGCTCTTGAAGAGCTGGTAGAAACCGGAGCCGAAGACGGCGGGAACGGCGAGCAGGAAGGAATAACGGGCGGCCGCCTCGCGGGTGTAGCCGAGCAGCAGGCCGGCGCTGATGGTGCCGCCCGAGCGCGAGACACCGGGGATGAGCGCCATGGCCTGCGCGAAACCGAAGAGGATACCGTCGCGCCAGATCAGCTGGTTCAGCTTGTAGCGCTTCTCACCGATCCTGTCGGCAATGCCAAGAACGATGCCGAAGACGATCAGCATCACGGCGGTGATATAGAGGTTGCGCAGCGAATGTTCGATGGCATCCTTGAAGAACAGGCCGAGAAACACGATCGGCACGGAACCGACGATGATGAGCCAGCCAAGCCGGGCATCGGCCTTGTCATAGGGGCCGAGGCGCAGGTTCTGCCGCAGCCAGGCGGCGGCGATCCGCATGATGTCGGACCAGAAATAGACCAGCACGGCCATTTCCGTGCCGATTTGCGTAATCGCGGTGAAGGCGGCCCCGGGATCGGCGCCGGAGGGCAGGAACTCCCCGGCTATCCTCAGATGCGCGCTTGAAGAAATCGGAAGAAACTCCGTAAGTCCTTGCAAAAGGCCGAGAAATCCGGCCTCCATCCAACCCATGCTCATGTGCTTTGATGTCCCTGCTGCGAATCACAATGGCAGCATTATGCATTAATCGGGGCAAATGCATGTTGCATCGCACCATCGAACACGGGTGAAGGCCGGTGTGTTTTAATCGATGATTTTTCAGCCTGCCACCCGCCCTGTTGAGCCGTGCGGCAGGAAACGGGTGGCCGGCCTCCGGACCGGTCAAATAAGGTCGCGTCATCACCCGCAACATCGAGGACACCATGACGCCCCGGCCTGAAACACTCCCACCCCTGCAGATGCTTGAAAGAATGTTTGAAGTGGAAATGTCTTTCATGGAATCGGAATCGCGCGATATCGCGATACTGACGAAAGCCTTTCACCCTGATGTCGTCATTCACGAACCGACGTCGCTACCCTATTCCGGTGATTGGAAAGGTCTGCCGGGCATCGCGGGATTGATGCAGGCGATGAACCAAACATTCAGCAAAATGGCGATTGAAGACCTGACCTGCGCCGGCTCCGCCGAAAGGCTTCATGTTTCCTGTTTCCTGCACATGACAAGCCGCGTGACAGGGGTGGAGATCAGGCAGCCATTCGCGCAGATACTGCGGTTTCATGACGGGCTGCTCATAGAGGGAACGCCGTTCTATTTCGATACGGCGCAGATTGAGAATGCCCTGACGGATTCATCATCAGCGGGCACATCGGCCGCCTTCAGCCGGTAGGCACCGCCGGCGTCGACCGGATGGGCGGGATTTGTACCTGCACCATCCGCTCCAGCACCAGCAATTCCCGTCACGATCCGTTCTGTCGCGGCAATATTCAGGCGGCCTTCTCCGCAGCCTGGGGAAGCTGTGTGTATTTCGCGCCGTTCTTGCAGACGACATGGGCGTCGCCCCAGCTTTTCAGCGCCGAAATCACCGGCTTCATGGTGTCGCCAAGCGGCGTCAGCGCGTAGTCCACACGTGGCGGCACCACCGGGAAGACGGTGCGCGAAATCAGGCCCGCCTCCTCCAGTTCGCGCAGCTGCTTGGTCAGCATGCGCTGGGTGACGCTTGGAATATGGCGGCGCAGCTCGTTGAAGCGCAGCGTGCCCTCGTTGATGAGATGATAAAGGATCACGCCTTTCCATTTTCCGTCGAGAAAACTCAAGGTCGATTCCACCGGGCAACCGGGGAAATTGCCGGTAAGCTTGGCGCGCGGTCGCGACATCACAGTATCCTTTTTGTATGTATCATCACAAAATGTGCATTCTTGCGATTGATGTTCATATGTATCAAGTAAGAGGCACGCAAACAAGCAAAGGAGACTGTTCATGCGCGCCATCGGTTACAGGACAAGCCAGCCCATCACCGCAAAGGATGCCCTTGTCGATATCGACCTGCCGCAGCCGGAGGCGAAGGGGCACGACATTCTGGTGGAGGTGAAGGCTGTTTCGGTCAACCCCGTTGACACCAAGGTGCGCCGCAACCAGTCGCCGGAAAATGGTGCTACCCGCGTGCTCGGCTTCGATGCTTCAGGCGTGGTGAAGGCCGTCGGCGACAAGGTCTCGCTGTTCAAGCCCGGCGACGAGGTGTTTTACGCCGGTGTCATCAACCGTCCCGGCTCCAACAGCGAATTCCACCTGGTCGATGAACGTATTGTCGGCGCAAAACCGAAATCGCTGAATTTCGAGGAAGCCGCGGCCCTGCCGCTGACGGCGATCACCGCTTACGAAACGCTGTTCGACCGGCTGCGGGTGAAGGACCCGGTTCCGGGCGCTGCCAACGCCGTTCTGGTCATCGGTGGCGCCGGCGGCGTCGGCTCGATCGCCATCCAGCTTCTGCGGGCGCTGACGGACCTTACCGTCATCGCCACCGCCTCGCGGCCGGAAACGATGGCCTGGGCGAAAGACCTCGGCGCGCATCATGTCGTCGATCACAGCAAGCCGATTGCCCCGCAGGTGGAGGCGCTTGGCCTCGGCGCGCCGGGCTTCGTCTTTTCAACCACCCATAGCGACATTCACGCCGCCGACAGCGTGGCGGCCATTGCGCCGCAGGGTCGTTTCGCGCTGATCGACGATCCGGCCGGCGGTTTCGACATCATGGCCTTCAAGCGCAAATGCGTGTCGATCCATTGGGAAATGATGTTCGCCCGCGCGGTGTTCGAGACACCTGACATGATCGAACAGCACAGGCTGCTGAACCACGTTGCGCAACTGGTCGATGCCGGCAAGATCAAAACGACGCTGACGGAAGTCTTCGGCACCATCAATGCCGCAAATCTCATCAAGGCGCACGCGCTGATCGAAAGCAACACGGCCAAGGGCAAGATCGTGCTTTCGGGCTTCTGATCGACACGACGGCGCATTCGCATGGCGGGCGCGCCGTCTTGTTCCGCCTTGACTGAAATGCGTCCGCCATGCGCGAAAAATCCCGCATGGCTTTTATCTTGTCAGTCGTCGTCAGGATCTTCCGGGCACGGCCATGACGCGGGCGTGGTCAGGCCGCCCGGCAATTTGGTCTTGGCGTCGCCGCAGGCAATATCGACCTGTTTCTGCTCAAGGCCGGTTGCCGTGGAAAGATCAAGCCCTTCAATGCGGGTCAGGAGCAGGAAGGCGTTGGTGAAATCCACCGGCCCACCGAGCTTTGCGCCACCGAAGCGGGCACGCGACAGGTTGGTCAGGGAAAATTTCGAGCCGTTCAGCGTCGCACCCTCGAAATCGGCGCGGCCCAGTTCGGCCTTGGTGAAATCCGTGCCGTCGAGCTTGGTTTTTTCAAACTTGGTCCGCTGCATCTCGGCGTTGATAAATTTCGCGTTGGTGGCGTCGGCAGCGCTGAAGTCGCTGCGATAGGCTTCCACCTTGGTCAGATTGGCGCCCTGCAGGTTCGCCTCCCCCAGCGCCGTGCGGATGAGTTTCGCCTTTTCGAGGTTGGCGCCCTTCATCGATGAGCCGCGCAGGTCGGTATAGGTGAAGTCCGTGCCGTAGAGCATCGCCGAATCGAGATTGCTGCCACCCAGCATCAGAAGACGCTTGTTGCATTGGCGCCAGTCGATGCCGGCCATGGCATCGGTGCGGCAGCTGGCAGCCACCAGCGGGCCGCCGCTCAGCGAAACCACCGCAACCACCGCCGCCGCCACAGCGGCGCCAAATCTCGTCTTCCGCACGATATTCAGCCTTTGAAAGCCGGACATTCTCACACTCCCTGTCGCCGGTCGACGGCGCAACCGCAACAGCTCTCGAGCCGAACCAAGGACCACATGCACATTCAAGGCGTTACCGCATTCCCGCCCCGCAATCCACGGGCAACGTGATGCTACAACACCCCAACATCCTATATGTAAGAAATCGAAGAGCAATCCACAAATACTGACGGGAAAGAGGCCTGAGCGTTACTTTCGCCTCATGCCCTCTTGCACTCGCGTCCAGCCATCGCGCGCCTGCGCCATGGGAGATTATCTTGCGCGATGAGAGGCTTTCCCGCTCCGCGAGCCACGCTCGACGTCATCCTGCGGCCAGTCCCGAGGATGCGTCCACGTGTCGTAAAATCAACCGGTTGCAGATGCTCGGGACAGCCCCGAGCATGACGAAGGAGAGGGATTGAGGCCCGCCGCTCTTACATATTGGCGTAAACCGGCCCCTCGCCACCCTGCGGCGGCACCCAGTTGATGTTCTGGTTGGGGTCCTTGATGTCGCAGGTCTTGCAATGCACGCAGTTCTGGGCGTTGATGACGTAGACTTGCCTGCCATCCTTCTCCACCCACTCATAGACGCCAGCCGGACAATAACGCGTCGAAGGACCGGCATAGACATCGTGTTCGGAGCGCTTCTGCAACTCCATGTCCTTTACCTGAAGATGCACCGGCTGGTCCTCCTCATGGTTGGTGGAGGACAGGAATACCGAAGACAGGCGGTCGAAGGTCAAAACGCCATCCGGTTTCGGATAGGCGATCGGCTTGTGCCTTGCAGCCGGTTCGAGGCTCTGCGCATCCGTCTTGCCGTGCTTCAGCGTGCCGAAGAAGGAGAAGCCGAACAGCTGGTTCGTCCACATGTCGAGACCGCCAAGGCCGATGCCGACCAGCGTGCCGAATTTCGACCATAGCGGCTTGACGTTGCGCACCCGCTTCAGATCCTTGCCGATATCGCCTACGCGCCATTCGGCCTCGATCTCCGCCACCTCGTCATGGGCGCGGCCGGCCGCAATCGCCGCAGCGATCTTGTCCGCCGCCAGCATGCCCGACAGAACCGCGTTGTGGCTGCCCTTGATACGCGGCACGTTGACGAGGCCGGCCGAACAGCCGATCAGCGCGCCGCCGGGGAAAGTGAGCTTCGGCACCGACTGATAGCCGCCCTCGGTGATGGCGCGCGCGCCATAGGAGATGCGCTTGCCGCCCTCGAACGTATCGCGGATCGCCGGATGCGTCTTGAAGCGCTGGAACTCCTCGAAGGGATAAAGATAGGGGTTCTTGTAGTTGAGATGCACCACGAAGCCGACGGCGACGAGATTGTCTTCCAGGTGATAAAGGAAGGAGCCGCCGCCGGTCTTGAAACCGAGCGGCCAGCCGAAGGAATGCTGCACGAGGCCCTGCTTGTGCTTCTCCGGCTTGACCTGCCAGAGTTCCTTGATGCCGATACCGAATTTCTGCGGCTCGCGATCCCTGGAGAGGTCGAATTTGGAGATCAGCTGCTTGGCGAGCGATCCACGCACGCCTTCGCCGATCAGCACATATTTGCCGTGCAGCTCCATGCCGCGGGTGAAGTTCGGGCCCGGCTCGCCGTTCTTCTCGATGCCCATATCGCCGGTGGCGACGCCGATGACGGCGCCTTCTTCGTTATAAAGCACTTCCGTGGCGGCAAAGCCCGGATAGATCTCGACACCGAGCCCTTCCGCCTTTTCCGCCAGCCAGCGACAGACCAGCCCGAGCGAGACGATGTAATTGCCGTGATTGTTCATGAGCGGCGGCATCATGAAATTCGGCAGGCGGATGGAACCGGCCGGGCCTAAAAACAGGAACTGGTCGTCCTTGACCTCGGTCTTGAAGGGATGCCCTTCCTCTTCGCGCCAGCCGGGCAGCAGACGGTCGATACCGATTGGATCGACAACCGCGCCGGAGAGGATATGGGCGCCGACTTCCGCACCCTTTTCGAGAACGACAACCGAAAGCTCCGGCTCCACCTGCTTCAGCCGGATCGCGGCAGCAAGACCCGCAGGACCCGCGCCAACGATCACAACGTCGAATTCCATCGCTTCGCGTTCGGGCAGTTCCATCGCTTCCGTCATCTCATCCTCTCAGGTCGCCGGTCCCGTCCGGCTGTTGTTATATCCACTTTCCGCCTTCCGCAGGGCATTGCCGGTGCGAGGCAAAAGCCCGTGCGCAACAAGGAGTTCGCCTCCCCTGTCTTCGCAAAGCACGACGCCTTTGTCGAGCTTCTATAGCGGCAAAACATGTCGCACGCCAGTCAATTGTCAGACAACCTGACGATTGATATATTACTTTTACGTTCACGTAAGATTAGAATAGAAGTGACCGGCACGGGCGTCAAGCGTTGTCCGCACCTGCCGATTAGGAGAAACACCCTTCCCGCCTTCGCTTGATCGCGGACCGATCCTGCGCCAAGCCTCCACTTCACGCGGGTTCCATCAAGGCGATATCCACCCGATCAGCTGCCACTACAGGTCCCACTTGAAATTACATTAGCGCTAATGTAAATCACCTCTCATGACGATCAACCACAGGCCCGGTCTGGGCGAACTCCTCCGTTATGTCGGCGAACTCGTCGATCAAGGCGCCGCCGAGCGTTATCGCGCGCTCGATATCGACTATCGCCCCCGCTACACGCCCGTGCTGCGCGCATTGAGCGCCGGTGCCGTGACGGTGACGGATATCACCACCGCCAGCAGCCTCACCCAGGGCGCGATCAGCCAGACGGTCAGCCTGATGCTGAAAGACGGGCTGGTCGTTCGTCATGCACTGGATGATGGAAGGAAGAGCGGCCTCAAGCTGACCGAGCGCGGTCTCCAACTTCTGCAAAAGCTGGAGCCGCACTGGGAAACGACCTTCCGCGCAATCCGCGACCTTGAGGCGGAGATCGGCTTTCCGGTCCTGAAAATTCTTGGGGGCCTGGCAACGGCCCTCGAAAGGCAGGGCTTCGCGGATCGACTGGCGGAGGCGGAAAATGCGGGAAAGCACGATGACTAGGAAAGCCGATATGACAGCGCAAAACTGGTTCGACACGGGCGGCAGCGCCTATGCATTGTTCAGACCGGAATATCCGGCGGGGCTTGCGCGGTTTCTGGCGCGGATGGTGGATGGACGCGGCTTGGCCGTCGATGTCGGGTGCGGAAACGGGCAGCTGACGCGGCAGCTCGCGGACCATTTCAACAGTGTGATCGGCATCGATCCCAGCGCGGACCAGATCGCGAATGCGCGCCGGCATGGCAACATCGACTATCTCTGCGCCCCCGCGGAACAGCTGCCGCTGCCGGAGAAAAGCGCGAGCCTGATCACGGCGGCACAGGCGGCCCACTGGTTCGACCTGCCGCGTTTTTACGCTGAGGTGCGGCGCATCGCCGAAGACGGCGCACTCATCGCGCTGGTCAGCTACGGCGTCATGCAACTTGCGCCTTCAGAGCTGCAGGATCGATTCGACAGATTCTACCGCGAGGAAATCGGCCCCTACTGGCCACCGGAACGCAAGCTTGTCGATTCCGGATATGCCGAGATCGAGTTTCCGTTCGAGGAGATGCCCTACCCCGACATGACGATCGATCGTGTCTGGGAGCTGGGGGAGTTTCTGGGCTATCTGTCGACCTGGTCGGCCGTCCGGCGTGTCAATGAGGCAGGCCGCGACGACATTCTGGAAAGTTTCGTGCACGATATCTCGGTCCTCTGGGGCGACCCGGCGCGCAAGCTGCCGGTTTCATGGCCGATCAACATGCGATTGGGGACGATATGAACCAGCCTGCCACGCCGCCGCCGCTCGCTGTCGGACTGCGCCATGTCGAACGCCTGCTGGTCGCGCCGCTTCACACCGTACCGGAGATCGACGATTCCTGGCCGGGCTTTCGCGACATGCCGCCGGTTCTCGCCACCGCAATCATGATTGCCTTCATCGAAGAGACATGCGTGCGGGGCCTGCGACCCTTCCTTGATGCGCGGCAACGCACTGTCGGCACGCATGTCGATGTCAGCCACGTCGCGGCAACGGCCGTCGGGATGACGGTTACCGCCGAAATCGAGCTGACCGAAATCGACGGAAAATCGCTTCTTTTCAGGGTGACCTGCCGCGACGAGGCGGGACTGATCGGCGAGGGAACCCATCGGCGCGCCATCGTCGACATCGACCGCTTCATGAAGAAACTGGGGGAGAAATCCGCAGCGATGGCGGCGTCTCCGGGACCGGCAGCGGCCGTGGTTCTGGCAACGCTCGGCCTGCCCGTTCCCCAAAGGGGATAAGGCGGGCATCTGCCGGCCACGTCCGATGCGGATCGTTTCTCAGGCGAAAATGCGCGCGCGGCTTTCAAGATCGTGGCTGACTTCGACATAAGGTGCGGGTCCGAAGCTGATCCGGGCCACGCCGAGCTCCGCCAATGCGCGAACCTCCTCCACGTCCCCCGACGTCATGACGTTGACCGGAAGGCTCGCCTGCCTGCATATTTTTTCTATCAGCTTTTTATCCTTCAGCCCCGGCACGAAGAAGCCATCGGCCCCCGCTGCGGCATAAGCGGCCTCGCGGGCGAATGCTTCGTCCAGCAAGGACGCGTGATCGACACCTCCGGCGGCCTTGAGAAACACATCCGTTCTCGCATTGATGAAAACCGGGACACCCGCATCGCTTGCCGCGCTGCGAACAGCCCGAAGCCGATCCGACTGATGATCGATGCCATGCAGGCCGTCGTCGTGCACCACCTGGTCCTCGAAGTTCAAGCCGATGACGCCGAGGGCAAGCAGACGGCCCACATTCTGCCTGACGGCGGCGGGATCATTTGCGTAACCGCCTTCAAAATCCACGGTGAGAGGCAGGTCCACACATTTCGTTATGCGCGCGACAATCGAGAGCGCGTCATCCAGCGGCATTTCCTCACCATCCGAATAACCCTGTGCCGCTGCGACAGACCAGCTTCCGGTCGCCACCGCCTTCGCGCCGCCGCGTGCAACGGCGATTGCGCTTCCGGCATCCCAGATGTTGTAAAGGACGATCGGGTCGCCCGGAATGTGCAAGCTGCGGAATATTTCCGCACGTTCGATTTGACTGTTCATCGCGGTCTCTCCTGTGATCGATATTGCTGAGCTTTCGCTCGTCCAATCAGTCGTTACAGGCGCCTGAGGCCGCCGCAACAACCCGGAAACTGCTAACACCGGCCGCGCGTTGCGACCGCCGATTTTCGGGCGTCGATTTCTTTATTTCCAGATATCGCACGAAACCGATCGCACGACGACCCATCCTCAGCCGGGCGGCGAACCGGTGTGGACCGACTGTGAAAACCAGCGCTCCGACGCGAACTTCAGGATCGCCGGCATGACCCTTCCGGGCCAGCCGACACCATTCAGATCGCCCACTCCTCATCCGTGGTGAAAACGATGGTCAGCCACCGATCCGTTCCCTCGCCGCCGAGTGCGTCGCCGATCTCGTCACGGATCGCATCCCATTCCTCCAGACGCCGGGCGGGCCAGTTCTTCGGGACGATGAAGAAAAGTTCGATCTGCCGGCCCCGGCCGACGCGCGCCACATAGGAATAATGCGAGGAGAAGCCGAATTTCTGCACGGTCTCGGCCGCCACCCGGTCCACGTGCTGCTTGAATTCCAGCGGTGTGACCAGAAGAATATCGGCCAGCGCCTGTTTCACATTGCCGAGCGGCATGGGGATGATGACGAAGCAGACCAGCACCAGCACGGCCGGGTCGACATAGGGAGAGAGCCATGCCTGCGCCGTTCCCGTCAGCCCGTAGCCGATGGCGAAGGCGATGAAGAGCGCCGCGCTCAACAGCGCGCTCATCAGCCAGCTTTTGGCATCCAGCGCCACGAAGGCGGATTTCAGCCTGCGGTTCTGCCTTTTGACGAACCATGCCATGGCGAGCGAGACGGCGAAGCTGACGAAGGTGATGATGATGGCGTAGTCGAACTCGATCGCCCTGCCGCCATCCATCAGGCTGTCGACGGCATTGATCAGCGCATAGATCGCCGCGCCCATCAGAAGCGTGCCGTTGAGGCCGAGCACCATCGGTTCCAGATGCCAAAAACCCATGGTGAAACGTTCCACCAGCCTGCCACCCGGCCTTGGCGCGGCGGAGGCGGCAATCAACCGTGCCACGAGCAGCGCCAGCACCGTCATGAAAGCATCGGTCAGGGCATAAACACCGTCGAAAACCACCGCGAAGGAACCGGAGAACAGGCCCGCGCCAATGCCGAAGAGCGCCAGCACAATCGTGACGGTGATGGAGAATTTCAGCAGAGATTGTTCTGTCATGACGTGTATTTGACCTTCAAAACCGGACGCCACCTTCCTATAAACAGCACATACGGCACTCACAAGACAGGACAAACCCCATGGATTTCGGCATTTCCGGCAAACGCGCCCTCGTTCTCGCCTCTTCTCGCGGCCTTGGGCTGGGCATCGCCACGGCGCTCGCCAAGGAAGGCGCACATGTTCTCCTCGTCGGCAGAAGCGGCGAAAAGCTGGAAGCGAATTGCAAGGCCATCAACGCGCTCGGCAAGGGCAAGGCCGACTGGGTCTGGGGTGATCTCGCCGACGACAACTTCGTCGAGGCCATGGTTCAGGCCGTCAAGGACAAGCTCGGCGGCATCGATATTCTCGTCAACAATACCGGCGGCCCGACGCCGGGTCTCGCACAGGAGATGACGGGCGAGAAACTGGATACCTTCTTCCAGTCGATGGTGCTGCGCGTCATCACCCTTACCAATGCGCTGCTGCCGCAGATGAAGGAACAGGGTTTTGGCCGCATCCTGACCGTCGCCTCCTCCGGCGTGTTCGAGCCGATCGCCAATCTGGCGCTGTCCAACACGCTGCGTGGCGCGCTGGTGGGCTGGAGCAAGACGCTGTCTACCGAAGTGGCCGGTTTCGGCATCACTTCCAACCTGCTTCTGCCCGGCCGCATTCACACCGACCGCATCGACGAGCTGGACGGCGCCAACGCCAAGCGCCTGGGCAAAAGCGTCGAGGAAATCCGCGAGGCTTCCGTCAAGAGCATTCCTGCCGGCCGCCTCGGCACGGTGGAGGAATTCGCCGCCGCCGGCGCCTTTCTCTGCTCGGTACCGGCAAGCTACATCACCGGCACCATGCTGCGCGTGGATGGCGGCGCCGCGAAATCGAACTGAGGCCGCAACGCGGCTACCGGGCCGCTTCGTAGATCACGAAGCGGTTTCGGCCGGTATTCTTGGCTTCGTAAAGGGCCGTGTCGGCGCGGCGCAGAACATCGCTGGCGCTCTCGCCGG